>JALLOH010000014.1 GCA_027717655.1 Acidobacteriia bacterium AH_259_A11_L15
GTCCTGTATACGGCGTATCCGGGCCTGCCAGAGGCCAAAAACGGGGTGCTCCCGACACCTCCGCACCCACCTCGGGAGCCCCGGCGGGCACAACCGCGGGGAGCCACGCCGCTGACTAAGACTTCTTCTCCGGGGTGGCTTCCATGGGGTAGGGCGAAGGCACCTGGCCGTCGCGGCGGGCGATCCTTCGGCTTCGCTCAGGACAAGCCCTTCGACTTCGCCCCGACTGGCGTCGGGGCTTCGCTCAGGGCAAGCGAGCTTTCGCCTACGCGGTACGCGGGTTCGAATCCCGCCCCCTCCGCTGCAAATTTAAGGCGCAATTCTAATCTCAAATACATCTCGTTCGCTGGCCTTTTTTGCTCTGATTGGCGTCTCAGCTACACCGAAGTTTATCAACATGTCAGAGACTACATTTGCTATGTCCATTCGCGCTTCGCCAATTTTCATAGAAATGCCGTGGGGAACCACTCCGAAAATCGTTCCTCTTTGTACGCTGACTGTTAGTCCGGCTCGTTCCATTGCTGTTTTTAGCGCATTGGCAAAACTGTCTGTTTCCGGCGTTGCGTTGTGCAAAAACAGAGAAACCTTTTGTCCGGAAAACCTACGCAAAGCGCTCGATAGCGCGCTGGCTTGGCTGGGCGTCAATACAAGCGCTTGTTCTATATCTGGAACCCGTACTATCTGGATTCAGCTTGGCGGAATCTGAATCTGTGGTGGTCGAGAAACCAGTTCAGCCACTTGATCTCGAAGGGTGGTGATTGTCTCGTTTTTAACTGCAAGTTCACCTTGCAATCTTTCTACTTGACCTTGGGCGTGAATTTTTTGCTCTCGTTCCACATCTAGTTCAAGTCTCAAGTCGTGATATGCTAAGAACGGCGCTAAGATTAGCAGCAAGATTAGAACTACATACTTTACCCGCACCGGTATATGAAGCGACTTGCCGGTGGCTCTTTCGTACAAATCAATCACCGCTGCCAGCCCGAAAGCAATTAGAAGCCACCAATGCCAGAAGGTGGCGTACAGGTAATCGAGAAAAATCCGCAGCATATCTGCCCCTCCGTCCATTTGGGCAGACTATAACAGTGGATTCTTTGTCTTGTATCAAGTAAATAATCCCGTTGCATGATTTCTTGGCAATGAGGCCTCAGGGGCTACAGCCCCTATTTTTCTTGGGCTTTCGATGTCAGGGCTGATCCTTCGGCTTCGCTCCCTTCGCCCCGCTGTGCGGGCTCAGGGCAGGCAGGACAGGAGCCCTGACCCGCCATGCAGAAGCTATGCAATAGCTTCTAGGACTTCTTCTCCGGAGTTGCCTCCATCGGGTAGGGCGAAGGCACCTGGCCGTCGCGGCGGGCAATGAGGTAGGCGCGGATGAAGGGGTCGAGGGCGCCGTCGAGCACGGAGTCCACGTCGCCTTTCTCCAGCTTGGTGCGGTGATCCTTGACCAGCTTGTAGGGGTGGAGGACGTAGGAGCGGATCTGGCTGCCGAAGCTGATGTCGGCCTTGGACTCCTCGAGCTTGCGGGCGGCCTCCATCCTTTTCTCCAGCTCGTGCTGGTAGAGGCGGGAGCGGAGGATCTTCATGGCCATGTCGCGGTTCTTGTGCTGGGAGCGCTCGTTCTGGCACTGGGCGACGATGCCGGTGGGCAGGTGGGTGATGCGGACGGCCGAATCGGTGACGTTGACATGCTGGCCGCCATGGCCGCTGGAGCGGTAGGTGTCGATGCGGAGGTCGTCCGGCCGGACGTCGATCTTGATCTGGTCGTCCACCTCCGGGGTGACGAAGACGGAGGCAAAAGAGGTATGCCGGCGGGCGGCGGCATCGAAGGGAGAGATGCGCACCAGGCGGTGCACGCCGATCTCCGACAACAGCAGCCCCACGGCGTTCTCGCCCTGGACCTCGAAGGTGACCGACTTGATGCCCGCCTCGTCGCCCGGCTGGATGTCAGTGATGGTGGTCCGGAAGCCTTTGCGCTCCGCCCAGCGGAGGTACATCCGCAGGAGCACCTCTGCCCAGTCCTGCGACTCCGTGCCGCCGGCCCCGGGGTGGATGGTGACCAGGGCGTTGCGGTGGTCCTGAGGCCCGCTGAGGAGGGTTTCGGTCTCCACGTCTTCGATGTGGTTGCGCAGCTGCTGGAGCTCCGCCGCCAGTTCCGGGATCACCGGCTCGCCTTCGTGGCCGAGTTCGAGGAGGGCAGCAATGTCGGCGAGCTGCCGGGCCAGGGCCTGCTCGGTTTCGACCATCCGTTGCAGGTGCTTGCGCTGCTGGAGGAGCTGCTGGGCGGTCTCCGGCTGGCTCCAGAGGTCGGGTTTGTTCAGCTGCTTGTCCAGGTCCGCGAGCTGGGCCCGAAGGGGAGAGGGGTCAAAGGTAGCTCCGCAGCTCGTCGGCGCGGGCACGGAGCTGCTCAAACCGTCGTTCCAGTTCCTCGATCGTCTCCATTGCCGATTACCTCTGTGGCCTCCATCCAGAATTTGCGAGCCAGGGCCGCCAAACCGAGCAGGGCGCAGAGCGCGGCGAACCAGTCGCCGTGCCGCGCATAGAAGGTCACCTCCCGGCGAGAGGCGTAGCCGGCGACGAGCACCGTGCGCTGGTGGCTGGGCGCCCGAGCCACGATGCGGCCCAGCGGGTCCACTACCGCGGTGATGCCGGTGTTGGTGGCCCGGAGCAGGAAGCGCCGAGCCTCCACGGCCCGCACCCGGGCCATGTTCAAGTGCTGCGCCGGCGCCGCCGAACGGCCGAACCAGCCGTCGTTGGAAATGTTCACCAAAACGTCGGCGCCGCCCTCGATGTAGCTTCGAGTCAGGCCGGGAAAAATGGCCTCATAGCAGATGAGGACGCCCAGGCGCTCCGCCCCGGCGGGCAGCACCTCCTGGTCCTGGCCGGGGACGAAGTCGCTGACTTCCTGGGTTAACGACCCCAGCCAGCCCAGCGAGCGACCCAGCGGCACGTACTCGCCAAAGGGCACCAGATGAATCTTATCATACTGGCCCACGAAGCCGCCCTGGGGCGAAAGCAGCACGGCGCTGTTGGTGGGGTGCTGCTCCTCCCCTTCCCCGGGCTGGAAGTCGACGATGCCCACCAGAAGGTGGCTTCGGGTGGCCTGGGTGAGCTGCAACAAGCGGGCGCGAAGTCGCGGGTCCTGGCGGAAGTAGAGTGACACCGGAATTTCGGGCCAGATGATCAAATCGGGAGGCCCGGCTTTTTGCCGCCGGGCCCCTTCCCGCGTTAGTTGCTCCAGCCGGGCCATTTCGTCGGGGTGACGGTCCACCCAGCGGGGGTCGAACTCCTCCAGTTGAGGCAAGTTGGTCTGCACCAGGACGGCCTGCCGGGTGGGGGCGACCGGCGGCCAGCGGTGGCCCCAGAACGCGGTTCCGGCAAGAATCACTGCGACCACCGCCAGCAGGGTCAAGCGCCGCCAGGCGGGAGCAATCCAGCAGGCCGCTACCAGAGCGTTGACTCCCACCACCAAGAACGAAACCCCGTAGATACCCGTGTAGGCGGCCGGTTGAATCCAGCCCACTTGCGGGGCCAGGGCGTAGCCGAGCAGGTTCCAGGGGAACCCCCCGAAGGGAACGTAGGTGCGCAACCACTCCAGCGCCACCCAAAAGCAGGGGGAAACCATCAAGGCTGCCAGTTGCCAGCGTTGCGCCACCTCGCGCACCATCAGGGAGAACAGGCCGAACTGGAGGGCCAGGACGAGCACGAACAGCACCAGCACGGTCCCGGCCGCGCCCACCGAGAGGTGCCCATAGATACGCATCACGCCGTAGACCCAGTAACAGGTGCCGCCAAAGAAGACCACGCCGGCCAGGTAGCCGTAGGCGAACACCCGGCGGCGGGAACGGCGCGGGAGGGAGACGGCGAGCAAGGGGGCCAAAGCCACCCAGGCGAGCAGATACAGGTGCGGCCGGGGAAAGCTGAGGATGAGGAGGGCGCCGGTGAGGAGAGCGCAGACGAGGGGGCGGCGCAGCAGCGCGGACAAAAAACCCACCCTCAGCGCTTCACGATGATCTCGCGGAAGCCCTGGGCCTGCAGGCGGCGGAGGGCCGCTTCCGCCAGCTCGGTGTTCTCGAAGGGGCCGACCTGGACGCGGTAGTAGCGGTCCTCCTGCGGCGGTTGAACGACGGGCGGGAAGCCCATCTGGCGCAACTCGTCGGCCAGGCGCCCGGCTTCCTCTTCCTGAAGGAAGGCGGCCACCTGCAAATAGATGGGCTGGGAAGGTTCGCTTGCCGACTGGGGCGGCTCTTTGCTCTCCACCCGGTCATAGAAGCTCAGGTCCTCGGGTGTCGGCGCTTGCTGTTCCGCCGACGCTGGCTGGGGCGGCGAGGAGACGGCCGCCTGGGAGTGAGCCTGGTTTTCCCCCAGGCGGAAGCCGAGCGCGAAGAAAAGAGCACAGAGCAGGACGACGGCGAAGAAGACTCCCAGCAGGTGCCGGTCTTCCAGCACCATCTCGTAGTGGCTGCCTTTTTTGCCTTTGGCCATCCGCAGTTCCCTGCCCTACTTTGGCGGCTTCGCCTCCATCCACCCCCTAAGGAGGTCGATGGGGATGGGGAAGACGATAGTGGTGTTCTGCTCGGACCCAATTTCGGTAAGGGTCTGCAGGTAGCGCAACTGAACGGAGACGGGCTGCTTGTTCAAGGTTTCCGCGGCGCCGGCCAAGCGCTCGGCGGCCTGGTACTCGCCTTCGGCGTGGATGATCTTGGCGCGGCGCTCGCGTTCGGCCTCGGCCTGCTTGGCGATGGCGCGCTGCATCTCCGCCGGGAGGTCAACGGCCTTGACCTGGACCATGGTGACCTTGATGCCCCAGGGGTCCGTTTGTTCGTCGAGGATTTCCTGCAAGCGGGTATTGACTTTTTCGCGGCGGGCCAGCAGGTCGTCGAGCTCCACCTGGCCGAGGACGTCGCGCAGAGTGAGCTGGGCGAGCTGCGAGGTGGCGTAGAGGTAGTTCTCAATGACGTTGATGGAGCGGTTCGGGTCCATCACCTTGAAGTAGGCGACGGCATTGACGCGCACCGTGACGTTGTCGCGAGTAATGATGTCCTGCGGGGGCACGTCCAGGGTGATGATGCGCAGGGAGATGCGATAGAGCTTGTCAATGGGCCACCAAATCCACTGCAAACCGCGGCCCAGGGGTTGCGGGCGCATGCGGCCCAAGCGCAGCACAACGCCCCGCTCCCATTCGCTCAGAATCTTCACACAGTTCAAGCCCCAGATGACCAAGACGACCAACAGAATCAACCAATGCATGGCTACTCCTTTCCAACAGTGGAACTAGCCGCCGAGGTGGGCTCGAGCGGCTCAACACGCAGGGTGAGGCCTTCCATCCCTACTACGCGCACGGATTGGCCGACGGGAATCTTATTGTCGGCAATCGCCTGCCACAACTCGCCCGCCACGAAGATCTGGCCTTTGCGCGTGTCGCCGATCTCCTGGCGGACCTCGCCTTTCTGGCCGACCAAGCCTTCCTGGCCGGTGGCGGGCTTCCAGCGGCGGGAACTGACCACCATACGCAGCAGGATGACGGTAATGACGGCAAAGGGGATGGCGACTGCCAAAGCCAGGGTCCAATCCACCCGCAGCTCCGGGATGGGGGGCGATTCCACCAGCATCACCGCGCCCAGCACCATGGCGGCCACGCCGCCGGCGGCCAGGACGCCGTGGCTGACGTACATCGCCTCCAGGATGAAGAGGGCGAGGGCGAGCACGATCAACAATACCGCCGCATAGTTTATCGGCAACAGATGGAAGGCGAACAGCGCCAAGATCAAGCTGATGCCGCCACCCACGCCGGGCACGATCAGACCCGGGTGGTTGAACTCAATGTACAACCCCAGGATGCCGAATACAAAGAGTAAAAAAGCGATGTTGGGGTCGATGATGCGGCTGAGGAAGCGCTGCCGGGCGGTCATCTCCCGGATTTCCACTTGGGCGCCGGCCAGCTCCAGGGTTTCCGTGCGGCCGTCAAAGCGCTGGACGGGCTGCCCGGCGAACTGTTCCAGGATGTCCTCCCGGGATTCGCACACCGCGTCGATCAGGCCCTCGTCCAGCGCCTCCTGGTCGGTGAAGGAGCGGGCTTCGGTGACGGCCAGTTCCGCCACGTCGGGGTTGCGGCCGCGTTTGCCGGTGTAGCTGCGCAAGAAGGCGGCCGCATCGCTGAACACCTTTTTCTTCATCGTCTCCGGCAACTCCTGGCCGGTAGCGGCGACGGGGGAAGCCGCGCCGGTGGTGGTGCCCGGGGCCATGACCGCCAGGTCGGAGGCCATCAAGATGAAGAAGCCGGCGGAGGCGGCGCGGGCCCCGGTGGGCGCCACATAGACGATTACCGGGACGCGGGAGTTGGTGATGCTGTTGACGATCTCGCGCATGGAAACATTCAGCCCGCCGGGCGTATGCAGGCGGAGGAGGACAGCGTCGGCGTTGGTTTTTTCCGCATAGCGGATGCCGTCGGCCACGTAGTCGGCGGAAACGCTGTGGATGATCTCATCGTCCAGGTGGAGTTCCACGACCCGGTTCGGCCCCGTCGCCGAAGAAGCACCGGTCAGCGAGAGCAGGAGCGGCAGCAGCCAAGCCAGCGCCAGCGGGCGTCTCATTGCGAGGGGTCTCCTTCAGTCTTGGCCGCGCGTTCGAGATCCGCGAGGCGAGTCTGCAAGGCCTGCGCGTCGGGATTGGTGGGGTCGAGCGCCAGCGCAGCTGCCACTTGCGCGCGGGCTTCCCCGGGACGGTTCTGGAGCAGGTAGAGTTCCGCCAGGCGGAGGCGGGCCGAGACGCTTTCCTGACTCCAGAGCGAAGCCTTCAGCTCGGAGATGGCGTCGGCCAGGCGGCCCTGGCGATTGTAAATCTCGGCCAAGAGGAAGTGGGCCCGGTAGGAACCGGGATCCAAGAGGATGGCCTCGGTGAATTCCAGGCGGGCCGCCTCGAGCTGGCCGCGGGCCAGCAGGTCTTCGCCGCGCTCGACGTGAAGGGCCACGTGGCGCTGGCGAGAAGAGCGATCGGCGGCCGAGCCCGCGCGGCGGAGCTGGAAGCGAATCGAGTGAGCGCGAAAGTCTTCCTGGAGGCGGTCGAGCTCCAGGGGGTGCCGCTCCAAGCTACGGGCCAGCGCGGGATTGTCGCCGACGGCGCGCTCGCGAGCCCGCTCGGCTTCCTGGGAGCGGCCCAGACCCTGCAAGGCGCGAGAGCGCAAGAAGTGGGCTTCGAGATCGTGGGAATTCAAAGCCAAGCACTCGTCGAACGCCCAGAGGGCGTCGGTCCAATTCTGCTGCCGCAGGTAATGGAGACCGAGGTTGAAGTAGATGTCCGGATCGTCGGGATCGCCTTCCAGGGCGGCGTGGAAGGAGTCGACCGCGGCCTGGGGCGATCCCCCGCGGGAAGCAAACACCCCCAGGTTGTTCCAGAGCGGGCGCACCGGGAGCTGCTCGGCCACCGGGGCCAAGGTATCCACCGCGGCGGAGAAATCTTGGGCGAAGTACCGGCAGAGCGAGAGGTAGAAGCGCGCATCGAGAGCGCGGGGGTGGTCTTTGGGAATGGTCTCGAACCAACCGGCGGCAGTGGAGTAGTCCTGCCGTTCGAAGTAGAGGCGGCCCAAGCCAAAAGCGGGAGCGTGGTAGGCAGGATCGGAGCGGGCCGCTTGCAGGAAGTAGCGCAGTTGCTGGTCCGGGTCGAAGGCCAGCAGACCGCGCACGTAGCTTTCGAAAGCACTCAATTCCCGGGGCGGGAAGCGCTGCTGGAAGGCCTGGAAGCTGAAGGGGAAAGTGGGGTCAAACTGGCGGAGGAGGGTCCAGGCCAGCCGGGTTTGGACCGCCAGCAGGCGGTGGAAGGAGCCGCGGACTTCCAGCCAGGGGGAGAGGGTGAAGGCGCGAAGGTCGAGCACCCGGGCTTGGGCTTGCAGCTCGCCGACGGTCAGGCGAAACCGCCCCAGGACCACCCAGCGGGCGCCCACTTCTTCGGCCAAGCGGAACGAACTGGCATAGGTCAGGGTGAGGTTGTGGCGAAGGCCCAAGCGCTGCAATGCCTCCAGGCGATCCTCGCGAGGCACCACGAAGTGCCCGAAGCCGCCCAGGCGCTGGTTCAGGGTCTCGGAAAAGCTTTCTCCCACCCAGTCCAGGTCGGTCGCCTGGGAGGCGTTCTCGAAAGGCAGCACCAGGACCGTCTGCGCGCGGGCGGGAAACCCCCAAAGGAAAAGGAGGAGCAAGGAAGCGCTGAGAAAACCCGGGGTGGGCCGGCGGAACCCCATGACGAAGGTCATTATAGCAGAAGCGGCGAGAGGCAAGTCCCGGCCAGGCGGGGGGAGCGAAGCGGGCAAGCTAGCGGTCGGTGGGCGCGGGCGGTTCGGCGAACACGGCCTGGAAGCGCGGGTCGGCCGCCACCACGGCAAAGCCGGGGTCGTTCAAAGCCTCCTCGGGGGGGAACCCGTTCTCCAACGCCCGCCGCAGGTAGTGGATGCACTTTTCGACATAACCCAAGGAAGCAAAGCTCTTGGCCACCAAGAAGTAGAAACGGGCGCGATCTTTCACCGTAGTGTCCTGCATCAGGACGCCGAAGAGGCTGTGGTGCTCGAAGACTTCGGCGTCGAGCAAGAGAGCCAGGCGGTACTGCTGGAAGGCGTCTTCATACTCTTTGCGGGCGAAATAGGCGGTGCCCAGATTGGAGCGGATGGAGGCCCGGGCGGGGTTCAAGCGTAAGGCGCGCCGGTAGTAGCGGATGGCCTTGCCGTAGTCCTCCTTGGCGTAGCGGATGGTGCCCAGGTTATTCCAGGCGTTGGCGTAGTTTTCATCGGCTTCGGTGGCGCGCTCGTAGTACTCCTGGGCGTCGTCCAGGCGGTGGAGCTGGTGGTAGGCGATTCCCAGCTTGTTCAAGAGGACGGGGTTTTCCGGGTCGAGGTCGACGGCCCGGGTGTAGTAGTCGATGGCCTCCAGGTAGCGCTTGCGAATCATGCCCAGGTCGCCCCGAAGCTCGAGTTGGCGCACCTGTTCCTGACGGGGCAGGACAGTGAGGTAGGGCGCCTCCTGCGCGCCCAGGAAGGGCGCGGCCAAGAGCACCCCCAGCAAGAGGCCAGCCGAGCGGGCCCGGGCCATAGGTTACTCCTGCCTTCGGCGGCGAGGCGGCGCGGGATCGGAGGCGGGCAGGCTCTGCTGCTCGGGCTCCTTCTTCTTCCGGCCTCCTCCCAGGCCCACCGCGCGGGAGAGGGAGCGGGTGACCCGCCGCATCAGCGAGGGGCGGTGCTTGGGACACATCTCGGTGGGCTCGGTTCCGGCGATAAAGATTTCGGTGCGCACTTCAGGGCACTCGGGGGTGGCGATCTGCAAGGTCTCCGGGTCCAAGGGGACCGCCACGATGCCTTCCGGGGGGGTGAAGGGCTGGAGGCGGTCGTAGGGGGGCAAGGCCACAGCCCGCTTCATGAAGGCGGTCCAAATGGGGAGCGCGGCCGAGGAGCCGGGCAGGCCGAGGTCGCGGTAATCGTCGAACCCCACCCAAACCACGCAGAGCAAGGTGGAGGTAAAGCCCACGAACCAGCCGTCGCGGGAGGTGCCGGTCTTGCCCGCGGCGGGGGCGGTGAAGCCGCGGGCGCGGGCGCCGGCCCCGGTGCCGCGGTTGATGGTGTCCTGGAGGAGGTCCAGGACGAGGTAGGCCACCCGGGGGTCGAGAACCTGGTGAGGCTCGACCGTGTGGTGCTGGAGCACCTGGCCGTTGGCGTCGAGCACGTAGGTGATGGAGGTGGGGGCCACGCGGGAGCCGTTATTGGCGAACACGGTATAGGCGCCCGCCACCTCGAGGGGGGTGGAGTCATACGCGCCCAGAGCAACCGCGGGGGTGGGCCGCAAGCGGGGATTCAAGCCGGCGTCCACCGCCACCTGGGCGACGCGGTCGTAGCCGGCCATCTCGGCCACCTTGACCGTGGCCACGTTCAGGGAGCGAATGAGAGCCTCGCGCACGGTGACGATGCCGTAGAACTTCTCGCCGAAGTTGGAGGGCTCGTAGGGCTGGCCGTTGAACTCAAAGGTGGTGGGCTCATCGACCACGGTGGTGATGGGCGTGATAGCTTCCTCGGGGGCTTCGCTGAGGGCGGTGGCGAAGGCGGCGGCATAGACGAAGGGTTTGAAAGCGGAGCCGGGCTGGCGGTGAGCGAGGACGCGGTCCAACTGGCTGCGAGTGTAGTCGCGGCCGCCCACCATAGCCCGGATGGCTCCGGTGTGAGGATCCAAAACCACCAGGGCGACCTGGACCTGCTGGGGTTCGAGGCCGCGGCGGCGGAAGCGCTCTTGCAGGCGAGCGTCCACCTCCGGCAGGGCTTCCCGGATGGCGTCGGCGGCCGCTTGCTGCAAGCGAGGATCGAGGGTGGTGTAGACGCGATAGCTCTGGGAGACCAGCTCCTGGTCGGTATAGTGCTGGAGCAGGGTGTCGCGGACGAAGTCTACGAAGTAGGGAGCTTCACTGGCTTCCACGTTGGCGGGGGCGGGCTGGAGGGGCTCCTGCTCGGCCTGGCGGGCCCGGGCCGGGGTGATGAACTCGATTTCCGCCATGGCACTGAGGATGTAGTTGCGGCGGCGGCGGGCGCGCTCCGGGTGCCGGTAGGGATTGTAGCGGTTGGGCCCGCGAATTATTCCGGCGAGGAAGGCGGACTCCGGCAGGGTCAACCGGGAGATGTCCTTATCGAAGTAAGCCTGGGCGGCTTCGCCGAAGCCATGGATGGTGAAGCTGCCGCGCTGGCCGAGGTAGATCTCGTTGGCGTAGAGCTCGAAGATCTTCTGCTTGCTGAAGCGGCGCTCGAGTTGGAGGGCGATGAAAGCCTCGGTGGCTTTACGCTTCCAAGAGAGGGTGAGGTCGCCGCCCAGGAAGTAGCTGCGGGCCAGTTGCATGTTGAGGGTGCTGGCTCCCTGCGGGCGGGAGCCCGGGCGCAAGCCCAGCCAGAGGCCAACGTCGTACCAGAGGGCCCGCAAGCCATCCACCACGGAGATGCCGGAGTGGTTGAAGAAGCGGCGGTCCTCGGCCGCCAGCACGGCCTGGATGAGGTGGGGAGGGATGTCTTCGTAGGTGACCAGGCGGCGCTTGGTGCGGCGACTGTCGAACAGGTTGGTGATGTGGCGGGGGTCGAGCCAGCAAAACTCCCGCGGGCGGGAGTCGAGCAGGGAGATGATGCGGGCCACGCGGCCCTGGGCCAGCTCGATGCGCACGGCTTCGCCCTCCCCCACCAGGGAGGCGGGACCGGGCCGGACTTCGATGCCGCGGTCCACGAGGCGAAAGCGCCCGTAGGAGGAGGGCGGTTCGGGGGGGTCGCTGTAGCCGAAGGCGCGGAGCTGGGCGGCAATCTCCTCCCGGGTGATGGGCTCGCCCACGGAGAGCGGGGTGGGGGTGGCGTAGAGGCGGGAGGCGTGCTCGAAAATCTCCCCGCTCAGACGGGCCTCAATCACGATGGAGAAGTGGTGCCAGACGTAGGCGAACACCCCCGCCCCCGCGAGGAACAACCCCAGGGTGAAGAAGAGCAGGAAGCGGACGACGGGGCGGGTCCAGGAGGGGCGCGCTATCCGGATTCTTACGGCCACAGGCCTCGTCTAGCTAGTAGGCAGTGGAGGTTTCCGTCCTATAGCTAAAGTTCAGATTCTGCTGGAAAAAGATGAGGTCGACCGGCACGGTGTACTGGGAGGAAATGCGCACGCCCCCCGGGGCCGGGACCACGGTGAGCCGGAGCTTGGGGGGCTCGGGCAACCCCAGCTCCCGCGCCTCTTTAAGAAGCTCTGTGCGGACAGCCTCCGGAGATTTCCGCTCCACGCTAGCGAACTTTGCCCGAGTGCGCATGGCCTCTTCAAATTGGTAGTTTTGGACGTACACAGGTACGATGCGGACAGCGACCAAGATGATGGCCGCCGCAATGGTAAGCGCGATTAGAAGGTTGAGCTTGCTGCCACCTGGCGCGTTCATGGGCGCCTCCTCACACGGCTTTCGGCCCCCACTAGCCACAATAACGGCTCCTGACCAACCCCACCGCTTCGCTGATTCTAGCATCGGCCCGCTCCCCTGTCGAGCGCTGGCCGAGCTCGACCAAACCCTGGGCGGTCTTCTTGCCCAGGGTGAGGCGCAGGGGGACGCCGATGAGGTCGGCGTCCTTGAACTTCACCCCGGCGCGTTCGTCGCGGTCGTCGTAGAGGACGTCCAGGCCTTGCTGGCGCAGCTCGGCGTAGAGTTGCTCGGCGGCCTGGCGGATGGGCGCCTGATTCAGATTGGTGGGGGTCACAACCACTTCGAAGGGAGCAATGCTGCGGGGGAGCTTGATGCCATCCTGGTCGTGGTGCTGCTCGACCGCGGCGGTGAGGATGCGCTCGACCCCGATGCCGTAGGAGCCCATCACCAAAGTCACTTCGCGGCCGTCGCGGTCGAGCACCCGCGCGCCCAAAGCCTCGGCGTAGCGCCGCCCCAGTTTGAAGATGTGGCCCAGCTCGATGGCGGAAGCCACCGTCAAGGGGCGGCCGCAGCGGGCGCAGGGGTCGCCGTCGGCCACCAAGCGCAGGTCGTGGTACTCGCCGGTGAAGTCCTTCTCGGGGGTGACGTGGCGGACGTGGTGGTCGTTCCGGTTCGCCCCGGTGATCAGGTTGCGCCGGCCGCGCAGGGCTTCATCCACTAGGAGGCGAATTCCCTTCTGCCCCAGCGGGCCGAGGAAGCCCGGCTCGGCGCCGAACTGCCGGCGAATTTCTTCGGGATGGGCAGGACGAGAGGTCACCCCGCCCAGGGCGTCGGCCAGCTTGGCCTCGTTCAACTGATGGTCGCCGCGCAGCAGCGCCAGCACCATCTGGTCCTTCTGCTCTCGCTTGTCCGCGGCGGGCAGGACGTAGACCAGCGCCTTCATCAGGAACTCGGGCTTGACTCCGGTGAAGGCAACCAACTCCTCGATGGTGCGCACGTTGGGAGTGGGAAAGACCTCCGGCGACCTGTCGCCCTCGTCGTCCTTCACCGGCTGGACCCGGGCGCGGGCCTTCTCCAGGTTGGCCGCGTAGCCGCACTCCTTCACGCAGGTGGCGACCTGGTCTTCGCCGGCCGGCGAGACCACCATGAACTCGTGGGACTGCGAACCGCCCATGGCGCCCGAGTAGGCTTCGACAATCTTGTAATCCAAACCACAGCGGGTGAAGATGCGGCAGTAGGCGTCGTAGTGCTTCTTGTAGCTCGTGTCCAGCCCGGCCTCGTCCAGGTCGAACGAGTAGGAGTCCTTCATCAGGAACTGGCGCAGGCGCATCAGGCCGGACTTGGGCCGGGCTTCGTCGCGGAACTTGACCTGGATTTGGTACCAGATTTGCGGCAGTTGCCGGTAGCTGCGCAGCTCGTGCCGGGCAATGTCGGTCATCACCTCCTCGTGGGTCATTCCCAGGCAGAGGTCGCGACCGCTGTGATCTTTCAACTGGAACATCGTGGCCGCCATCTCATCCCAGCGCCCGGTGGCCTTCCACAACTCCCCGGGCTGAATCGCCGGCAAGTAAAATTCCTGGGCGCCGATGCGGTCCATCTCCTCCCGGATGATCTGCATGATCTTCAGCGCCGAGCGCTGGCCGAGATACAGGTAGGAATAAACCCCGGCGGCGAGCTGGCGGATGTAGCCGGCGCGCAGCAGCAGTTTGTGGCTGGCCACTTCGGCGTCCGCCGGGTCCTCGCGCAGCGTGGGGATGAACAGTTGGCTCCAGCGCATAGTTTTTTCGACCTGCGGCAGTCATCGCACGGCCAGACCGCGCCGCCGCACCTCACCGCCCAAACTGCCCACCTTAGGAGAGGCTTGCGCGGGTGTCAACCGAGGAATGAAACCGACCGCAGCCCCCTCAATCTCCCCAATGAAAGGTAGCGCAGGTTACGCGAGGGCGCGGAGCGACCGAACTACCTGCGGTTTGCAGAAAAAAGCCGCGGGTACTCCTGCTTGGGGGGAGAACCCGCGCTACCTTCCGCTTGGCGCAGGAGGTGTCCGCCGCTCGCGGAGGGCTTCGAGGACCGAGTCGGGCACCTGGACATTATTCCTTCGCCCGCTGCCCAGCTTGATGTCGGGCTTGTTCTCGCCGTGGAAATCCGACCCGCCGGTGACCAACAGGTTCATCTGCTTGGCCAGCGTCTTGTACGCGCTCATTTGTTCGCGGCTGTGCCCGCTCCAGATGGCTTCCAGGCCGTCCAGGCCGTAGCTTTTCAACTCCTCCACGCACCGGGCCAGCCCGGCCGCGTCCAGCTTCAGCGTGCGGGGGTGGGCCAGCACCGCCACCGCCCCCACCGACTTCAACAGCTTGATGGCCTCCTCGGGCCCGAGCTCCTCCTTGTCTTCGTAGCCCGGCCGCCCCGGATTGAGGAACCGCCCGAAGGCTTCGCCCATATTGGAGACGACCCCGGCTTCCATCAGCGCCCGGGCCAAGTGCGGCCGGCCGATGAATTGGCCGCTGGCGATTTCCTCCACCTGGGCGAAGGAGATTTGAATTCCCGCCGCGTTCAGCTTCTCGACGATGCGCTGGGCGCGCTCCCGCCGCCGATCGCAAAGCCAGCCCAGGCGCTCCCCCAGGCCCCCATCCTGGTGCCGCACGTAGTAGCCCAGCAGGTGCATCTTCCCGCCCCCCTCCCAGCGGATGCCCAGCTCGACGCCCGGGATGATGTGCAACCCGCGGGCTTCGCCGCGCTCCAGTGCCGTCGGGATGCCGGCCACCGTGTCGTGGTCGGTCAGCGCCATCGCGCTCAGGCCGCGCTCGGCGGCCAGCTCCACCAACTCCTCGGGCCTCAGCGTGCCGTCGGACGCAGTCGAGTGGGTATGCAAGTCAATCATCTATACTTCCGTATCATCCGAAACAAGCAGGCTCCTCGGCCTACAACCCCGGAATGACAAACCCTGTTGTTCTAGGCTCATCCGTCCTTCCTGTCATTCTGAGCGAAGCCCGCCAGGGCGAAGCGAAGAATCTCAGCCCACCCCTCCTGCAACCCTGAGGTCCTTCGCTTCGCTCAGGATGACACTCCCCACCCTCAGTGGCACCGGCACCTGCCCTGATCCCGCAGAGCGGGACGAAGGGAGCGAAGCCGAAGGGCCGGTGTTGCCTCCCTGGCGGGTCAGGGCTTTAGCCCTGACATAAGGGGCCCCACCACACCGGGGCTTTAGCCCCTGAGGTCGCCACCTGCCAGTTACGAGTCACGAGCCACGAGTCACGGTTCACAGGTACCCCAGTTGTTCCAGCCGCCGCCGGATGGCAGCCTCTTCCTCCGGCGTGTAGGGCTCTTGGGGGGCGTGCAGGCCGGGCAGGTAGCCCATCTCGCTCAACCGTCTCAGCACCCGGGCGGCGCTGGCGGCCGGCGGCTCCCGGTCGGTGTGCAGGGTGACCTCCGGATGCAGCGGCGGCTCGTAGGGGTCGGAGACCCCGGTAAAGGCTTTCAATTCGCCAGCCAGGGCCTTCTTGTACATCCCCTTGGTGTCGCGCTGAATGCAGACCTCGAGCGGGCACTCGACATAAATCTCGACAAAGGAGCCGATCCGCCCCCGCACGTCGTCGCGCACCGCCCGGTAGGGCGAGATGGCGGCCGCGAGGGCGATCACCCCGTTGCGGGTCAACAAGTGGCAGACGTAGCCGATGCGGCGGATGTTTTCGTCGCGGTCTTCCTTGCTGAAGCCCAGGCCCTTGGTGAGGTTGCGGCGCACTTCGTCGCCGTCCAGCAACTCCACCCGCCGGCCTTCGCTCTTCAGGTGGTCGTAAACCAGCCCGGAGACGGTGCTCTTCCCCGAGCAGGGCAGCCCGGTGAACCAGAGCGTAACGCCTCTCTCCACCATTTGTGTCGCCTTGCCGTCTGCCATGGCCGCGTTTCAGTCCCCTGAAAGAATCCGGCCGTGCATCCCCGCCGGCGGGGGGATACCGAACCGATGCAGAATGGTAGGGGCAACGTCGAGCAAATTCAAGTCGTCCAGCCGCCGTTTTCCGAGGCCCGGTTCCCGCAGCAGGAAGATGCCGTGCCGGCTGTGGTTGGCGTCGTCCGGCCCGGTGTCGTTCTCGAAGGTGTGAACCCGCCCCAGCCCCAGGCTGCCCACCGAGCGCCAGCGCAGGTTCCCGAAGAGCACGATCAGGTCCGGAGGCACGCCGCGCACCGCGTGATAAATTTCTTCGGGCTTGTACACCTTCGTCCCCAACGGCTCTCCCCGGTCGTCGAGCATGGCTTCCAGCTTCCGCGCCAGCTCCTCGCGCACCCCCTCGACTTCCCCGGGCGCGATCACCCCCTGCGGCTCCCGGCCGCGCACGTTCAGGAAGATGCGGCAGTAGTACCCGCCCTCGCCCCAGGCCTTCGTCTTCGACCAATCAATCTTGACCTGGGCCAGCGGCGTCATCTCCGTGACCGGCTGGGCCAGGCTCAGGTAGCCCTCCTGTTGCAGCCACTCGTTCACACAGATGCCGCCTTCCATCTTCTGCGCGCCGTGGTCGGAGACCACGAACACGCTGGTCTCCTCGCCCAACAGCGGCCGCAACTCGGCCAGGTGGCGGTCGACGACGCGGTAATAGTCCAGCATCGCGTTCTCGAAGCGGTTGCCCTTCTCGTACTTGCGATGGCTGGGGTCGCAGAATTTCCAGAAGGCGTGGTGGAGGCGGTCGGTGCCCATCTCGACCATCATGAAGAAGTCCCACGGGCGCGTGCTCAGCAGGTGGCGGGCCATCGCGAAGTGCTGCTCGGTCATCCGGTAAATCTGCTCCAGGATGCGCTCTTTTTCTTCCGAGCGGAAGTTTTCCACGTCCAGCCGGTAGGGCCCGAACTTCTGGGTGAGTTCCACCTTGAGGCTCGCCGGGTAGGTGAACTCGGACTGGGCGCTGGGGGTCAGAAAGCAACTCACCAGGCTGCCGTTCACCGGCCGCGGCGGGTAGGTCCCCGGCACCGCCAGCAGGATCACCTGCTTGCCCGCTCGCCCCAGGATGTCCCAGACGCGGTCTTCCCGCACGGCGGTCGAGTTGGCAATCGACAACCCGTCGTAGGTATGGTCCTTGCGATTGCGGAAGCCGTAGATGCCCAGCTCGCCGGGATCCTTGCCGCTCATCATGCAGGACCAGGCCGGCACGGTGATGGGCGGGATGACGCTCTCGAGGCGCGCCGACCAGCCCTCCTCTTGCAAACTCTTCAGGCAAGGGAGCTCGTTCCGCCAGCGCTCGAACACCAGCTCCGGCGGCACGCAATCCAGCCCCACCACCGCCACCTTGCGCTGGTTACTCATCCTGCCCCTTCTCTGTCATCCTGAGCGAAGCGAAGGATCTCAACTGTGCCTCACTCGCGGCGTTGAGATGCTTCGCTCCGCTCAGCATGACAAACCGTTGGTTGTCATCCCGAGCCCTTGATTCCCCCGGGGGGCGCTTGCCCTGCCTGCCCTGAGCGAAGCCGAAGGGAGCAGAGTCGAAGGGAGGGATCTGCATTTCGGTCGCAGGCGATTCAAATGCAGATTCCTCGCCCCGAAACTTCGGGGCTCGGACTGACAACGAAGGCGACCATAAATGCCTGTTCTACATCCGCTGCCGTTCGATGGCGGCCGCCAGAATCCCGGCAATCTCCGGCCGGGTGAACTCTTCCGGGAGCGACTCGCCCCGGGCGAGCACCTCTCGCACCCGGGTGCCGCTGAAGTGCACGCGGTCGTCCGGGGCGTGCCGGCAAGTCTTTTCGGAAACAATGTGCCCGCAGCGCCGGCAGTAGAACGTGAAGTCGAAGAACATGGGCTGGATGCCGATCTCTTCCCGGGTGTACTCCCCGAAGATGCGCTGGGCGTCGTAGGGCCCGTAGAAGTTGCCCACCCCGGCGTGGTCGCGGCCCACGATGAAGTGGGTGCAACCGTAGTTCTTCCGCACCAGGGCGTGGAAGATGGCTTCCCGCGGCCCCGCGTAGCGCATCGCCGCCGGAAACACCGAGAGCACCACCCGATCCTTCGGGTAGTAGTGCTCGACCAGCGCCCGGTAGCACTCCATCCGCACCGGCCCGGGGATGTCGTCCTTCTTGGTTTCGCCCACCAAGGGGTGGATCAGCAGCCCGTCCACGGTCTCCAGGGCGCACTTCTGGATGTACTCGTGGGCGCGGTGGATGGGGTTGCGGGTCTGGAAGCCGACCACGCTGCGCCAGCCTTTCTGCTGGAAGAGGTAACGGGTCTCGCGCGGGTGCAGTAGGAAACTCTCATAGCAGGAATCGATGCGGGGACACTCCAGCAGGGTGACCGGCCCGCCCAGCAGCAGCTCGCCGCCGCCGTAGAGAGCCTCGACCGCCGGGTGCCGCCGCTCGGTGGTGCCGAAGACCCGACGCGCCTGCTCCTCCTTGTCGTAGTGGAACTTGTCGCGCACCTGCAGCGTGCCCAGCAGCTTCCCTTCCCCGGACCACAAAGCCACCTCGTCGTCGAGCCCGATCTCGTTGGCCGCTTCCTCCGCGACGGGCAGCACGATGGGAATCGTCCAGGGCAGACCGTTGGCCAGCCGGCCCTCCCGCACCACGGCGTGGTAGTCAGCCGAGGTCAGAAAGCCCTCCAGCGGCGAGAAGGCCCCCACGCCCAGCATCAAGAGGTCGGAGACTTCCCGCCGCCCCAGAGTGAGCCGCTTCAGCCCCGCCGCCCGTTCCCGTTCGCCCCCTCGTTGCTCCCCCGCGACCACCCGGCTGACCAGCCGGCCCCCGTGGGGCGCAATTGCCGTAAAGGTTCCCATTTCTGCCGCCCGCCTCCTCGATTGGGTCAGGCGCGCCCCGGAATCCCCCGGCACCCGCTGCGCCCGTTGACGAACCATCCAATTTAGCATAGTCGGCCCTCCTGCACAGCAAACAAGGGGCCAATTGGCCTCTCCCGAGCTCCTTGGCTGGGGCAAATACTCCTCCTTGCCTCCTGAACGCAGGCTTGTCCTTTGCCTCGCCAGCGACTAGAGTCTCCCCCGGCTATGCGCATCTTCGTCTTGGGAGCCGGGGCCACCGGGGGCTTCCTGGCCCAACTGCTCCAGCGGCAGGGCCACGCCGTTTGGTGCGGCGACCGCGACCCCCAGCGCGCCCGGCGCTTCCTCGGACCCCTGCTTCCCTGCCTGCCGGCCAACGCGCGCAACCTCTGGGGGATCGTGCAGGCCGGCCGCGGCTGCCACCTGCTGGTGAACGCCGCCCCGGCCATTTTCAACGAGATCGTGCTGCGCGCCGCCCTGCGCCTGCGTGCCCACTACCTCGACATGGCCGCGCATCTGGGCCGCAACCCCTTCAAGGCCGAAGCGCTACGCTTCCACAAGAAGTTCCTCGCCAAGCGCCGGGTGGCCCTGATCAACGCCGGCGCGGCCCCCGGCTTGACCAACCTGCTGGTGGCCCAAGCCGCCGACCGCCTGGACGGCATCGAGCAGGTCTTCCTCCGCCTGTTCGAGAGCACCGAGAGCGAAGACCCGGTCTCCACCTGGTCGGCCGAGACCGCCTTCGACGCCGCCGTCTCCCGCCCCGCCATCTACCGCCGGGGACGCTTCCGGCTCGCCCGCCGCTTCAGCGAGCCGGAGTGGTTCCACTTCCCGCCGCCCATCGGACGCGTCCGGGTGATGCTGGCCGCTCAAGACGAAGTGGCCACCCTCCCCCGCTTCCTTCCCCTGCGCGACCTCGACGCCAAGATCGGCGGCAACGAGTTCGACCGCCTCCGCCGCTGGTACCGCCAGGGCAAGCTCCGCCCCTCGGCCAGCATGGTCTCGAAGCGCTTTCCCCGCACTCCCACCCCCCGCCAGGTCGCCCGCCTGATCCGCCGCGGCATCCTCTCCAACGCCCGCTTCGCCCTGGCAGTGGTGGTCCGGGGATGGAAGAAAGGCCAGCCCTTGGAACTCCGCTGGTATGGCGCCGTCCCTACGCTCTACCAGATTCGCCTCCGCGGCATCTGGGCCACGCCCATCACCTACGCCACCGCCCACACCGCCGCCCTCTTCGTCAAGCACTTCCCCCGCCAACTCTGGGGCGTCCACCCCCCCGAGGCCCTCCCCGCCGAGGTTCGCCGCGCCATCCTCCGCGACCTCCCCGCCCGCGGCCTCCAGCTCACCTCCAAGTCCCTCAAGCTAAGGTCGCCCGAGGAAGACGAGGACGAGGAGTGCTGACGCGCTCCCCGGCCCCGCTGCCGGAGAAATCCCCATTGGTTGCGTGGGATCGCCCATCGCTTCCTGCCCTGCCGGTTCAATGTTGTGAGCCCCCCAATCCGGGCTCGCGCGCCCCCCGGAAACTTGGGCCGCTAAGTTATTGAAATACTTGCCCGACTCCGCCTCCTCTGCCCGCCGACTTCGATTGACAGCCGCCGAGCCCGGGTCTATAGTGGCATTTCGGACATTGGAACCCGAATTGCACCCCCGGCAGCCGGGCTGAGATTATGCGAAGCAAGAATTTGAAGTTCATCGCCGGCGCCGCCATCATCCTGGGCGTGCTGGTCTGGCTGGGCTTCACCGGCGTCCAGGAAGCCAAGACCTACTACCTGACCATCCCCGAGCTGCGCGCCCGAGGCGAGGACGCCTACCAGTTGCGCGTGCGCGTGGCGGGCGACGTCGTCCCTGGCTCCATCCGTCGGCAAGGCGGCCAGGTGCACTTCCAGCTCCACCAGGGCCAGGACACGCTCGAGGTTGTCTACGTCGGCACCGAGCCCCTCCCCGACACCCTGGTCGACGACGCCCAGGCCATCGTCACCGGCCAGTATTCTCCCCAGCAGCGCTTCGTCGCCGAGCAGGTCCAGGCCAAGTGCGCCTCCAAGTACGAGGCCCTACCTGTCCCGACGCAGCAGCGCCCGAGCGCCCAGCCGCCTCCGGCGGAGTCGGAGACGCAAGAGTAGATGGATTCGCTGGGAAGTTTTGCCCTCCTGCTGGCGCTCCCCCTTTCGCTCTACGCCCTGACCGCCGCCCTGTTGGGCCAGTGGAAGCGCAAGCCGCTGCTGGCCCAGAGCTCCGAGCGCGCCGTCCTCGCTACCGGCGGCCTCGTCCTCGTCGCCACCGCCTGCCTGGTCATCTCGCTTCTGCAGGATGACTTCCGCCTGGCCTACATCGCTTCCCACAGCAACCAGGCCTTGCCCCTCTATTTCAAGTTCTCCGCCCTCTGGTCCGGCCAGGAAGGCTCGCTGCTCTGGTGGAGCTGCATCCTGGCCGCCTACACCATGGCGGTCGTACTCCTCAACCGCCGCAGCCACCAGCACTTGATGCCCTACGCCATCGCCACCCTGATGGCCGTCCAGTTCTTCTTTCTGCTGCTCAACAACTTCGCCGCCAACCCCTTCCGACTGCTCGGGGTCGAGACCCCTGCCGGCATGCAGGTCTTCTCCCCGCCCGACGGCGGCGGCTTGAACCCGCTCCTGCAGCACCCCGCCATGGTTATCCACCCGCCCATGCTCTACCTGGGCTTCGTCGGCTTCACCGTCCCCTTCGCCTTCGCCCTCTCCGCCCTGGCCACCCGCGCCAGGGGCGAGAAGTGGATTCATATCACCCGCCGCTGGACCATGGTCACCTGGGGCTTCCTCACCATCGGCGTCCTGCTCGGCGGCCGCTGGGCCTACGCCGTGCTCGGCTGGGGCGGCTACTGGGGCTGGGACCCGGTGGAGAACGCTTCGCTCCTGCCCTGGCTCACCGGCACCGCTTTCCTGCACTCGGTGATGATGCAGGAAAAACGCGGCATGATGAAAGTCTGGAACATGCTGCTCATCTTCGCCACCTTCTTCCTCTGTATCTTTGCCACCTTCCTCACCCGCAGCGGTGTACTCAGTTCCGTCCACGCTTTTGCCCAGTCCGCCATCGGGCCTTATTTCGCCGTGTTCATCACTTTCGGGCTGGTCTTCAGCGCCATCTTACTGCTGCGGCGGCTCGACTTCCTGAAGAGCGAAAACCAGCTCGACTCCCTCCTCTCCCGGGAATCCAGCTTCCTCTTCAACAACCTCATCCTGCTGGCCGCCTGCTTTGCCGTGCTCTGGGGCACGCTCTTCCCCCTGATTTCGGAAGCGGTGCGCGGGGTGAAGATCAGCGTCGGCGCCCCCTACTTCAACACTGTAATGATTCCCATCGGTATCCTCTTGCTCATTCTGACCGGGGCGGGGCCTTTGCTTGCCTGGCGGCGCACCTCGCTCGAAAGCCTGCTCCGAAACTTTGCCCTCCCGCTGCTGTTCGGCGCGGCCCTGGCCCTCCTCAGCTTTGTCCTCAGCTTTTTCCTCGACTTTTTCCAGGGGGCTCGCAACCCCTACGCCCTGATGACCATCTTCCTCGCCTTCTTCGTCCTCGCCACCATCGCCATGGAGTTTTTCCGCGGCGCCCGTGTCCTCCGGCAGAAGAGCCGCCTCGGCTGGCCGGGCGCCACGCTGGAGCTGACCCGCCGCAACACCCGCCGCTATGGCGGCTACGTCATCCACTTCGGCGTCGCCCTCCTCTTTATCGGCTTTGTGGGCAACGCCCTCTCCACCGACCGGCAGATAGAAATGCGGCCCGGCGACGAGTTCAACTTGCGCGACTACCGCTTCGTCCTCCGCGGTCTCGAAGAAGCCGAAAACGACAACTACATCGCCAGCCGCGCCAAGATCGACGTCTACCACGGCGAAAACTTCCTCACCACGATGTATCCCGAGCGCCGCTTCTACAAGGCCAGCCAGCAGCCCACCACCGAGGTAGATATCCGCAGCCGCTTGCAGGAAGATGTCTATTTGGTCTTCGCCGGGCTGGCCGAAGATTCGGGGCGGGCGGTCATCCACGCCTACATCAACCCCCTGGTCAACTGGGTCTGGATCGGCGGCTTCGTGATGGTGCTGGGTACCCTCATCGCCCTGCTGCCCAGCAAAGCCCCCCGGCCCGCCAAACCCCTCCGACGGAACTTGTCCCGAGCGCAGTCGAGGGAGAAGCGGGTCAAGGAGCGCGATGAGATTACCGTCTAGAAGAATGGTTACCCTTGCTCTGTCATTCCGAGCCTGTCCCGAGTCCCGCAGCGCGGGACGAGGGACGAAGCGAGGAATCTGCTTTTCGTCGGCCAGGCTGGCTGTTCTCACCCTGGGCGTTTGGCTACTGGCTGCCAGTCTGCCCGTAATACTCCTGGCTCAGTCACCACAGGTGGACAAAGAAGCTTTCCGCCGCATCTCCGATAAGCTCATCTGCCAGTGCGGCTGCAACTACGGACTCAGCCACTGCCCGCACCTGCAGTGCCCCTCCGCCCCGGTCCTGCGCGCCTCCATCCACCGCAACCTGGCCGCCGGGTTGGCCGACCAGGAAATCCTGGACGCCATGGTGGCCGACAACGGCCTCGCCGTCCTGGCCGCGCCGCCCGCCGAAGGCTTCAACCTGACTGCCTGGGTAATGCCGTTTGCCGTTTTGCTGCTGGGACTCATGGCGGTGCTAATCATCGCCTTCGTGTGGCGGTTCGTCCGTCGGCCCGCACCGGCCGCCGACCCCGCCCTCCTCGACCGCTACCGCAAGCGCATCGAGCGCGAGATGAAAAACCTGGAGGAGTGACGTGCTGGTGGTCATCGCCTGCGGCGCCCTGGCCCTGGCGGCCCTGCTCTATGTTTTCTGGCTGACCCCCGAGCCCGTGCGGGTGAAGTCTGCGGCGGAGCGCGAGCGCGACTACCTGGAAGAGAAGCGCCAAGTGCTCTACGAGAACCTCCGCGACCTCCACCTCGAATACCGCATGGGCAAGCTCTCCGACCAGGACTACCAGCGCATCAAGACCACCTACCAGGCTGACATGACCGCCCTCCTTCACCACGAACTCAGTGGCACAGGCGTCTCGCCTGTGGCTCTGCCCGCCGACCCGTCCGCCGGAGCCTTGCCGGAGCCGGGAGCCGCGGCCAAGGCGGGCCTGCCCGCCGAAGCCCGCAGGGCGAAGGCGGGCCGCTGCCTGCGCTGCGGCAAGGACAACCCGCCCGAAAACCGCTTCTGCGGCGCCTGCGGCGCCGAGCTGTCCCGGGAGGACCAGATTCAGTGAAGCTCCTTCGCCTCAGCCTCGTATCACTGGCCGCAGCCCTGGCGCTTGCCCTCTTCCCCGCCGACGCGCCGGCGCTGGAGATCGAAGGCCGGGTGGTGAACGCCACTACCGGCCGGCCCGTGCCGGGCCAGTTCGTGAACCTGCTGGCCCTGCGAAACCAGATGGTCCCGGTGCGGGAGACCCAAACCGACTCCCAGGGCCGCTACCGCTTCGTCATCGCCGCCAACCCCAACGAGCGCTTCCTGGTGCAGGTGCCCTTCCGCGGGGTGAACTACAACCAACTGGTGATGTTTTCGACCGGCGGGCGCCTCACCACCGACGTGAGCGTCTACGAGGCCGACGCCGCCCCCGCCGACATCAGCGTCCAGGGACAAATCATCTTCCTCGAGCCGCACGGCGACCATGTCCGCATCAGCGAATCCTACTCACTGCGCAACCACAGCCAGCCCCCGCGCACTTACAACCCCGACCAGGGCAGCTTCCGCTTCGCTTTGCCCGACCCGGTGGGCGACCTGCAAGTCTCGGCCGGGCGCCCCGGCGGCATGCCCCTGCGCCAGCAGCCGCAAGCGACGGAGACCGAAGGCGAATACGTGATTCCCTTCCCCCTGCACCCGGGTGAAACCGAAATCCAACTCAGCTACGCCGTCCCGGTCAGCGGCACCGCCTTCGAGCTCACCCTGCCCTTGGCCGTGCCCGCCGAGCGCCGCCTCTTGGCCGTCCCCCGCCTGGGCGTGCGGCTGGAGAGCGCCGCGCTGACCGAAATCGAGCAGAGTGAGCGGCCCGAAGTGCGCATTTATGCCGTGGACGCGCAAGCCCCCGGCCTGCTCACCCTGCGCCTGGAAGTGGACCCTGAAGCCCTGGCCGCCTCCCCCACACCCAGCACCCCGGAAGCCTCGGAGGCGCAGAGCCTGGTGAGCATCGTTCCTCACCCGGTCTACGAGAAGCAGTGGTATATTGTGGGCCTGTCGCTGCTGGTTCTCTTGTTCGGCCTGTACTACTTGAGCTCGCTCGACCCGGGTGCCGGTTCGACGAATGACTCCGCCCGCCAATCCCACTAGCCCGCGCATCCTCCTGCGACAAGTCAGCAAATTCTTCGACCGCTTCACCGCTCTTGACCGGCTAGACCTCGCCTTCGAGCCGGGCGAGTTCGTGGTGGTGCTGGGCCGCAACGGTGCCGGCAAAACCACCCTGCTCCGCCTCCTCGCCCTCCTGCAGCAACCTTCCGAGGGCGAGCTCCTCTACGACGATTGCGCCGCCGACCGACTGGACTCGGCCTTTCGCCGCCGCCTGGGCTTCGTCGGCCACGAAAGCTTCCTCTACGATGAGCTCACCGTGGAAGAAAACCTGCTCTTCTATGCCCGCTTGTATGGCGAGCCCCCGAAGCGCGTGGCCGAGGTGTTGCAGGAGATGGCGCTCGAGGACCGCGCCCGCAGCCTGGTCCGCAACCTCTCCCGCGGGCTGAAGCAGCGCCTGGCCCTGGCCCGCGCCTGGTTGCACCGCCCGGCACTGCTGCTGCTGGACGAGCCCGCCACCGGCCTCGACGCTCCCACCCGCGAGCGCCTGCACGCCTGGCTGGCCGGCTGCCACCGCCAGGGCCGCACCGTTATTCTCAGCTCGCACGACTTGCGCGAGAGCCTGCAGCCCGCCACTCGCGTCCTCCTGCTCGAAGACGGCCGCCTCGCCTTCGACGGCCCCAATTCGCCCGAGCTTCCCCGGCAAATGCAGGCTCGCCTGCAGGGAGCGCCCGCCTGATGGACACCTGGCGCGTCTGCTTGGCCGTCTTTCGCAAGGACCTGATCGCCGAATGGCGAACGAAGGAGGTCATCACCACAATCTTCCTCTTCGGCTTCCCGGTCAGCGTCGCCTTCAGTTTCGCCTTCGAAAGCCCGTTGGCGGGCGGCGAAGCTCGGACGTTTGCCGGCGGACTGCTCTGGCTGGCCTTCTTTTTTGCCGCCATCCTGGGACTCACGCGCAGCTTTGCCCGCGAGACCGCCAACCAGTGCCTGCAAGGCCTGCGGCTGATCCCTGCCGACCGGGGCGGCATCTACCTGGGCAAGCTCCTCAGCAACCTGCTCTTCATGATGGTCGCCGAGCTGGTTCTAGTCCCTATCTTCGGCGTTTTCTTCGACGTCACGCTGTGGGCGCGGCCGGGTTGGTTCTTGCTGATCCTGGTGCTGGGGACTTGGGGCGTTGCCACCTTGGGAACGCTGCTTTCCGCCGTCAGCGCCAACACTCGCATGCAGGAGCTGATGCTGCCCCTGCTGCTGCTGCCGCTCACCGTGCCCGTCCTGATCGCCGCCATCGAATGCACCGCGGTCCTCCTCAACAACCGTCCCATGGCCGAGGCCAGGCACTGGCTCCAGCTGTTGACCGGATTCGATATTATCTTTACCCTGCTGTGCTGGCTTCTGTTCGACTACGTCATCCAGGAGTGAGGGGGCGGCTCTTGAGCGATTCCTTCCACCACCGGCTGTCGCTGGCTCTGCTCGGGGTGGCCGTCCTGGCGTTGCCCGCCGCCTGGTATTACGTCTTCCTGGTGGCGCCCACCGAGCGCACCATGGGCACCATCCAGCGCATCTTCTACATTCACTTGCCGTCGGCCTTCCTGGCTTTCCTGTGCTTCTTCGTCGTCTTCCTGGCCAGCTTCGGCTATCTCTTGACGCGCCGCTTGGCGTGGGACCGGGTGGGGGTCTCGGCCGCCGAGGTAGGCACGGTCTTCTGCAGCGCGGTGCTCATCACCGGACCCATCTGGGCCAAGCCCGTCTGGGGCATCTGGTGGACCTGGGACGCCCGCCTCACCACCACGCTGATTCTCTTTCTCATCTATGTGGCCTACCTGATGCTGCGAATGTACGTGACCGAGTCCGACCGCCGCGCCCGCCTCTCGGCCGTGGTGGGCATCATCGGCTTCGTGGACGTCATCATCGTGTATAAAGCGACAGACTGGTGGCGCGGCCAGCACCCGGAGCGCGTCATCGGCGGGGGTGGGCTGGACCCGCGCATGTGGCTCGGGGTGGTCTGGGCTTTCTTCGGCTTGCTGGTCTTCGCCGCCCTGCTGTTCCTGCAACGCTATCGCCTGGAATCCATGCGCGCCGAACTCACCGAGCTGGCTCGCCGCGCCCGGGTCTGAGAAAGGACAGAGGAATGGAAATTGGATTGAAGCATCTCTTCTACGCCTTCGCCGTGGTCTGGGTGTTGCTGGCCGGGTATGTCTGGAACCTGGCGGCGCGGCAGAAGCGCCTGGCGGAGGAGCTGCAATCGCTGAAGGAAACCCTGGCGCGCCGCTCGGCGGAGTGAGCGCGGCGACCCGCCCGCCCCGCGCTTCATCCAATCAAGGGTTAGGGTTCTTTCCGCCCTCGGTAGGACACTAGAAATTGATGCCTCGCAAACGCTCGCGGCGAACACGACTGGCCCTCGGCGCCGACCACAACGGCGTGGGCCTGAAGCGCGTCCTGGCACGCGCGTTGCGCCGGGAGGGTTATCCGGTGCGCGACCTGGGAACCTTCAACGCGCGCTCCGTTGACTACCCGGACGTCGCCCGCCGCCTCGGCCGGACCATCCTCAGCGGGCGCGCCGACCTGGGCATCCTCCTCTGCGGCAGCGGCGTGGGCGCCTCGGTGGCCGCCAACAAAATCCCCGGCATCCGCGCCGGGCTCTGCCAGGACGTGTTCTCCGCCCGGCAGAGCCGCGAGGACGACGACACCAACGTCCTCTGCCTGGGCGCCTTCGTGGTGGGCGAGCGCCTGGCGCTGGAGCTGGTCCACCGCTGGCTGAGGGCGCGCTTCTCCGGCGCCCCCCGCCACCGGCGGCGCCTGCGCAAAGTGGCTCAACTGGAGAAAGAAGCGGGTTCTTTATTTCCAAGGAGCTGACACCATGCACGTAGGAATGATCGGCTTGGGCCGTATGGGCGCCGCGATGAGCGAGCGCCTGCGGAAGCAGAAGCACAAGGTGGTCGTCTACGACCGCAATGCCGCTAGAGTGAAAGCAGCGGTCAAGAAAGGCGCCCGGGGCGCCGGCTCGCTCGGCCAGGTGATCCAGCAACTCCCCTCCCCGCGCGTCGTCTGGATTATGGTCCCGGCCGGCGGGCCCACCGCGGCGGTGCTGCGCGGGCTGGAGTCGCACCTGCAAGCCGGCGACATCGTCATCGACGGCGGCAACTCCTACTACCGCGACTCGGTCGAGCGCGCCCGCACATTCAAGCAGGCCGGCATCTACTTCCTCGACGCCGGGGTCAGCGGCGGCGTCTGGGGATTGAAAGAGGGTTACTGCTTGATGGTCGGGGGTGAAAAGGCCGCCTTCCAGAAGGTCGAGCCGCTCTTCCGGGCCCTGGCCCCCAAAGACGGTTACGCCCACGTGGGCCCGAGCGGCGCCGGGCACTTCGCCAAGATGGTGCACAACGGCATCGAGTACGGGATGCTCCAGGCCTACGGCGAAGGCTTCGAGCTGCTGGCCGCCGCCGAGGAGTTCAAGCTCGACCTCCACCAGCTCGCCGACCTCTGGAACCACGGCAGCGTCATCCGCTCCTGGCTGCTGGAGCTGGCCGCCTCCGCCCTCCGCAAAGACCGGCGCTTGCGCAAGATTCGCGGCTACGTGGAAGATTCCGGCGAAGGCCGCTGGACGATCGAGGACGCGGTGGCCAGGGCCGTGCCGGTCACCGCTATCGCCCACTCCCTCTTCGCCCGCTTCGCCACCCGCCAGAAGGATTCCTTCTCCGCCAAGCTCATTGCGGCCTTGCGCCAGGAGTTCGGCGGCCACGCGGTGAAGAAAGGATAAGCGATGCGGGCAGACGCCAGCCGGACCCAGCAGACCCCCAGACCGACCAGCGCCCCGCGCCCGCTCGACCCCTGCGGCATCGTCATCTTCGGGGCCAGCGGCGACCTAACGGCGCGCTTGCTGATGCCAGCCCTGTACGACTTGGCCGAAACCAAAAATCTTCCAGAGAACTTCTACATCCTGGGCGCGGCCCGAAAGCCGCTCAGCCCCGAGCAGTTCCGCAACCAGATGCAGGCAGCGGTGAATGAATTCGGGCGCTTCCGGCCGGAAGACCAATCGAAGTGGAAGGAGTTCGCCCAACGGGTGAACTATTTCCCGGTGGACGCCAAGAAAGCCGAAGACTACCAACGCTTGCGGGAGCATTTGAAAGAGCTCGATCGCCAGTATGGCGTGCCGGGCAACTATCTCTTCTATCTGGCCGTGCCGCCCGGCCTCTATTCACCCATCGTCGAGCAACTGGGAGGAGCCGGCCTGGCAGCCTCCGGCCCCCGGGGCCGCGGCTGGACGCGCATCGTGCTGGAGAAGCCCATCGGACATAACCGGGAGAGTGCTCGTCGCCTAAACAAGCAGGTCTGTGAAATCTTCCAGGAAGAGCAGGTCTATCGCATTGATCACTTCCTGGGCAAAGAGACGGTGCAAAACCTGGCCGTCTTTCGCTTCGCCAACGGCATCTTCGAACCCATTTGGAACCGCAACTTCATCGACCACGTGCAGATCACCGTGGCGGAAGATATCGGCATCGGCCACCGCGCCGGCTTCTACGAAAAGGCCGGGGCCGTTCAGGATATGATCCAGAACCACCTGCTGCAACTGCTTTGCCTAGTGGCGATGGAACCGCCGGCCTCCTTCGAGGCCACACCGGTGCAGGAGGAGAAGGTCAAGGTGTTGCAATGCATGCGGGCTGTCAACACGGGCAACGCTGTCCGCGGCCAGTACGGCCCCGGGCGCATCGACGGCAAAGAAGTTGCTGGCTACCGGCAGGAAGAAGGGGTCGGGCCGAACTCGGCCACCGAAACCTTCGCAGCGGTGAAGTTCGAGATCGAAAACTGGCGCTGGGCGGGCGTGCCCTTCTACGTGCGCACCGGCAAGCGCATGGCCAGGAAAGCCAGCGAAATCACAATCCAATTTCGCGACGCCCCGCTGACGCTGTTCGCCTGCACAGCCATGCAACCCTGCGAGCCCAACCTGCTTACCTTGCGCATCCAGCCGAACGAAGGTATGGGGCTGAGGGTGATCGCCAAGACACCCGGCCTGGACGTCATCGGGCACTCGGTGCAACTCGACTTCGCCTACAGCGAAAACTTCAAGCAGGAAAGCCCCAGTGGCTACGAGACCCTGCTGCTTGACTGCATGGAAGGCGACCCCATGCTCTTCGCCCGCGGTGACTGGATCGAGCGCTCCTGGGAGTTGCTCGACCCCTTGCTGAAGGTCTGGGCGGAAAATCCCCCGAAGGACTTCCCCAACTACTCCGCCGGCTCCTGGGGGCCTCCGCGCGCCGATGAGCTCCTGCGGCGCGTCGCCCGCCAGTGGCACCTGCGTTGACGATGCAGCCCCAACCCAGCCGCAAGAGAAAGGCAAAGCCGGGTGGCCCCGGCGTCCCGCCCGTGTCTCCACCGCGGCAGGAGCCTTGCTAGAGTATGACCCGAGAGCACCTGCCCAGAACGATGCGACCCAAACCCGGTAGCAAAAAGGGAAAAGCAACCATAGGTGGCACCGGCGTCCCGCCGGTGTCTTCCCAGCTTCGGATAACCCGTCGCAACCTCCCCCACTGGCAACTGGGCGGGGCGACCTACTTTGTCACTTTCGGAGTCAAGAAAGGCACCCTGACGGAACAGGAAAGGAGTCTGGTCCTGGCCGCCTGCCGGCACTGGCACCTACGCAAGTGGAAGCTTCATGCGGTCGTGGTCATGCCGAGCCACGTGCATCTGCTGGCCCAACCCTTGCCCTGTGGGAAGAACGAGTGGTATCCACTGGGCGAAATCTTGCATAGCATAAAGAGCTATAGCGCCCACCAAGTGAACAAACGCCGACAGAGTGCGGACGCGGTTTGGCTGGATGAAAGTTTCGACCGTATCGTACGCGACCAGGCGGAGTTCAGAGAAAAGTTGCTCTACATAGCGCGCAACCCGCTGAAAGCTGGCTTAGCCAGAACGGAGAGAGACTACCCCTATTTTTGGCTCGGCGGAGACACCGGCGAGACGCCGGTGCCACCGGGGCTCAAGGTTGGGGGACGCAACCGGTGAGCATGCGCGGCACCCTGGTCATCTGCGCTGACTTCGAGAACCTGAACCGCGAAGCCGCCCGGCGCTTCGTCGCCGCCCTCCAGGCACCCGACGGAAAGCAACCCCTGCGCGTCGCCCTGGCGGGCGGCTCCACGCCCCGCCGGCTCTACCAGCTACTCGCCAGCCAGGAATTCCGCACTCGCCTCCCCTGGCCGCAGCTTCACTTTTTCTGGGGCGACGAGCGCCTAGTCCCTCCCGACCACCCCGACAGCAACTACCGCATGGCCCAGGAGACCTTCCTGAAGCACGTGCCCCTTCCCCGCCAAAACATTCACCCCGTCCCGGCCCAGGCTTCCCCGGAGGGTACCGCCCAGGCCTACGAGCAGGAGTTGAGAGCTCACTTCGGCCAGCGCCGGGGCGTGCCCGCGTTCGACCTGATCCTGCTCGGCCTGGGCGCCGACGGGCACACCGCTTCCCTATTTCCCGGGGCGCCGGCGCTGGCAGCCCCATACGTACACCTACGCCCTCCACAAAAAGGAAACCGAAGAAATCTGT
>JALLOH010000150.1 GCA_027717655.1 Acidobacteriia bacterium AH_259_A11_L15
CCATCCAGGCGTCGCCGAAGGGCAGGCCGTGGCGCTCGACCAGATCACGGTAGGCGGCTTCGTTTTTCTCCGGCACCACCTCCCAGGCTTCAAAGAAGCGCTCCAGGCCGGAGGCCGCCACCTTGCGGCCCTGCTCGGTGGGGTTTCCCTTGGTGAAGAGGAAGAGCCGGTGGCGCGGCGCCAGGTAGCCGAGCGTATCCCCAACGCCGTCGAAGAGCCGCGGCGGCGCGTCCAGCAGCCAGCGGGAGAAGCGGCGGATTTCTTCCAGGTGGGGCGGCTGGGCGCGGGGGCCGACCAGTTGCAGGTAGACCTCCTCCAGGGTGAGCAGGAAGTTGCCGGCGCCGTAGCCGCGGCGTTGGATGTTGCGGCGCTCGGCCTGGTCCACCTGTCGGCGGACGTGCTCCTCGGTGTAGCCCAGGGGAGCGAGCAATTGATGGAAGGCCGCCAGGGTGCGCTCGAAGTTCAGGTTGGTTTCCCAGAGGGTATCGTCGGCGTCAATCAGCAGGATTTGCCGCTCGTGCCGCATGCGAAACTCCAACAGGCCAAAATGGGAGCCACCATAATACCGCGCCTGACAAGCCGCCTTCACGCGACCGCCGGCGCCCGTGGGTTGACTTGCTGCCCCACTGGGCGTACCCTCGGCGGTAACGATAGCCGTGAACAGGGGGGTAGCCACAGCGGCTGTCTGGACCCGAAACGACCATGGCTGGCAAGGTACTGCTGACAAGCCTCAGCCTTCTCTGGGCGGTTTCTGTCTGGGCCCAAGCGACCTCTGCCCGAGTAGCCATGGGCCAGTTGCTCACCGCCTTTTTCCGATTCGTGGAGCATGCCCCGCCGACGACGGGGATCGAGTGCAACAACCTGGTTCGGCCGACCGACTTTGCCCTGGAGGATTTCAAGCGCGATTACCCGGGCGAGTTCCCGCGTGTTGTCGAGGCGCTGGGCACGGCGATGATCGACTACAACCACAGCTGCCGCGCCCTGGGGGGGGGGGGGGTCTATCCCGCCACCTGGAGGCGCGCCGCCGAGCACGTCTATCGAGCCGAAGAATTGTTCACGCAAGCCTTGGGCAAGACGCCCAAGCCGCCGGCGACCCCCGAGGACCGTGAGTCCATTGCGGCCGACCACGCGCCAGAAGAAGAAACTCCGCCCGCCACCGTCCCCGAAGACGAAAAAGAAAGCGCCGACGAACCTGCCCCCGCTGAACCCGGCGACACGGAAACCGTGGAAAAGGCCAGCAACATTCTCTATCTCGTCCAGAAACTGGCCTCGGCGTTGGACCTGGGGGTCGACAGGAAAAAGGTGGAAGACCACTTGATCGACGCACACGCCTCCCTGGAAGATTTTTTCTGCCCAGCCCCTCAGCCAAAACGTTCCATTGACTGTCGGGAGTCTCCGCGTGGCCATCGCCTATTTGCGGCGCGCCCTGGACAGCAAAGATGCTTTCGCGATGCTCTCGGGCAAGGACTCCTTGCAACGGGCGCGCGAGTACCTGAGGAACTACGAGGCCACCGGCCAGGAGCAGGCTGGCGAACGGTAGCCTCGGCCCTGGAGTCTTCCCCCCCGCCGGGCTAGAAGGGGATTTTCTCCGTGTACTTGCGAGCCAGGACCCAGCGACCGTCGGGCTGCTTGCGCAGGACTTCCAGGCTGAGTTCGATTTCGCCGCCGACCCCGCCCAAGGAAAAATCGCTGCGCAGGGCGGCCACCGCTTCGGTTTTCGTCCGGGGGACCACTCCCAGCAGCCGGCGCCGCCAGGCGACATCCTGGCCCGCGACCGCCTGGAAGAACTGGCGGATGCCGGCCATCTCGGCTTGCTTGTCGAACTCGGCCACCCCGCCGGAGGGCTGGTAAAGC
>JALLOH010000151.1 GCA_027717655.1 Acidobacteriia bacterium AH_259_A11_L15
TGGTTCGCTCGTCTGAGCGGTCGCGGGCGGCTCCGCTTCGATCGGGTACTCCACGGCGCGCTCACCCTGGCGCCGGTCTCTTCCCCGGTGGTCATTTCGAACCAGGTCATTACCTGTGACCCCATCCAGTTTGGGCTGTACGAAGGCGGAGGTCGCGGGCGGCTGGTGATCGACCTGCGCGGAAAGGAGCCGGTGGTCGACTTCAACGGCCTGCTGCGCAACGTGGACGCCAACCAGTTGCTCTCGGCCACCAGCGATTCCAAGGACCGGATGCACGGACGCCTGGGAGGCAAGTTGCAGGTGCGCTTCGTGGGGAGCGAGCGGCCTCAGATCGCTCAGTCAGCCACGGGAGAGGGAGAGGTGTCGCTGGTGAATGGTCGCCTGAGCCGATTCAACCTCAACCAGGCCGTCGTGGCGGCGGCCAGGGTGGCCGGGCTGGACTTCCGGTCGCGGGAAACCCCGGTCGAGGATATGACCACTCAGTTCCAGATCGCCGACGGTTGGGTGCGCACCGACAACCTCACACTGCGCACCCCTGACCTGACGATGGAGGCCGTGGGCGGCTTCAGTTTGGAAGATGAGCTGGCCTTCGAGGCCATCGCCACCTTTACCCCCGAAGCCAGCCGGCGGATGGCCGGCCCCGGCAATGTGCTCGGCGGCCTGGGGCAACTCTTGTATGTCAAAGACGACCAGGGTCGGGTGGTGGTCCCCTTCCTGATCCGCGGCACGCTCGACTCGCCTAAAATCTTGCCGGATCCCGGTCGGGCCGCCCAGATGAGAATGGGCGGTCGCCGAAGGCGGCCGCGCAGCCCGGCCGACGTCTTGGATCGAATCCTGCGCCGAAGAGAGCCGCCGCAGTAGCTCCCGGCGGCCGGGTCCCCAATGACCTATCTGGAAGTCAGCTACCGGTATTCGGGGGAACTTACCCCGCAGCAGGGGCAGCGCCTCCAGGAGCTATCCGGATGCTACGGCATCCTGCGCGTACGCGTGGATGAGGAAAAGCTCCTGGTGCGCATTCTCTTCGACGCCTCCCGCTTCAAGGAGAGCGAGGCGGTGCATTGGGTGCGCCGGGCAGGCATTCCCCTGACGGACAAGGTGGAAGTCAACCAATCCCCCGCCTAAAAAAACTGGAAGGTGGCGACCCGTGCTTTGATGGGGGTCCGAGCCAGCTTGGGAGGGCCGGCCCGGATTGGGGTTGGCGATGCAGTTTCCTCCTAGCCTGAACAGAGCCAGGGAGAGAAACAAACCAACAGCCTGGAGCCGGGTGCGGGGGTTGCGCCCGCCACGCCGACTGCCAGGCTGCTGGTTCCGCAGAGCGCGAGCCGCCACTCTTCCGCTTCTCCCTTCTGCACGAACCCCGCCAAACTCCCTCGCAAAGCACGCTCCAGACGAAGCACTTAGCCGGCCTTCTTCCTGCGGCCTCCTCCTCCGGCTCCCAAGACGGGAAGAGAGCGGCCCCTGATGGGAATCCCTCCGCCCCCGGAAGCCTGCATCACCCCCGCTTGAATCGCCATCCAATTTTCAGTAGCCTAGCGCAGCCTCACTCGGGGCAACAACGGAAGGGCGAACCGAAATGACCTACGCGCTGGTGGCAGCCGTCTTGCTCCTGGCCTTTGCCAATGGTGCCAACGACAACTTCAAGGGCGTGGCTACGCTCTGGGGTACGGGCCGCTATCGCTACGGCGCGGTTCTGCTTTGGGGCACGCTGGCCACCTTCGCCGGGGCGCTGTTGGGGGGCTTCCTGGCGGGCGGACTGGTCAAAATTTTTAGCGGCAGCCAGTTCTTGGGCAAGGCGGTGAGTCTCGATACCTCCTTCTTGGCGGCGGTG
>JALLOH010000152.1 GCA_027717655.1 Acidobacteriia bacterium AH_259_A11_L15
GCACCGTCTCCACGTCCACTCGATAGCGGATGGCGGGGTGCTGAGCTCCAAGGGCTAGGGCCGCGCGGGTCGCCGAGGCAAAGTCCTTGTACTCCCGCGCCCGCTCCCACCGCTTGCCGCCGTCGTAGCTCTTGATAACCACAAATGTCATTGTCCTCTCTACTTTATGCCTCTTTGTTCACGTATGCACGGATGATGCATTTGCGACAAGCTAGTGCGAGGGGCTACTCCGGGAAGTTCATGCGGTGGAGGAGGGAATGGAAGCGAGGGCCGTAGCGTGGCCTGTCTAGCGCCGATTCGAAGTGCGGTGGTATGGAAGGCTAGCCTTTGCGCTAACCCTTTTCGACTAGTTTGGAGAATTCGGGGTCGCCGTGCAGGCAAGCCAAATCCTGATCTCGGGCAGCCCATTCCATCGTGATAAAACCGGCCTCCTTCGCCTTTCTCAACAATCCCAATGCTTCTGTTTTCTTCTGCATGATTCCGTAGGTGCAAGCGGCATTATATAAGATATTGGGATCGTCGGGTCTTAGGACCAGTGCCTTCTCCAGTTCACGCATGGCTTCGTGCTCTCTCCCAAAGAACGCGTGGGTGTTCGCAAGCAAGATACGCGCTCGGACATCTTCTGGAACCCATTCGAGATGCTGCTCCATTACGCGATTCTGTTGTTCGCGCAGATTGTGAACAGCTTCTGCTTTTCCCAAGCGTTCAAGGACATTAGTGAACGGAACGTAGACGTTGTAATCATCACCAGCCGCCTCAATAGCCTGCTCTGCAACCGCAGCGGCTTCTTCCCAACGATCCGAAACGAAGCACGCCTGTCCCAAGGTCCAGTATGCCCCTTCGCAATCAGGTTTGCGCTCAATAGCCAAACGGGCGTACTGAATCGCCTCCTTGTGTTTGTGCTGGGCATAGAAAATCCTTGCGCGAGCGCCAAGGGCTTCAGCGAGCTGTGGTTCCAAGGCCAAGGCACGCTCGCAGACAGCAAGACCCTTTTCAACCCATTGCGGATGCTGATCATGCCACTCATGGTAGAACCCACAGACTATCCCGAGTCCCGCATAGGCTAAGGCGAAGTTGGGGTCGAGCGCGATCGCTCGCTCGTACATCTGCATCGCAAATTCCAGGTCGGGGCGCGTAACTCGACGGGCATAGCTTCGGCCGCGCAGGTAATAGTCATAGGCTTGGGCGTTTTCGGTAGGCTTGTGGGCAATGGCCTTTTCTTCCGGCGCCGAGAGTGTGATCCGAAGGGCTTGGGTAATGCTGCGGGCTATCTCATCCTGTACATCGAAGACATCTTTCAGTTCCCGGTCATACCGTTCCGCCCAGACGGAGTGGCCTGTGACCGTCTCAACTAGCTGCGCGGTGATACGCAGTCGATTGCCGGCGCGGCGCAAGCTACCTGTCAGGACGTAAGCCGCATTCAGTTGCTGACCGACCTGCGGGCCTGTTACAGATTGATCTCGGTAAGTCCGGACCGCTGCGCGCGGGAACAACGGCAACTCTTTGATCTTGGACAGCTCCGTAATTACATCTTCTGTCATGCCGTCTCGGAAATACTCGTCTTCCTTGGCCCCACTGAGGTTTTCGAAGTATAGAACCGCCACTGATTTTCGCGCTGCTGGCGTCGGTGCCTCAATGACACGCGGGGCGACCCGGCCTGAGTCCGTGTCCTGCTTCAAACGCTTCAGGTCGGCGCGCAGCTCGGCGGCCGACTGGTAGCGCAGGCTGCGGTCCTTCTCCAGCGCCTTGTTGATGATGCGCTCGAGCTCCTGCGGCACGTCCGGGTTCAGCC
>JALLOH010000153.1 GCA_027717655.1 Acidobacteriia bacterium AH_259_A11_L15
GGGCGTAAAGCCCGCCCCTACATATCGAAGGGGGGCTCGTCAGGCGCGGGCGGCCTGCTCGTACTCGCGGGCGGATTCTTGGGGCAGCAGCACCCAGAGGGTGTAAACCCCGAGGGCGGTGCCAAAGGGGACGTTGAAGAGGGCTATGAAAGACAGCACGATGGCCAGCAGCCGCGCCCAGGGTTGTTTCTGCAGCAGCCCCCAGCCGGCCGCGATCCCGATGACGGCCGAGATCAGGAACCCCCAGCCAAACATGGAAAGCAGCCCCGGCACAAACCCAGCCTCGGGCGGCATATGAACGTGGCGCATAATGATGCCCCCGGCGAAGAACATCCCGGCGGCGGAGAGGAACTTCAACACCGCATAGGCAATCCACAGAATGGCCAACAATTGCAAATGGGTTTGCAGGCGAGAACGCGGCGGCCCCGCGGCGACGGGAGCCCCGACCGGGCCCTGCGCCTTGCCGCAGGAGGAGCAGAATTGAGCTTCCGCCGGAATCTGCACGCCGCAGTGCATGCAGAACATGGGTGCCTCCCGGGTCCAACCGTCACCCGATTATACGATGGGGAGGGCTTCCAGGTTCCTTCTTACACGCCGTGTAGGGCACCCGACACGGCGTGTCGCCCGCCCGGGGTACCCCGATATACCCCCCCGGGGGGGGGGGGGGGGGGCCGTGGCCGCCCCTGGCCACGGCGTGGCCATCAGCCGCGGAAGGGCGGGGCTTGAGCCCCGCCGCAGAGGGCCAACAAACGAATTGGGGCTTGAGCCCCTGAGGCCCTCAGGGGCTAAAGCCCGAAAAATTGTTTGCCCCTGCTTTCCAGCCGGGCTGAAGCCCGGCCCCGACGAAGGGGCAGTGGTTGAGGGGACCGACTATGTCAACCCTAAAGGGTTGACCCGCCAAGGAGGGATAGCTGCCCATGGCCGCGCTCGTCACCCGCCCAGTCCGAGGGCCGAGCGAATGGCCGGGGTGAGGCGGACAAAGAAACCGTGGACGGGCTCGAGCAGCAGCCCGGCGGCGAACCAGACCGGCGCGTACTCCCAGGCGATGAGCCCGTGCAGGTTGCCGCGGAGCTCCGAATAATCCCAGGGGCACTTGCCGGTCAGCTTCCGCAGCAGCCAGCCGGTGATGTATTCGACCAGCCAGATGCCCAATAGATAGATGACCCCGCGCATGAACCAGTGCCAGGGGCGGAGAAAATCGTGCAGCGGCTCGTAGAGCGGGGCCAGCAGGCCGTAGAGAGGGAACATCCACAGGGAGGTGTGGCCCAGCAGGCGCCAATCCCGCTGCTGGCGAAGAATCTTTTCGGTGACCGCCGACCAGACCACTTCCGCGCACCAGCCCAGCAGGCCGTAGAGCACGAAGCGAATCGCCACCTCCTTTTCCTCCCCCGTCCAGCCCCGCGGCCCCTGCCGCGGGGGAACCTTCGCAAGTTGGCAGCCTATGGTAAGCTAAAGCCAGCAACGAAAGGAGCCGAGGCGATGGCGTTGGTGCCGATCAAGACTTCGACGGGAACCGGCTACTGCGACTGCATTTGCGGCTGCTACGAGCTCTGCTCCCTGCGTGACGACGAATTGAACCGCGGCTTCTGCTACCGCTGTGCCGAGGAGCACATCGAGAAGAACCGGGCGCTCGTCGCCAAGATTCCCCGGCCGGGCGACCCCGCGCAGCCCTTCCCCTCGCTCCCGCCGGGCACCAAGCCGCCCGCGCTCCGTAAAGTGACGGGCTAGAACTCGTTCTTGTAGACCTCCCCGTCCTTCATCACGAACAGCACGTTTTCCAGCACGCGGATG
>JALLOH010000154.1 GCA_027717655.1 Acidobacteriia bacterium AH_259_A11_L15
GCGCAACGGGGCTTGTTAACTGAGCGTGGAATCAGAAAGATAGAGTAGTGGAGGCGGCGGGAGTCGAACCCGCGTCCGAAAAGCCTCGCAGCCAGGAGCCTACATGCTTATCCCGTTCTGGTTGATTCGCCCGAGCGGGTCAGGGACGGGCAAGAGCCCGTCGGGCTAGCCTGATTGGATTCGCTCCACCGGCCTCAGGCGGCGGCCGGAGGAACTAGCCCGCTAGGTTGACGCCCTCGCCCCGGCCGCGGGCTGCCGACGCGGGACGCGCTGCTTAATTAAGCAGCGTAAGCCAACTGTGGGTTGGCAGTTATCTTTTGGTCCACGCGATTCCGGGCACGTGGGGCCCGGCATGCCTCCTGGATGCTCGTGCTTCCGTCGAGACCGTTTCGCCCCCATAGAAGCAGGTTGCATTGATGCTGCATTGATAAGGTAGCACTTTGAGAGGCGAACCGCAAGTTACGTCGGCCCGGGGGCCCACCCACCGTACCGGCTGGCGGACGGCAGGGTTAGGCGGCGCTTGACACTGGCGCGGGCGTTCCCGATAATCGGCAGAAATCTGGGATTGAGCCCGAGAAGGTCCGCGGGCAGGCGAGGAGACATTGATGGGCGACAACCCGGCTGGCATCCAGCAAGCCGTGCAGCGCGCACTTTCCGAAGCCCTGGGAAGCATCCAGCGTCAATTGGGGGAAGTCCAGACCTCTTTCGACCAGGTGAAGAGCGCGCTGGAGGGCGCGGGCAGCCAGAGCACCCCCGACCGGTTTGTGGCCTTGCTGCCGCCGCTGATGCACATGCAGGCGGCGGGAGCGGCGCTGGCGGCTTCCATCGAGAGTGTGCTGCGGTTCGTGGGAGTGTCAGCGCAGTGGTCAGGCCTGCCCGCCCTGGCCGTGCCGGCGGCGGTGCCCGCCGAGGCGGCAGCTCCGGTGGAAGAAGCCGCCCCGGTGGCTGCGCCGCCCGCAGAGACTGCCGCCCCGCCGGCTGCGGCGCCCGCGGAGGCCGCCGCCCCGGCGGAAGCCCCGGCCGAGGCCGCTCCGGCGCCGCCTGTCGAGGCTCCGGCGCCGCCGGAGGTGGACATCGGTTCTCTGCCCGACGACCTCAAGGCGCTCCACAAGAAAGCCAAGCGCTTCGCCAAGATCACGGTGCAGGAACTCACGATGTACCACAAGAAGGAAGTCGAGGAGGGCCGGGAGAACAAGGACCTCTACCGGCGCCTGAAGGACGACATCGACGAGTCGAAGAAGCTCTACGACAAGCGCTACAAAAAGATCGCCGACCACAATATCGACTACCTCTACAATGAGCTAGTCCGCGTGCTGGCCGAAAATGACCCCAGTGCCCTGGGCGACTACCCCTACACCCCGCCGAGCAGCTGACCCGGCAGCTTCGAGGCCCCCTGCCCGCCCCGCCGTTCGCGTGGGCGGTGTAGTGGCTCTCCTGGTGGCGGTTGCCACGGGGCTGTTGTGGGCGGTTCCGCTGCCCGGGTCCGAGGCGCTGGCCGAGGAATTGTCGCAACTGGCGCAGGCGCTCCGGCAAGACCCCACCCCGCAGAACTACCAAGCGGTGGCCCGGTTCGCGGAAGAATCGCCCGACGGCGAATTGAGCGCGGCGAAGAAATAAGGAAGTCATCATGCATGAGTCTGAAGCGACTTACACCTACCGGAGCGCTGTAGGACAAGTGCTCTACGAGACTGTGAGGTTCCCCGGCAAAGAGTTTCGCATCCGTCGGCCCGATGGTCGCGGCGGCTGGCTTTGGAACTTGGACGGCGTTGAACGTGTGCCC
>JALLOH010000155.1 GCA_027717655.1 Acidobacteriia bacterium AH_259_A11_L15
CGTTGCAGCAGCGCTGGACAATTCTTGTAGTGGTTGGGCTGCTGGCCGGGGCGGCTTGCCGGCTGGGCGACGATCGGGAGGCGGTGGACTGGCTGATCACCGGCGGCACCGTCGTCACGATGGACGCCCAGCGGCGCGTGATCGAAAACGGCGCCGTGGCCGTCCGCGGCGCCGACATCGTGGCCGTGGGGCCGGCCGACGAGCTGGAGCGGCGCTTCCGGGCCCGCCATCGGCTCCGGGCCGACGGTCGGCTTATCCTGCCGGGGCTGATCAACGCCCACACCCACGCGGCCATGAACCTCTACCGGGGCGTGGCCGACGACGTGGCCTTGCAGGAGTGGCTGCAGGACTACATCTTCCCGCTGGAAGCCGAGCACACCACGGCCGAATTCGTCTACTGGGGGACGAAGCTGGCCGCTCTGGAAATGATTCGCGGCGGCATTACCACCTTCGCCGATATGTACTACTTCGAAGAGGAGGTCGCCCGCGCGGCCAGCGAAGCCGGAATGCGCGTGGTGGCCGGAGAAACCATTCTCGACTTTCCCGCCCCCGACTTCGCCACGCCGGCGGAGGCCCTGCGTTACACCGAAGGATTCATCCAGCGCTGGCGCAACCATCCCCTGGTTACACCGGCCGCGGCGCCCCACTCGGCCTACACCTGCTCGGCCGAAACCCTGCAAGCGGCGGCCGAGCTGGCCGAGCGCACGGGAACGCCGCTACTGATTCATCTGGCCGAGACCCAATCCGAGGTTGAGGAAAGCCAGCAGCGCCACGGGCAGACCCCGGTCGAGTATCTGGCCGGCCTGGGGGTGTTCGAGCCGCGGGTGCTGGCCGCGCACTGCGTCTGGGTGGACGCGGAGGACCGGGCGCTGCTCGCCCGCCAGGGGGTGGCCTGCGTCCACAACCCCTCCAGCAACATGAAGCTGGCCAGCGGGGTCGCCCCCGTGGAAGCCCTGCGGGCCGCCGGTGTGCCAGTGGCCTTGGGGACCGACGGCGTCGCTGGCAGCAACAACGACCTGAATCTCTTCGAGGAGATGGACCTGGCCGCCAAGCTGCAAAAAGTCTCTTCCGGTGACCCGCGGGCGCTGGCCGCCGCCGAGGCGCTGGCCCTGGCCACCATCGAGGGCGCACGGGCCCTGGGGTTGGACCAGCAGATCGGCTCGCTGGAGGCAGGCAAGCGCGCTGACCTGATACTCGTCCGTCAGCAGGCCCCGCACGCGGTGCCGGCCTATGACGTCTATTCGCAGATCGTCTATTCCTTGAAGGCCAGCGACGTCGAAACCAGCTTCATCCACGGCCGCCTAGTGATGTGGGAGGGGGCGGTGCTGACGCTGGACCCGCGCCTCATCCTCCAGCGGGCGAGGCAGTACGGCCAGGCGGTGAGGGAAACGCTCCGGAGAGAACGCTGAGCGGCTAGTGGCTCCCGCTGCGGGTAGAGCTGCGCTGCTGTTGCAGCCTGCTGGCCGCGCTGCAGACGGTTTCCGGGACGTTGCGGTTCTTCGCCAGGAACCTCAGATCTTTTTCGGTGAGCCGATTCAGCAGGCCCAGGGAGATGTCGATGGGCGTGCGCGGGTTGGTCACCAGGTTGCGCACCACCACGTAGCTTTTCATGAACCGGCGCGTGCTGGCGATGATGCGCAAAGCGTCCTCGGAAATGTTCTTCATACTGGCGAAGGCCTCGATCTCGTTGTCGGACAACTTGGGCGATTGCAGCACGGCCCGGTAGACCACCTTACCGGGGTCGCGGATCAGGATTAGCCGCTCGTCCTTG
>JALLOH010000156.1 GCA_027717655.1 Acidobacteriia bacterium AH_259_A11_L15
ACCGAGGCGGATTACAGCGGTCCGGTCGGCCTGGTGCTGGGCGGGGAAGGCAAGGGCTTGCACCAGAAGGTGCGGGACAAGTGCGACTTCGTGGTTTCCATCCCCACCGCCGGGGCCGTCGCTTCGCTGAATGTCTCGGTGGCCGCCGGCGTGGTGCTGTACGAAGTGGTCCGCCAGCGCCGGGCCAAGAGAGTGGCGCGGTCTTGACTCCCCTTACGTGCATCCTGGTCTTGGGCGCGGGCTTCGGCGGCCTGGAGGCCATCACCGAGCTTGAGCGTCGCTTCCGCGACGACACCTCGGTCGAGCTGTTGCTGGTGGACGCAAAAAACTTTTTCCTCTTCACCCCCTTGCTGCCGCAGATTCCTTCCTCCTACATCGAGCCCCGCCACATCGTGCAGAGCATCCGCGATATCCGCCGCGACCGCCGGTTTCGGTTCCTGCGGGCGCAGGTGACCGGCCTTGATCTCACGCAGCGTCGGGTCAGCACTACCGTGGGCGACCTCCCCTACGACTACCTGATTATCGCCCTGGGTAGCGTGCCGAACTTTTTCGGCATCGAAGGCCGGGAGCACTGCTTCCCGCTCTACAGCCTGGAGGATGGGGTCCTCCTGCGCGATCACCTCTTGGACCTTCTCGAGCACGCCGACCACGAGTCCGACCCCGAGCGCAAGCGCACCCTGCTCACCCTGACTGTGGTGGGCGGGGGCTACACCGGCGTCGAGGTAGTGGCCGAACTACGCGACCTCCTCTTCCGCCACGTCGCTCCTCGCTACGGTGGCATCCCGGTGGAGGATGTCAAATTGCTGCTGCTCGAGGCCGGGCCGGAGATTCTGGTCGGTGTGGACCCAAAGCTCGCCGCCCGCGCCCGACGCAAACTGGAGCAGAAGGGCATCGAGTTCCGCACCGGGGCCATGGTCACGACGGTGCGGCCGGGGGAAGTAGAGCTGAAGAGCGGAGAGAAGATTGCGACCGGCTTGGTTATCTGGACGGCCGGGGTGCGCGCTAATCTTTTGCTGGAGTCGCTACCCGTGGAGAGAAACAACGTGGGTCGGGTCTTCGTCACTCCGGAGCTCCACCTGCCGGACTACCCGCGAGTCTTCGCTATCGGCGACAACGCGGTGGTGCGCGGGGCCGCGGCCGAGCAGACCGTACAGGTGGCCCCGGTAGCTATGGAGCAGGCGCGGCTGGCGGCGGAAAACGTGACCCGGGGTGTCGCCCGGCTGCCCTACCGGAGCTTCGATTACAAGCCGAAGGGCATGCTGGTCTCGCTGGGGATGAACGACGCCGTGGTCAACTTGATGGGGCTCAAGCTGTCAGGCTATGGGGCCTGGCTGCTCTGGAACACCGTTCACCTGCTGAAGCTAGTCGGGCTGAAAAAGCAGTTCCAGGTGGCGCTGGACTGGAGCCTGGCCTCGCTCTTTCCCCGCGACACCTCCATCATCCGCCGTCCCCACCGCTGCCGCTTCTGCCACCCCGAGTCGGGCGGGGCTTAGGCGCTCATTCGAGTCGGTCACCCGCAGCGGCGAGGGCAAGGCGGCTAGGGCGCCACCAGCGTCCGCACTTTCTCGAGCAGCTTCTGCGTGTCAAAGGGCTTGGGGACAAATTCGATATTCCCCAATTCTTGCACGGTGCGAAGGGTCTCCGGGTCGCTAGTTGCGCTCAGCACGAGTATCGCCACCTGGCCCAGGTGGGTGTCGGCTCGCACGCGCTGGCATACTTCCAGCCCGGACAGCTTGGGC
>JALLOH010000157.1 GCA_027717655.1 Acidobacteriia bacterium AH_259_A11_L15
GAGGAAGAGCGAGCCCAGGCCCTGAAGCTGAAGGTAGCCAACGAAGCCCTTGAGCACGCCGACCGCATGAAGTCCGAATTCCTGGCCGATATGAGCCACGAGCTCCGCAGCCCCCTGAATTCCATTCTGGGCTTCTCCGAGCTCTTGCTGGAAAACGCCTCCGGACTCACCCCGGAACAGCGCGAAGACCTCACGATCGTCCACCGCAAGGCCGAGCACCTGCTGGTCCTGGTGAACGACCTGCTGGACCTCTCCCGCATCGAGGCCGGCCAGGTCGAACTGGAGCGCACGGCGATCCCGGTGCGGGACTATTTGCTTTCGGTTTTGGATGCTTTTGCCGTGCACCTGCGCGAAAAAAATCTCCAGTCGAAGGTCGAAGTGGAGCCGACCGATCTGCAAGTCTATGCCGATGCTCGCCGCCTGGAAGAGATCTTGACCAACCTGACCGCCAACGCCCTCCGCTACACCGAGCGCGGCGGCCTCACCCTGCGCGCCGGCGCCCGCCGGGACCACGTCCTTTTCTCCGTGGAGGACACCGGCATCGGCATCGCCCCCGAAGACCAAAAGCGCGTTTTCGACAAGTTCTATCAGGCCCGTCAGCAGGCCGAAGGCGGCAGGCAGGGCACCGGCCTCGGCTTGGCCATCACCTTGCGCCTGGTCGAGCTCCACGGAGGCCGCATCTGGCTGGAAAGTCGCCTGGGGCAGGGTACCCGGTTTTTCTTCACCTTGCCGAATGCCTCAGTACCTGGCCAGGTATCCCCCCGGCAAGCGGACGAAGGATGACCCCCGCGCGCCTGGCCCTGGTGGCCGACGACGCCGCCGCCGCCCGCCGGCTGATGACGCGCCTGCTGAAGCAGCAGGGCTGGAACGTGGTGGAAGCCACCAACGGAGAAGAGGCGTTGAAGATCTGCGACCGCCAGACTCCGGCTCTCATCCTGCTCGACCTCCGCATGCCGGGGCCCGTGGACGGCTTGCTGGCCGCCTCGCTCCTGCGTCAGCGGCCCTCTTTCCAGAAGGTGCCCATCATCGCGGTGTCGGCCAGCCCGTACCAGAGATTCCGGCAGCGGGCCCTCCAGGCCGGCTGTACGGCCTTCCTGAGCAAGCCGTTGAATCGAAACGAACTGGTGCGCCAACTGCGACTGCTCACCCGGGAGGAAGAGACCCGATGAAGCCCGAAACTCCAGTGCTGGGGCTCTCCCGGGTCCTGCTGGAAATGGCTCAGGCCGCTCCGCGTCCGGTCGCGGAGGCCGAACAGGTCGCGCGGGCTGCCCCGCGGATTTTGATTGTGGATGACCTGCCGGAAAATGTTCGCCTGCTCCGCAGCCTGCTGGAGCCGCTGGGCTGCCAGTTGCTCAGCGCCTCGAACGGCCGGGAGGCCCTGGAGCGGGTGGCCGCCCACTTGCCCGACCTCATCCTGCTTGACCTGGTGATGCCGGACCTCAACGGCCTGGCGGTGTTGAAACAGTTGAAGCAGGAGCCCCGCACGCGATTAATTCCCGTGGTGATTATCACCGCCTTGCACGGCGAGCCGGACAAGGTGCGGGCCATCGAGTGCGGGGCCGACGACTTCCTCAACAAGCCCTTCAGCAAGGCCGAGCTCCTGGCCCGCACCAAGGCGCTGCTCCGGCTGAAGCGCTACACCGACCAATTGGAGGACGCCGAGACCGTCCTGATCAGCCTGGGCTTGGTGGTGGAATCCCGCGACCC
>JALLOH010000158.1 GCA_027717655.1 Acidobacteriia bacterium AH_259_A11_L15
GCGCCAGGCTATCGAGCAGTTCGTCACCCAGCAGGAATAGGCTCGCCGGCCGCTTCCAGCAAAAAGTTTACTCCTGCGGGGGAGGAGTGTGCGCTGGGCGGGGACTAGGGGTGCGCCGCCCGCGCCGGGGCGGACGGAAACGGAGCAGGGCATTGCGGTGCAGGTGGAGGTGGTCGCCGCGGGCGAACCACACCACCAGGTGGCCGCCTTCCTCCTCCAGCCGGAAGCGCAGGGCGCGCCGCCCCAGCGCCACGTCCTGGATGTCCCCGGTGAAGCCGGGGTCGTCGCCGTGGCTCTCCCCGCAGCCTTCACAGCAGCATTCCAGCTTCTGGCCGGAGTCGAAGACCAGGTAGAGATGCGCACCCCGGCGCTCCACCCGCTCCACGCGCCGGGGAGCCACAAAGCGGTTCAGGTATTCCAGCGCGCAGACCGGCTCCTCCTGGTGCTGCCAGACCCGCAGCCCGTGCTCGCAGGTCTCGGGGGAGGTGCGCGGGGTCGTTTGTCGTGCCGTCATGGAGTTCCTACCCGTCTTACTTGGGGGCGTCGGAACGGCGAAAATAGAAAACAGAAAATGGAAAAGCGGCGACCTCTCTCGGCGGGACGCCAACTCCTTTTCTGTTTTCCCTTTTCTCTTTTCGCCTTTTTTCTTTCTGGTCGGGGCGGTGGGATTCGAACCCACGGCCTCCTGCTCCCAAAGCAGGCGCGCTACCAGGCTGCGCCACGCCCCGGCCCGTAGGAATGCTACCACGGGTGCGGAGAAGGGAAAAGAAGGGAGGCAGAGGAAGCACAGAAAACAAAGGAAGCAAGGAGGCAAGGAGGCAGAGAGGCAGGGAGCAAGCGTTAGCGCTTCTTTTTCTTAGCCGGGGGCTTGGCGGCCTTGGGGGCGCCGGCCAGGCGGAAGACACGGAGGGTGGAAAGGCGGGCGTTCTGCTTGACTTCCATCTTGGCCCCCGAGACGCTCAGCAAGATGGTGAGCGGATTCTGCTTGCCGCGCAGGTAGAGAGAGGGGTGCTCGGCGCCGGCGCGCAGCAGGCGCTCGTGGGGTTCCAGCAGGGCGATTTCATCCTCGGCCAGCTCCAGGGTTTCGTTGAACTCCACCAGGTAGGCGCCGTGCATCAGCGTCCACCACTGGTACTTGTCCTGGGAGTGCTTCTGGTGGGTGGGGACGGGCTGGCGCTCGGCCGCCACGTATTCGCTGCCGCCGAAGTCTACCTGGCCGACGGGGCTCAGGCCGTAAATTTGCCGGGCCGAGAGCTCCACGGCATAGGCGTGCACTTGGTGCTTTTCGCTGACCAGGTTTTGGACCCGCTGGACGGCCTGCTTGCCGCTCACCAGTTGCATCGTGGCGCCTCCTTGCGATCACCGGCCCGTGCGCCACCCTCGCCTCAAATTGGGGTGGCCCGGCAAAAATCGAGGGCCACTATAGCGCGCCCCTTGCCGCGCGTCCAGCCTAGTTCCCCGGCCGGGGTCGGACGCCCACAGGTATGAGTCGGGGTGTGGTATCTTTTCTTGGCGATGAAGATCACCGAGGAAAAAATCAAAGAGAAGCTGCAGGAGGCGGCGGGCGAGCAGCCGGTGGTCGCTTGCGGCTACGGCTACACCGGCCCGTCGACCTACGTCGTGGGCACGATTGCCCTGGTGGTATTTTTGCTGGGGGCCGCCATCGGAATCTTCACCTTTGGCCTCTGGTGGATTGTTCCGGGC
>JALLOH010000159.1 GCA_027717655.1 Acidobacteriia bacterium AH_259_A11_L15
CTGTTTGACTAATCATGGATAGGAGCGCCCGCAACCCTCGCCATCCTACAGGCCGCCCGCAGGCAAGTCAACGCACAGGCGGTCGCACTCGGGGCTGGAGCTGTGCCGCGACACCGGCACGCTCGTGCTTAGTATCTCCTTCGCTGCCTTGGCTCTCTCTGGGTTTCTTCCTGCGGTACCCACTGCCGCGCCGAGCGAAGCGGAAGGCGAAGGAAGGTTTGCCGGCAACCAACAGAGCGTCAACACCCACGCGTCGAGAGGAGGCTACTCTGACCCGCGCCCGGTGTCAACCGCAGCTTCTACTCCACCCACTCGGCGATGAAAATGTTGGTGTCCCCGCGCCGGCGGGCATTGTGCGCCCCAGGCGCACCAGCCTCAGGCTGGCGGTTCGACGCCCAGACCAGCTTCCGCCCGTCATGGCTGAACATGGGGAAGCCGTCAAAGACCGGGCTGTAGGTCACCCGCTCCAGCCCGGTGCCATCCTCGTTGATCAAGTACAAATCGAAGTTGCGCCCCCGGGGGTCGCGCAGGTTCGAAGCAAAAATGATGCGCTTCCCGTCGGGGTGCCAGTACGGGGCGAAGTTAGCGGCGCCGTTCGAAGTGAACTGGCGCTTGTTCGACCCGTCGGCGTCCATCACCCAGATTTCCAGGTTGCCGGGACGGATCAAGCCGTCGCGGAGCAGCGACTGGTAGTCGGCGATCTCTCCGGAATCGGTGGGGTGGTAGGCCCGGTAGACGATCTTCGTGCCGTCGGGCGAAAAGAACGCCCCGCCGTCGTAGCCCACCTCGTGGGTCAAGCGGCGGACGTTCGAGCCGCTTGCCTCCATCACGTAGAGGTCCAGGTCGCCGTCGCGCATTGAAGTGAAGACGATCTTGGCGCCGTCGGACGAGATGGTGGCCTCGGCGTCGTAGCCGGGCGCCGCGGTGAGCCGGCGAAGGCCGGAGCCGTCCGCGCGGGCCAGGAAGATGTCGTAGCCCTCGTACACCGGCCAGACGTAGCCGCGGGAGTAGTCGGGCCGGGGCGGGCAGTTGGGGTCCGCCAGGTGCGTCGAGGAATAGAGGATGCGCTGGCCGCCGGGGAAGAAAAAGGCGCAGGTGGTCTTGCCCTCGCCGGTGCTGACCATCCGCTCGTCGCTGCCGTCGACATCCATCACGAAAATCTGGTCGCAGGGAACCCCCGGGCGGGAAGCCTGGAAGATCAATCGGCGGTCGTCGGAGGAGAAATAGGCCTCGGCGTTCTCCCCCTCAAAGGTCAACTGGCGAACGTGGCGCAGGTGGATTTCCTGGGGGGGGGGCCAGCGAGCCCGGCGACTGTAGGGCCAGCAGAGCGGCGCCGGTCCAGACGAGCCCCGCCAGCGGGAGCAATCGCAGAACGGTGAGCACGCCCCTCATCCTCTACGATAGTATCGTATAGGTCCGGACCGGGCAGGCAAAAACCGGCTGCCCGGAGGCACAGGAAATGAGAATACATTGGATGCGGGCGAACCTGGTCCGTCTGCTCTGGCTGCTTGCGCTGGCTGGGTTTCTCTCCCCGCTGCCGGCCGAGCAACCGCCCCGGGCCCCGCCCCGAAGCTTCGGGGCGGAGTTGGTTCGCTTTGCCGTCATTGGCGACAGCGGCACCGGGGACCAGCACCAGTACGCCATCGCCGAGCAGATGGAAAAGTGGCACGCCCGCCCAACTGGATGATGCGCTCCATGAACA
>JALLOH010000015.1 GCA_027717655.1 Acidobacteriia bacterium AH_259_A11_L15
GTGCCACTCCAGGCCGGAGATGACCCCGACGGGCAAGTCGGGCACGGGCTTCTCTTCCCCGGTAGCGGCATCGATAACATGTAGGACGGCGATACCGTCTTCATTGGTAGTAAAGGCGAGCAGCCGGCCGTCGGGGGACAGCTCGAAGTCGCTCACGTCCCAGTCGATGTGGCTGGTCAAGTAGGTCTGCTTCCTGGTGGCAAGGTCGAGGTAGGCCAGGCGGCGGAATTCGGAGCCCTTGTCGGTGATGATGTAGAGGCCGCGGGCGTCGCGGCTGAACTGGCCGCCCAGGTAGGCGACTTTCTCCGGGCCGCCCTTGGGGGTGATCAAGGCCATCTCGCCGCTGGCGGCGTCGACCGTCCAGAGATAGGTTTCGTTGATGGAGACGTACTCGATGACTAGAATCTGGCTGTCATCGGGCGACCAGTCCAAGGGGAACCAGCCGCCGCCCTGCCGCTCGACCAACAAGCGGTCGGTGGACGGGTCGGCGGGATTCATCACCCAGAGGTCCACGTCCCGCCCCGTGCGGCGGGTGGAGCCGTAGACAATGCGGTCGCCGGCGGTGGACCATTCGCCGCCGGTGTTGCGCGAGCGGCCGTCGGTCAGCAGCGTCACCGCGCCGGTGGCCAGGTCGTAGCGGTAGCCCTGGTAGAACTCGTTGCCGCCGATGTCCCTGGAAAAGATGAAGTAGTCGCCCTGGCGGGGCTGGTAGGAAGCGCCCAGCACTCTCTCGGAGAAGAAAGTCAGTTGCTCGCGGGCGCCGCCGGGCCGGCGGACGCGGTGAATCTGGGTGGTGTCGCCGAAGCGGGTGCTGATCAGCATCTCGCGCCGGGTGGGGTGCCAGCTTTGCAACGAGGCCGACCGGAACTCGGTGTAGCGGTCCACCTCGCGCGCCAACGAAACCGGGATGGGCGGGATGCCTTCCACCACCAGGTTGTCGCCGGGCGATACAAGGTCGCCCTGGGCCAGCGCCGCCGCGACCACGACCAGCAACAGACTCAACAGCCGGAGCACGGTTCTCATCTTGCCTCCTCGGAGAAGCTTTCCTTGGAAAGGGGACTAGACTATAGCAGAGGTTGTGGGCATGGCCAGAGGCGAAAAACCGATCGTAACCGTTTTTGGCAGCGGGGGCGTCGAGCCGGGCAGCTCCGCCTACCAGACGGCGCAGCGGTTGGGAGCCGAACTGGCCCGGGCCGGGTTCACCGTGGCCACGGGCGGCTACGGGGGGACGATGGAAGGCGTCTCCCGCGGCGCCCGGGAAGCGGGCGGCGAGGTCATCGGGGTCACGGCGGAAGTGTTCGCCTCGCCGGCCAACCGGTGGGTCACTGAAGAGATTCGGGTCAAGACCTGGCAGGAGCGGCTCGTGAAGCTGGTGGAGCTGGGGGCGGGCTACGCGGTGTTGCCCGGGGGCACCGGCACGCTGGTGGAGCTGGCGGTGGTCTGGGAGTGGATGAACAAAGGGTTCCTGCCGGCCAAGCCGGCGGTGGTGCTGGGGGACTTCTGGGGGCCGGTGCTGGCGGTGCTTCCGACCGCCGAAGTGCGCACCCAACCTTTCCTGCGGGCGCAGACCGCAGAGCAAGCCGCCGCTCGGCTGCGAGGCGAGCTAGGCGGGAGTAGAAAATAAAAAGGGGCTACCGTTGGAGCCACGGCAGCCCTTTGTTCGTGAACGTCTGGACGTTCAGAAGCTCCGCTTACCGCCCCACGCCCCAGCCGGTGCCCCGCATCAGGAACGAGCGGCGAGGGGTGGCTGCGCGCTTCAGCTTGCGGCCACGCAGCTTCTTGGTCCTCTTTACCTTCCTCTTGGCTTTCTTTCTAGCCATGCTGTCCTCCCACCCCGCCTGCTTCGGACACCCTGGCAAGCAGGGGCGCTTTCCTTACAGTTCAGCAATTCGTCCGCCATTGCGGGCCCGGCACCGGGCGGCGGCGCCAATCGCCGCTAATTCTACACCTTGGGCCCCAAAAGGCAATCGCTGCGCCGGCGCCCGCCTCCCGCGAAAGGGTAAAAATTACTCTCTCGAGGGGAATTTTTACCTACCGGCGCCCACGGGGGAAAAGTCGGCGGCCCTCGGGGTCGCCCACATAGCGCCAGTGCCAGGGCTCAAAGGCGGGCGGCTCGCTCCCGGCCGGGAAGGAAAGCTCGAAGCCGAAGCGCTCAGCGTTCTTTTGCAACCAGCGATAGGCCGGAGTTTTCTGGAAACACAACTGCACGTCGCAGTCGGGCCGGGTCTCGTCGCCCAGGTCGAGGGCGCGCCCGGTGTGGTGCTCGGAACAGCCCGGCGGGGCCACCCAGCGCGCGGCCGCCTCTTCGCTTCCGTAGCGCTCGACGGCCCGGCGGAAGAGCCCGGCCTGGTAGGCGCGACGGCGAAAGCCGGAAATGGGAACGAGTCGCACGCCCTGGGTGGCCGCGGCTTTTTGCATTTCTTGAAAGGCTTCGGCAGCGGGCGCAAGCAAGCGCACGGTGCGGCCGGTGTCGCGGTAGTTGCCCGCCGACCCCAGCTCCGCCGGGTCGGCTTCCGCGTAGGGGTGGTGGCCGTAGCACTCGGGCGGCTCGGACTGCGCCGCCGCCCCGCACGCCAGCAGGACGCCGAGTACCGCTGGGACTAATCTCTTCAATAGAGCAACCACTCCCGCCTAACAATACGGCGGCAACCGCGCGCTGACAAGCAGACGATTGCTTTATCTGTGTTCCTCTGCGGTTCCATCAGTCTTTCAGCCGATTGACAGCGGGCGCGGGGCAAGCCTAGGATGGCTTTTCCGCGAAGACTGCATGAATCCCGCTACGCTTGAACGGCTGGAATTCCCGCAACTGAAGGAACTGCTGCGGGCGCGGCTCACCTGCCCGCCGGGGGCGCGGGCGTTGGAGCGCTTGCAGCCTTCGACGGACCGGGCCTGGATCGAGCGCGAGCTGGCGCGGGTGGCCGAAGCCGGCGCCTGGCTCGAGCAAGGCGAAGAGCTGGGCCTGGGCGGGGTGGTGGACCCGCAGCCGCTGCTGGAGAAGCTGGGGGTCGCCAACGTCGTCCTCTCGCCCCAAGAGCTGCTGGATCTGGCCGGGCTGCTTTCGGCTTCGACCCTCACCCGGAAGCAACTGGGCGCGGCGCGCTACCGGCAGATGTTGCCGCGGCTGCGGGAGATCGCCGCGGAGCTGACCGATTTCACTGCGCTGGAGCGGGACATCCGGCGGCGGATCCTGCCCGGGGGGGAGCTGGACGACCACGCATCGGCGCAGCTTGCCGAGTTGCGGGCAGAAATCCAGCGCAAGGAGCAGCAGCTCCACCGGGCGCTGAAGCGCATCCGCGAGCAGGCTGCCGCGCGCGGCGCCCTGCAGGAGGACTACATCACCGTGCGCGGCGGCCGGCTGGTGGTGCCCATCCGCTCGGACGCGCGCGTCCGCCCCGAGGGGGTCATTCACGCCGCCAGCGGCACCGGGCAAACGGTTTTCCTGGAGCCGCTCGAAACCATCAACTTGAACAACGAGATGGTGCGCCTGCGGGAAGAAGAAGCGGCCGAAATTCGCCGCATCCTGCGCGACCTCACGGAACGATTGGCGCGGCGCCGGCCGGCGCTGGATAAAGCCGCGGAAGGGCTGGGTGAGTTGGACAGCCTGTTCGCCCGGGCGCGCTACGCGCGCGACTTCCGCTGCACGCGGCCCCGGCTGAGCCGCGACCACGGGCTCACGCTCACGGCTGCCCGTCACCCACTTCTCGAGGCAGCGCGCAAGGCGGCGCAAGACGGCGAGGTGGTGCCCATCTCGCTGCGGCTGACGCCCGAGCATTCCGTGCTGGTGATCAGCGGGCCGAACGCGGGCGGGAAGACCGCGGCGCTGAAGACGCTGGGGCTGGCGGCGCTGGCGGCGCATGCGGGCATCCCGGTGCCGGCCGAGGAGGCCGAGCTGCCGGTCTTCGAGCACGTATTGGCCGACATCGGCGACGAGCAATCGCTGGTGGAGAACCTCTCCACCTTCTCGGCGCACATCCTGAACCTGCGGGCGATGGCGGCCGAAGCCGATGAGCGGGCGCTGGTGCTGATCGACGAGCTGGGGGCGGCCACCAGTCCCGAAGAAGGGGCGGCGCTGGGGATCGCCCTGCTGGAACACTTCCGCCAGCGGGGCGCGCTGACCGTGGCCACGACTCATCACGAACGGCTAAAGGCCTACGCCGCCTCCACCCCCGGGGCGATGAACGCGGCGGTGGAGTTCGACGAAGAGAAGCTGCGGCCCACCTACCGGCTGCTGCTGGGCGTGCCCGGGGTGTCGAGCGGGCTGGAGCTGGCGGCGCGGTTGGAGTTGGGGGCAGAGATCGTCGAAGCGGCCCGGAAAAAGCTCACCGCAGAGGCCGCCGAGAACGCAGAGCTGATTCGGTCGTTGCACCGGACCCGGCAAGAGCTGGAGCGGCTGCAAGGGGAGGTGCGCGAGGAGTTGGAGAGTCTGCGGCGGGAGCGGGAAGAGATGCAACGGCAGTGGCTCGGGGAGCAGCGGAAGCGGTTGCTGGAGCTGGAGCGCAACTTGCAGGGAATCATCGCCGGCTACCGGAACGAGATGCGGCAGGTGGTGGAGGCAGTAAAGGATCGGAGGCTACGCGAGAAGCTGGAGAAAGTCGGGAAGAAGCAACTGAGCAAAGTACAGGCGGAGCTGAAGCACGAGTTCGACGCCGCGGTGGTGCGGCACCTGGGGGAATCGGCGCGGCCGGTGGAAGTGGCCCGGCGAGTGAGGCCGGAGGAGGTGGTGCCCGGGGCGCGAGTCAAGCTGCGCGGCATCGCCCGCCGGGGTGTGGTGCTGTCGAAGATTGACGCGCAGACGGTGGAGGTGCAACTCGGCAGCCTCCGGATGCGCACGCGGGTGGAGGATGTGGAGTCGGTGCAGCGAGCGCCGAAGGCGCCGTCCACAAAAGCGAAAATAGAAATTAGAAAATGGAAAATAGGGAAAGCTGGTGAAGCACCTTTCGTCACCGAGTTGCAGGTTCGAGGACTTCGCGTCGAAGAGGCGCTGGAGAAGGTGGACAAGTTCCTCGACCAGGCGGTGCTGGCCGGGCAGACTGAGGTGGGGATCATCCACGGCCACGGCACGGGCGCGCTCAAGAAGGCCCTGGCCGAATTTCTGTCTTCGCACCCCCACGTCGAATCCACCCGCGAAGCCGAGCGTGCACACGGCGGGGCCGGCGTGACGGTCGTCTTGTTAAAGCGAAACTAAAACATGGAAAAGAGAAAAACAAAGAACGAGCGTCGCAGAGCGCTTATTCCCCTTTCCATTTTCTCTTTTCTATTTTCGCTTTTCGGGGCGCGTAGCTGATGGCGGAGCCGGGGTCGATTGCGGAGCGGGTGAAGCAGCAGGCGGACATCGTGCGCCTGGTGGGGGACTACGTCCGGCTGAAGAAGAGCGGGCAGAACTTCCTGGGGCTGTGTCCGTTCCACTCGGAGAAGACGCCGTCGTTCGCCGTCCACCCGGTAAAGCAGATTTACCACTGCTTCGGTTGCGGGACGGGCGGGGACATCTTCAAGTTCGTGATGGAGATGGAGCGGGTGGACTTTCCCGAGGCGCTGCGGCTGGTGGCGGAGAAGGCGGGGGTGCGGCTGCCCGAGCAGCGCCCGCGCACCCCCGAAGAAGCAAAGGCCACGCAGCTGCGCACGGCGCTGATGGAACTGAACAAGGTGGCGGCGCAGTTCTTCGTCGAGCAGTTGCAGCAGACCCGGGAAGGGAAGTTCGTCCGCGACTACCTGCACGACCGCGGGCTGACGGATGAAATCATCCAGACGTTCGGGCTCGGGTACGCGCCGGGGACGGGGGACGCGCTGCTGCGGCGGCTGCGGGAGCGCGGGGCGAAGCAGGAGATACTCGAAGCCAGCGGGCTGGTGAACAAAGATCCCTCGACTTCGCTCGGGACAGGCGAGCGCGGGTTCTACGACCGCTTCCGGCGGCGGGTGATCTTCCCGATTGCCAACGAGAGCGGGCGCATCGTGGCCTTCGGGGGGCGGGCGCTGGGCGATGACCAGCCGAAGTATTTGAACTCGCCGGAAACGCCCGTCTATTCGAAGAGCCGGGTGCTCTACAACCTGCACCGGGGGCGGGAAGCGCTGCGGCGGCTGGACTACGCCATCCTGGTCGAAGGGTACCTGGACTGCATCGCCGTGTTCGCCGGCGGGTTGGCGAACGTGGTGGCGAGCTGCGGCACCAGCCTGACGGAGCTGCAAGTGCGGCTGCTGGCGCGCTCGACGAAGAACGTAGTGGTGAGCTTCGACCCCGACACGGCGGGGCGGGCGGCCACCGAGCGCTCCTTGAACCTGCTGCTGGAGCAGGGCTTCCAGGTGCGGGTATTGTCCTTGCCGGCGGGGTACGACCCGGACTCGTTCGTGCGGGACAAGGGCGGGGAGGCCTACCGGGAGGAGCTGAAGAAGTCGCTGCCCTACCTCGACTACCTGGTGGAGCGGGCGCGAGCGGAGCACGACTTCCGCAGCCAGGAGGGGAAGATCGCGGCGCTGAACTACCTGCTGCCCTACCTGGCACGGGTGCCGAACAAGATTCGCCGGGCCGAGTGGGCCACGGAACTGGCCGCGCGGCTGCAGATCGAGGAGGCGCTGCTGCGGGAGGAGCTGCGGCGGGCGGCGACGGAGCGGCGCGGGGAGATGAAGCTGAGGCCGGAGCACAAGCAGGCGCTGGAGGCGAGCGCGGTGAAGCCGGCGGAGCGGCGGCTGCTGCAAATCCTGCTGGAGAACGAAGAGATACGCGCCGACGTGCTGAAAGAGCTGGAGGACGATGCCGCCCACCGGGGCGCGAGCCTGGAGGAGACCTTCAATCAAGTGTTGGCGCTGGCGCGGGCGGGCGAGCCGCTGACGGTGGAGCGGCTGGCCGAGACCATCGGGGAGGGGGAGCGGCGGCGGCTGTTCGAGATGGCGTTCGAGAGCGGGCCCGCCGTGGCAGGTTCGCTGGAAGAGGCGCGGTCGTGCCTGGCGGCGATGCGGCGGCGCAAACTGGAGGGGGAACTTCGGCAGCTGCAGAGCGATATTCAAGAGGCGGAGCGAGCCAAGCAGGGCGACAAGCTTCGAGAATTGCTGGCGCGCAAACAATCGCTCCACAAAGCGTTGGGCGAACTGAGTTAGTCCCTCAGAGGCTTCCCGCCGGGGCGGAATTTGACCTGGGCGGGGGAATCTGGTAGTTTTGATAGGTTTTGGTAAAACTCCGAGTGCCGCGCGCTCATCTAAAGGAATTGAGGGTAGGAGAGACCCCAGTTCCGGTGGGCCAGCCGGTCGGGAGCCGGGGGGGTCTGGTAACCGGAATACAATCAGGCAGTTAGCTCTGGCCCGCCGGGCTAGTTTGTCTTTTGGCCGCCCTCCCCGGAAGGAGAAGGAACGAGTTGGCGATTGAAGAAAAATACGACCAGGTCCGGCAGTTGATTGCCATGGGCAAGGAGCGCGGGTACGTGCTCTACGACGAGCTGAATGACCTGCTGCCGGCGGAAGTGCATTCTTCGGACGAAATTGACGAAGTGCTCTCGGCGTTCGATGACGCCGGGATCGAGATCGTGGAGGAGGCGCCGAAGAAGCCGATCCGGCCGGCCGTCGCGCCCGAGGCGGAGCCCGGGGAGCGTCACGAAGGACACCGCGGCGGGGAAGAGATTGAACTGGACCTGACCCCGGGGGCGCTGGAGAAGACGAACGACCCGGTGCGGATGTACCTGCGGGAGATGGGGACGGTGCCGCTGCTGACCCGCGAGGGCGAGGTGGTGATCGCCAAGCGGATCGAGCGGGGACAATTGCGGGTGATGAAGGCGCTGACGCGGGCGCCGCTGATCGTCAAAGAAGTTCTGGCCATCGCCGAGGAGCTGCGCAACGAAGAAAAGTCCATCAAGGAGGTGGCCCGCTTCGACGAGGACGAGCTGACCGAAGAGGTGATGGCGGACAAGATCCGCCAAGTGCTGCGCACCCTCCGGAGGCTGGGCAAGATCCACGACAAGGCGCGGCAGCAGGCGAACCGGCTGGCGAAGATTCGGGCCCGCAAGACGCGGCGGGCCATCCGGGCGCGCTGGGCGCTGGGGCGGACGCGGGTGAAGGCGGGGCGGCTGGTGCGGCAGATCGAATTCAGCCCGGCGGAGCGCAAGCGGCTGATCGAGCGCCTGCGGGGAACGGTGGCGGAGATCAACGCGCTGGACCGGGACCTGATGAAGATCGCCCGCCGGGTGGAGGTGGGCACGGAGGAGACGGCCGCCGAGGCGCGGCGGGAGCTGCGCGAGGCGCGCGTCCACCTGCGGGAACTGGAGGAGCGGGTGGAGGTGACGGTCGCGGAGCTGCGGCGGACCCTGAAAGTGGTGCACCGGGGCGAGGCGGAGTCGGCCCAGGCCAAGCAGGAGTTGATCGAGGCCAACCTGCGCCTGGTGGTCTCGATCGCCAAGAAGTACACCAACCGGGGGCTGCAATTCCTGGACCTGATCCAGGAGGGAAACATCGGGTTGATGAAGGCGGTGGACAAGTTCGAGTGGCGGCGGGGCTACAAGTTCTCGACCTACGCCACCTGGTGGATTCGCCAGGCCATCACCCGGGCCATCGCCGACCAGGCCCGCACCATCCGCATCCCGGTGCACATGATCGAGACCATCAACAAGCTGATCCGCACCTCGCGGCAACTGGTGCAGGAGTTCGGCCGCGAGCCGACCTCGGAGGAGATCGGGCGGCGGATGGAGCTGCCGGTCTTCAAGGTGCGCAAGGTGATGAAGATCGCCCAGGAGCCGATTTCGCTGGAGACGCCCATCGGCGAGGAAGAGGACTCGCACCTGGGGGACTTCATCGAGGACAAGGCGGTGGTCTCGCCCTCGGACGCGGTCATCACCCTGAACCTGCGGGAGCAGACCGCCGGGCTGCTGAAGACGCTGACGCCGCGCGAGGAGAAAGTCATCAAGATGCGCTTCGGGCTGGACGACGGCTCCGAGCACACCCTGGAAGAAGTCGGCCAGTCGTTCGCCGTCACCCGCGAGCGCATCCGCCAGATCGAGGCCAAGGCGCTGCGCAAGCTGCGCCACCCCTCGCGCTCGCGCAAACTCCGCGCCTTCCTCGAAGCCGACTCCAGCGAATAACCTCTTTTTCTCGACTTCCGGCAGTCAACCCTCGCCGTAGCGCAGCGAAGGTCCTGAGCCTGCCGAAGGGAGCCACCCCCCATCGCGGGTCGCCGGTCGCTGGTCGCTGGCCTGCTCTCTTATTCGGGTGGGTAGCTCCTCTTGGCCGCGGGCGGGTATAATCCGCAACGATGCCGTTCAAGGCCTACCTGCAGGAACTGCAAAGGAACCTCAAGAGTCGCCAAGCCACCGAGCCTTCTTACTATCCCGCACTCAAGAGCCTCCTAGAGGACTTGGACCCGAGTGTCACCGCGATCGTAAACCCAAAGAAAACCCCGCACGGCTCGCCTGATTTCAGCGTCAAGCGCAGGAAGAATGTCCTGGACTCTCCCGTGGGATGGGTGGAAGCCAAGGACATCGGTGACGACCTGAAGAAAGTCGAAAAATCCGATCAGCTCAAGCGTTACCGAAATCTTCCCAATCTGGTTCTCACTGACTTCCTCGAATTCCGCTGGTACACCAACGGCGAGCGCCGCCTGACGGCCCGCCTCGCCACCGTCCACGACCGCAAGCTCAAGTCGGAGGCCCAGGGAGAAGCTGCTGTCCGCGACTTGCTGCTTGGCTTCCTGCAACACAAGACAGCGCCGGTTCGCAATTCCCGCGAACTGGCTCTGCGCATGGCTCAGCTAGCCCACTTCATTCGGGACGCCATCGTCTTGGCCCAGGAGGAAGAGCCAGAAGATGGAAAGCTCGACAAGCAACTGGAAGCCTTCCGCGAGACGCTCATTCCGGACCTCAAGCCCGAGCAGTTCGCGGATATGTACGCGCAGACCATCGCCTATGGGCTCTTTGCGGCCGCCTGCCAGCCGCGTCCCGCCACCGAGAGGTTCACCCGGGCCAATGCCGCCGAGCTTATCCCCAAGACCAACCCTTTCCTGCGCAAACTTTTCCAAGAAATCGCCGGCGTCGACCTTCCCGAGCCGCTGCGCCCATTCGTGGACGACTTGGTAGCCTTGCTGCGGGACTCCGACCTCAATAGCATCCTGGCCGACTTCGGTAAGCGTACCGGCAAGGAAGACCCAGTAGTGCACTTCTACGAGGACTTCCTCCAGGCCTACGACCCCAAAGTCCGCGAGATGCGCGGCGTCTACTACACCCCCGAGCCCGTCGTCAGCTACATCGTCCGCTCCATTGACCACCTGCTGAAGACCCGTTTCAACAAACCCGATGGTCTTGCCGACCCGAACGTCCTCATCCTCGACCCCGCCTGCGGCACCGGCACATTCCTCTTCTACGTCATCCAGCACATCTACGACCACCTCTGCGCGAAAGGACAGAAGGGGGCGTGGAACAGCTACGTCTCAGAAAACCTCCTCAAGCGCGTCTTCGGCTTCGAGCTCTTGATGGCCCCCTACGCCGTCGCCCACCTCAAGCTGGCCCTGCAGCTGAAAGACCTGGGTTACAACTTCGAATCCGACGAACGCCTGGGCATCTACCTCACCAACACCCTCGAAGAAGCCATCAAACGCTCCGAGGCTATGTTCGCCCAGTGGATCGCCGACGAGGCGAACGCGGCCAGCGAAATCAAAAAAGAAAAACCTATTATGGTGGTCCTAGGTAACCCACCCTACTCAGGGCACTCTGCAAATAAAGGGCCATGGATTAGACGCTTAATCGACGGCTTCGTTGATCCCAAGGACGGGAAACTCATCGAGCCCGGATACAAGTACGTTGACGGGCAGCCCCTAGGCGAGAAGAACCCTAAATGGCTCCAGGATGACTATGTCAAGTTCATCCGTTTCGCTCAATGGCGCATCGAGCGGACGGGGTACGGTGTGTTAGGCTTCATTACCAATCACGCCTACCTCGACAACCCTACTTTCCGGGGCATGCGATCTTCTCTTCTCAATTCTTTTTCGGAAATTTACCTTTTAAATCTGCATGGAAATGCCAAGAAAAAGGAAGTCGCCCCAGACGGGATTAAAGACGAGAATGTTTTCGATATCCAACAGGGCGTTGCCATTGCCCTGTATGTTCGCCGCAATCCCCAATCCACTCGCACACAGTACGCCGACTTGTGGGGCCCTCGACCTCGAGGAGATGGCAGAGGAGGAAAGTATGGCTTTCTAAGTAAAACCGACATTGGAAGCACGCCTTGGACAACACTTGAGCCACGCGCTCCACACTACTTCTTCGTACCGAGGAACACTGCGCTTGAAGACGAATATCAGCCGGCTCCAAGCGTTCAGCAAATCTTTCCACTGAATAGCATGGGAGTGACAACAGCCCACGACGGGTTTTTCGTCGACTTCGACCCGAAGTCACTCAAAGCTAGAATTTCAGCCTTCTTAGACCCTGCACTAACCGACCAAGAGGCGACAATAAACTTTTCTTTGCAGGGCTGGAACGTACCCAAACTTCGGAAAAGACTGGGCGCTGAAGAGGACTGGCAACAGCGTTGCAAGCCGTACTTGTATAGGCCCTTTGATGTCCGGTACATCTTTTGGGACACCGACTTCCTAGAGCGTGCCCGCTCTGAGGTCATGGACCACTTCCTCCACAAAACTCTTGGCCTAATCTGCATCAGGAGAAGCAGGGAGAATGTCACCTCCAATTTCTTTGCCACCTCGTCTATCTCCGACAAGGCAGTAATATCAAATGTCGACAACGCTCACATCCTCCCCCTCTACTTAGTCGAGCAGCCACGCTCCATGCAAGTAACACCTCAGCGGCCGATGGAGCGTGGAACGAATTTAAGTCCTGATTTTGTCAATGGGTTAGAACAACGCCTCGGCCCTCTCGCGCCAGCCGACTTTTTCTACTATATGTATTCTATTTTCCACTCTCCCAAATACCGCCAGCGATACGCGGAATTCCTCAAGACCGATTTTCCGCGGGTGCCGCTGACTTCGGACAAGAAGCTGTTCCGGGCGCTGGTGGAGAAAGGGGCGGAGCTGGTGTCGCTGCACTTGATGGAATCGCCCAAGCTCAGCCGGTTCATTACCCGCTACGAGCAGCCCGGCGAGCACACCGTAGAAAAAGTCCGCTGGGAACCGAGCAAAGAAAAGCAGATCCCTCGACCCTTCGACTCCGCTCAGGGCAGGCAGGCTCGGGATGACAAACGGGTGGGGCGGGTCTACATCAACAAGACGCAATACTTTGAGGGGGTGCCCCAAAACGTCTGGGAGTTCCACATCGGCGGCTACCAGGTCTGCGAGAAATGGCTGAAAGACCGCAAAGGGCGCCAGCTTTCGGCCGACGACATCAATCACTACCAGAAAATCGTCGTCGCCCTGAACGAAACCCTCCGCCTCATGCGCGAGATTGACGAAGTCATCCCGGGCTGGCCGCTGGCGTAGAAACGACGGCGGGGCTCCGCCCCGCAGACAGGCAGGAATGCCTGTCCTACCGGGTACAGGGCAGATCCTTCGACTCCGCTCCCTTCGACTTCGCTCAGGGTCTCCGCTGCGCTCCGACAGGGTCTTCGACGGGGTCTTCGCTGCGACAGGGCAAGCAGGTTGACAAACGAAGTGATCTTCGCTTATTATTCGCCCAGGAGGTTTTCTGGTTTAGGCGAGGGGAAAACCGAGCCCAGGGGGAGGCCAAGAAAGGACGGGTTCAAATAAACTAGTTTATTACTAGTTTCGGAGTGGAAGTCATTTGATTTCTGGAAGTTAGCAGCAAGGGTCAGGTGGTACCCCCCCTCCCCAGTAGTTGAATAGCCAAGTTGTTGATAACTAAATAGTTAACAGTTGTTAGTTCATCGTTGGCTTCGTTTGGACCTGCTTTGGTTCGTCGAACGCCCGCGCGGCATCGTAGAATTAGAATGAAGTTGGCGTGGCGGGCAGGAACGGCTTGGAGAGCCGAGAGGACGCGTGCTAGACTGATTTTCCCGATGACTTTGCAGGACTACAAGATCGTGCTCTACCGCCAGGAAGACGCCTCCTGGGTGGCCGAAGTCCCCGCCCTCCCCGGCTGCTACGCTCTGATGGCGACGCGGGAAGAAGCCCTGGCCGAGTTGACTCACGTCTTTGACATGATCGCCGAAGAGTACCGCCAGAAAGGACTCCCGCTCCCCAAGGACACCACCGAAATCGTGCATGCCTAGCGCCACGGCGCGGGAGTTTCAAGCCGTGGCGCGCAAGCTGGGATTCATACGCAGACGGCAAAGAGGAAGCCATGAGCGCTGGAATCATTCCGACGGACGAGCGCTTACCATTCCCTTGCACGCCGGCAAAGAAATTGGCCCGCCGCTCTTCTTCAAAATCCTGCGCCAATTGCGCATTTCTCTGGACGACTTTCAGCAACTCCGCTAGCAACAGCGGACCGCGCTAGGAGGCTCCGATGAAGAGAGCGCTGCTGGTGGCGACCGGGACCGCGCTGCTGCTGGCCGCCTCAGCCCTGGCGCAGTCGGGGCCACGCCAACTGCTGGTGACGGTGGCCGAGCGGCCGGCCGATCCGCTGGCGCACCCGCTGACCGCGGTCGAGTTCGAGGTGCGGGTAGGGAAGCAGCCGGCCGAGGTCCTGCGCGTCTACCAGCCGGAGGAGCGCCCGGTGCAACTGGCGCTGCTGATTGACGACAGCGCCGGGACGCCGGTGGCAGGCAGCCTGGATGAGCTGGCCGCCTTCCTGCGCTCGCTGCCGCGCGGCTCGGAAGTGATGATCGCCTACCTGCGCCGGGGGAAGCTGGTCACCGCCCAGGCGTTCACCTCGAACCTGGAGGGCGCCGCCAACTCATTGCGAGCGCCCAGCGGCTTCGCGGGCGCGGGGCCGGCCGACCTGGCGCAACTGGTCTACGAAGTGCTCCAGCTCTTCCCCCAGCCCCGAACCTTCGGGGACGCCGCCCGGGCGCAAATCCTTTACCTGGGCGAAGGCACGAATGCCGACCCGCATACCGACATCCCCTTGCAGCGCACCCTCCGGCAGGCGCGCGCCCGCGGCATCCCCGTCTGGGCCATTCACGTGCACGGCGCCGTCCCCTTCAGCAGCCCGCCGGCGGAACCGGCCAGCACCGCCAACCAGGAAGCCTACCTGGATTGGCTGACCCAGGAGACCGGAGGGATGACCTTCGGCCTCAGCCTGCACTCGCTCTCGCTCGACCCGCACTTGCGCCGCTTCCGCGCCATGCTCGACCGCCAGTACCTGGTGGAAATCGATTCCCCGGACGCCGACGGCCCGCTCCGTATCCGCATCCGCCGCCAGCAGCTCGACCTGCTCTACCCCCGCCGCTGACCGGCCTGCCAGCGTACATTTTTTGAGTTCAACCCGGCGGCTCCCTCGTCCCGAGCGAAGTCGAGGGGCGCCGCTGGGCCGTGCACCAGCGTACTGTCCTAGTTGGGCGCAGAATTCTCCGGGTGGCCGGTGCCACCCGGCTCGGCGAAGAAATAATGTGCGCTGAGCCCCCAGGCTTGTCCTGAGCCCGCTGTTGCGGGACGAAGGGCACCTGCCTGGGGGAGAACAGAATTCCAAATTGAGACACTGCAGCGGGGTTGCCGGGCAGGGACAAGGCTTGTATAGTTAGTCCGGTCTGGTTGCTCTATGGAATCCGAAGAAAAAGAACTCACTAAGGCGCAGGCCCGGCAAGACGAGCGCCGCGACCGCTACGCCGCCCATGCGGGCGAGCAACTCCGCCAGGCCGGCGAGTGCCAGTTCTCGCTGCTCCCCTACGAGGAGCTGGCCCGCGTGGCCGCCAACTGGTACGACGCCTCCGCCCAAGCCATGTTGCGCGCCAACTACACCCTCATCGACAACCTGGTGCGCCAGGAAGCCCGCGTGGCCGCCGAGCAGGGCTTCGAGCTGGCCGACCTGGTCGAGCTCTTTCGCCTCTGCCGCCAGGTCGCCATCGAAAAGGACGGTTGGAACGAAGACCAGTTCGGCGACCTCGACGCCATCATCGACGAAGCCCTGGCCGCCCTCCGCGGCCAGGTGGCCTGGGACATCCCCGAGGGCTACAACTACCTCACCGGCAAGAGCACCGCCGACCTTGAGCGCGAGAAACACGAACAGGAAGAGCGCGCCGCGACCGCCAAAGCCGCCGAGCCCCGCGGCGAGCGCCGCACCCACAAGCGCAACAAGCTCCGCATGCCCATCCGCGTGCACGGCATGCTCACCGAAGGCCCGGTGGAGGAAATCACCCGCACCGAAAACGTCGCCAAGGGCGGCGTCTATTTCCTCTCCCAGAACCCCTACTTCAAGGGGGCCCACCTGCAGGTGATGTACCCTTACTGGAGCACCCCCGGGGCCATCAACAGCGAGTACCCCGCCGAGGTGGTCCGCGTGGACGAACGCGAAGGCGGCCGCAAGGGCGTCGCCGTGAAGTTCCTGGTCAGCCTGGGCAGCCAGGCCCTCTGAGCCTTAGGGGCGCCTGTCCGGCCGGCGCCGATTCCCCTTCCACCCCGGAAAGTTGCCGGAGTCGAAGGCGTCAATCCGCCGTCGGCGTGGCATAGTAGCCGCGCCGCGTGCGCACAAGGTAGTTCTGGTCCTGGGTTTCCACGTGAATGCGACGGTACCCTCCGCTCCCGCTCCGATTCTTGGAGTAATAGCCCAGAGCATACTGCTGCCGCAGCTCGGCGGACACTTCCCGGCAGGCCTCATCAATCAGGTCCCGCCCACCGCGATGCGCCGCCTCCAAGTGGTAGCTCCTGCCTCCGGTCACGTCGGTGAAGGCTTGCAGGACCGCCATGTCGACTTCGTCCTCGAAGGCGCGCGGGTCGTGCCCGTACGAGCCCCCCTCGGAATGGCCGATCCCCAGCGCATAAATCAGCACTTCGGATTTCTGAGCCAGCGCGACCAGCTGATCGAGCCGCAGGGAACTCGCGGTGTCGTTCCCGTCGGTGATCACCAACAAGGCTTTCTTTTGATAGCGACCGTGCTGCACGATGGCCAGTCCCTCCGCCACGGCGTCATAGAGGTGTGTCGAACCCCCGGCGCGCAGACGACGAACCGCTCGTTCCAGACGAGCCCGGTCGCTGGTGAAGTCCACCACCAGCTCCACGTCATCGCTGAAGCGCAGCACAAAGATTTCGTCTTGCGGATTCACCGTCCGCGTGAAGTGGATTACTGCATCCTGGACGTCGTCAATTTTGTCCACCATGCTTCCGCTGGTATCGAAAATAATCCCGAGACTAATGGGAACTTCGCGGTTCTCGAACACCGCAATCTCCTGCAAGACCCCATCCTCATAGACAAGAAAGTCATCCTGCTCCAGGCCGCCCACGTAGACCCCCGAGCGGCTGGTGACCGTCGCGGTCAGAGTTACCAGGTCGACATCCACCCGCATCGTGGGGGTCTCTTGCGCCGGGAGAGCGGTACTCGCCAGGAGGGAACCGAGAAACGCGGTCAGCAGCACTCGCATGGCCTCGCTCCTTTTCTCGCCAGGCTCACCACCTCTAGCCTGTGAATTGCCCAACGTGCCCGTAGTTTTACGATGCTCGATGCCTGGGAGAAGGTTTCCCTGCGGCCGCCGGCCTTAGTGCTCGTGGTCGTGTTCGTCCTCTTCACCGGCTTCGGATGCCGGCGCCGACAGGGTTTCTTCGCTGGGAGCAGAGGCCGGGGCCGGCCGCTGCACCGCGACTCCATGCTCGAAGACGAGCTGGCCGCCGCGGTCGGCGCCCACCAAGAGCAGCCCGCCCAGCACCACCAAACCTCCCAGGAAAAGCAGGTGGCCGCGCCCGCTCATCCGCCCGTGCAGCAGCAGGGCGGCAAACGACAGCAGGATGGCGAGTCCGGTGGTCGAGAGCATCAGGGTCTCGTGCAGCTCCAGGACTTCGTGAGCGGCCTCGGCGTGCTCGACGGTCTTCTCCGCCCACCAGCCCGTCGCCGACGCCGCCACCGCCCCCAGCGTCCCCAGCCACAGCAGCCACACGGCGGTGCGGTGGAAGTCCTCCCGCCTCTTCCACACGAACAGCAGTTGAAACAACAAGGCGGCCTGCAGCAGCGCAAAGGGAAACGCCACGAACAGCGGGTGGATGTTTTCCAGCGCCCTCAGCCCGGGGAACAACGAATCCATCGCCCTCACCTCAAGCCGCGCCTTTCAGTCCCTGTCACTATAGCTCATTCACGTGCGGCCGACGGAGCGAAAAACAATGACCACCCGGCGGCGGGGGCCGCTGGGCTGGACGGGTTGCGGGCTTACTCGTAGCGCAGGGCGTCGACCCTTCGCCCCGACCCCGAAGGTTCGGGGCTCAGGGCAAGAGTGCTTGCTGCGCCATGAAAACCAAACTCCAAGACCGAGGCGTGTGCTTACTCGTAGCGCAGGGCGTCGACCCTTCGCCCCGACCCCGAAGGTTCGGGGCTCAGGGCAAGAGTGCTTGCTGCGCCATGAAAACCAAACTCCAAGACCGAGGCGTGTGCTTACTCGTAGCGCAGGGCGTCGACCGGGTCCAGCCGCGCCGCCTTGACCGCCGGGTAGAGCCCGAAGAACAAGCCCGTGCCGGCGGCCACGCTCACCCCCAGCACGACGGCCCACGTGGGGATGTAGCTGGGCAGATTGGGGACAGTTTGGCGAATGAGGGTGCTGATGCCGTAGGAGACCCCTACGGCCAGCACCCCGGCCAGCACCGTCAGGGTCATCGCTTCGCTCAAAAACTGCCAGACGATGTCCCGCCGGCGCGCCCCGATGGCCTTGCGCACTCCGATCTCCCGCGTGCGCTCGGTCACCGAGGCCAGCATGATGTTCATAATCACCATCCCCCCCACCAGCAGAAACACCGAGACGATCAGGATGGCTCCGGTGAACAGTCCTCCCACCAGGTTGTCCCACAGCCGCGTGAGCGACTCGCTTTCCACGATGCCGAAGTTGTCCTCTTCGTCGTACTTCAACCCCCGGCGGATGCGCATCAGCGTCCGGGCCTCCTCCTTGGCCTGCATCATCACCGCCGGGTTGCTGCACTTGATGCCGACGCGCACCCCGGTCCACGTCGGATTGCCCCGGCCCCAGTACTTGTGCAGCGTGGTCAGCGGCACATAAACAAAATTGTCCTGGCTCTGCCCGAAGGCCGAGCCCAACTCTTCCGCCACCCCGATGATGCGCACCGGGCGGCCGTCAATCAGCAGCGTCTTGCCCAGCGGGTCCACGTTGGGGAAGAGCTGCTCCCGCAGGTCGGCCCCGATGAAGGCCACCAGGGCCCGGCGCTCGAACTCGCCCTCGGTGAAATAGCGCCCCATGCCTACCTTTTCCGGGGTGATGTCGATCATGTTGGCGGTCACCCCGCGCAGGCTCACCTCCAGGATGTTCTGCTTGCCGTAGCGGACGTTGGCGCGCTGGAATTCGCGCGCCCCCACCAGCTCGGCCAGCATCAGGTTCTCCCGCAGGTACTCGTAGTCGTCCAGGGTCAGCTTGGGGTTGCGCCGCCGCGCGGCCATGAAATCCCTCAGGTTGGTGATGATGGGGTAGCGCTGCACGTAGAAGACGTTGGAGCCCATGTTGGCGATGCGCTCGGCAAAATACCGGTTCATCCCCTCCACCACCGACACCACCCCGGTCAAGGTCGCCACCGCCAGGATCAATCCCAGCAGAGTCAGGAACGAGCGCAGCTTATGCGCCCCCAGGCTCTGCAGGGCGATCAGCGCCGGCTCGCGAAAAAAGAAGCGCCGTTTCCGCATACTTTTCCGACCACTCCCCCCTGCTAACAGAAACGAACTGGGTGCAGAAATAGTTTCCTGATTGTTCGCTGTCGCGCTCCTCGACCCGTCCTCCCGAATCCCGAAGTTTCGGGACGGGGCTCAAGCCGAGAGGGTTGAGAAGGACGGGGGAGCCCAGACGGCTTTCGGCGTCAACCCTTCACTCGTAGCGCAACGCATCTACCGGGTCCAGACGGGCGGCTTTGACCGCCGGGTACATCCCGAAAAAGAGCCCGACGCTGGAGGCGACGCCGACGGCGAGCACAACCACCCACACCGGGATGAAGCCGGGCAGCTCGAGCAGGCGTTGCACCACCAGCGCAGTCAGCCCATAGGCGATGACGACCCCCACCACGCCGGCCGAGCCGGCCAGGGTCACGGCCTCGCTCAAGAACTGCCAGATGATGTCGCGGCGGCGGGCGCCGATGGCCTTGCGGACGCCAATCTCGCGGGTGCGCTCGGTGACGCTCACCAGCATGATGTTCATCACGCCCACGCCGCCCACCAGCAGGCCCACCGAGGCCAGGACGCTGGTGACCAAGGCGATCATGCCGACGAGGTCGTGCCAGTTCTGGATGATGGAGTCGGCGGTGGCGTAGTCGAAGTTGTCCGGCTTGTCGTAGGCGACGCGACGGCTGCGGCGCAGGGCGACGCGGGCCTGGTCGATCGCCACCGGCAGCTCGCCGGGGTAGGCCTCGATGCGAACGCCGTGGTAGTCGGCCAGCGGGAACACCTTGCGGAAAGTCCAATAGGGCACGACGGCGCGGGTGTCCTGGCCGCCGGGCCCGAACGTGCCCTTGGGTTTCTCGAAGGCCCCCACCACCCGGAAGGCGTGGTTGTTGACCAGGATTTCTTTCTCCAGCGGGTCCTCCGGCCCGAACAACCCCTTGGCCAGGTCCTCCCCGATGACGACCACGTCCACGCGGTGGAGGCTCTCCGCCTGCGTAAAGGGCCGGCCCTTCACCACCACGGCGTTGGCATAGACGGAGAAGAAGTCGGCGGTGGCGCCGCGGAAGTCGAGCCCGACCACCTCCTCGCCCTTGTAGCGGGCACGGCTCGGGCCCCCGGGGCCCTCGGGGGGGAACAGGGAGACGGTCGTCGAGATGCAGGCCGTGCAGGCTTCCTGCACGGCCAAGAAGTCTTCGTAGGAAAGCGGCTTGCGCATGCGCTCTTCCTTGGTGGGATGGCCGAAGCGCGGCCCCTGGAAGGCGTGGTGGGCGAAAAAGGCGGTGTTGGTGCCGTAGCCCTGGATCACCTGCCGGACGTTGTGGTCGAAGCCGAGCAGGATGGCCACCACCAGCATCACGGTGATGACGGCGATGATGATGCCGAGGCCGGTGAGCGCCGAGCGCACCTTGTGGGCCCGCAGGGTGTCGAGCGCCATCCAGACGTTTTCGCTGACGTCGCGCCGCCAGCGCAGCGCCAACTTTTCCCGCCAGCTCATCGTTGCCCGCTCCTCATTCCGCTCGTAGCGCCACTACCGGGTCGAGCCGCGCCGCCTTCTGCGCGGGATACACGCCGAAGAACAAGCCCACGCTCGCCGCCAGCGCCACGGCCAGCACCACCACCCACGTCGGGGTACGCATGGGCACCGGCGTGGTAGCCACTACCAGCGCGGTGGCGCCCAGCGCCAACAGCACCCCCACCACGCCGCCCACGGTGGAAAGCACCGAGGCCTCCACCAGGAATTGCAGCAGGATGTCCCGGCGGCGCGCCCCCAGCGACTTGCGGATGCCGATCTCGCGCGTCCGCTCGGTCACCGAGGCCAGCATGATGTTCATGATCACGATCCCGCCCACCAGCAGGAAGACCGAGACCACGCCCACGGCCACCGCCGCTACCCCGCCGAAGATCTGGTCCCACAGGTTCATCAACGACTCGCTGGCGATGAGGCCGAAGCGGTCCCGCTCGTCGAACTTCTGCTGGCGCCGGGCGCGCATCAGGGTGCGGGCCTCGTCCATGGCACGGGCCATCACGTCCGGGGAGCTGCACTTGATGCCGATCCACGGCCCGCTGTCGAACGCCGGGCCTGGGCCCCAAATCTTCTGCAAAGTGGTGAGGGGGATGAAGACGAAGTTGTCCTGGCTCTGGCCCAGCACGCTGCCGACCTTTTCCGCTACGCCCACAATCTCGAAGGGCAGACCCTTGACCCAGATAGTCTTGCCCAGGGGGTCTACGTTGGGGAAGAGCCCCTCCACCAGGTCCGCCCCCACGAACGCCACCAGGGTGCGCCGCTGGTAGTCGCCCTGGGTGATGTAACGCCCGGAGGCGACGTTTTCGGTGGAAATATCAATCATGTTGGGCGTGGTGCCGCGGATGCTGACGTCCTCGAGGCTTTCGTTTCCCCCGCGCACATCGCTCATCCGCCACTCCTGCGCGCCCACTGCCTCCGCCAGGGTCATGTGCTCGCGCAGGTAGTCCATGTCCTCCACCGTCATCTTGGGGTTGCGGCGGCGGGCCTCCAGCCAGTCCTTGGCGTTGGTGATGATGGGGTAGCGGGTGACGTAAAAGACGTTGGTGCCGAAGTCAGCCACCCGCTCGGCGATGTAGCGGTTCAGCCCTTCGATGATGGACATCACCCCGATCAGGGTGAAGACCGAGATAATCACCCCCAGCAGCGTCAAAACCGAGCGCAGCTTGTGCGCCCGCAGCGCTCCCAGAGCGATCACCACCGGCTCTTTGAAAGAAAACCGCCGCCTGCCCACAGGTCCTCCCTCTACCCAATAAGACGAGAAAAGCGTGGCCAGAGTTCCCGGGCCCTCGCTCGTTCTACGACCAAATCCACGCCCAGCCGCCCTTCACCACCAGCCACACCACCCAGGTGGCCACCACCCAGGTGAACGCCTTCGACCACGCGATTTTCCTTGCCGCGGCCGCAAACCCGGTGGCCAAGAGCAACAGCACCCAGATGCTGAAGGCGTCCACCGAGCCCAGCAAGCTGATCAGCCAGGCCGCGTCCGTGCTGGGATCGAGAAAGACCCCCAGGTTGGAAGCGACCGGATTCTGGAGGTCGAAGTCGGCCGGGTCTTTCAGGAACATCACCACCATCGCCAACACCCCGCCCAGCACCTGCGGCAGGAAGCCGTAGCAGACGATGGCGTATACCTGGCGGAAGCTGAGCTGCGACCCCAGCAGCACGTTGAAGACGAAGATGAACACTCCGCCCACTGCCAGCGTGATGATGGGCCAGGCCAGGGCGCCCTGAATGTGCGCCACCAGGGGAACGAACTGCAGTTGCTGCTCGAGGATTTGCTCCTGCTGCTCGACCGACATTTGTTGGACTTGTTCGCTTTGCGCCAGTTGCTGGCGCATGAACCGCTCCCAGCCCACGTGCTGCGTGAAGGCCAACACAAAGCCGACCGTGCTTACCACCAGCAGCACCAGCGGCAGCCACCAGCCGCCGGGGCGGGCGGCGATGTCGGCAAACGCCGCCTTGGGGTCGAACAGGGCCCCGGTCAGCCGGTCAAACTGACCCATGGGTTCAGCGGCAGTAGTTTCTTGGTTCATCTACACACCCCCCGGCGGGCGGAATCACTATGCTCTTACGCAAAAGTAAGCCGAACGCCGCGCAGGCCGAGATCGCCTAGCGGGTGCGCTCGTCGGATTCGATTTCACCGTCGCGGATGTGGATGATGCGGTTGGCGTGGGCGGCGATGTCGCGCTCGTGGGTCACCAGCAGGATGGTATTCCCCTGCTCCTGCAGGCGGTCCAGCAACTCCATGATCTCGGCCGAGGTCTGCGAGTCCAGGTTCCCGGTGGGCTCGTCGGCCAAAATCAGCGAAGGGTTATTGACCAGCGCCCGCGCCATCGCCACCCGCTGGCGCTCGCCCCCGGAAAGCTCGTTGGGGCGGTGGTTCATGCGGGCGGCCATGTCCACCGCGGCCAGGACTTCGCCGGCCCGCTCCCGGCGCGCCGCGGCCGGGGTGCCGTTGTAGATCAGCGGCAGCTCCACGTTGTGCAGGGCGGTCGCCCGCGGCAGCAGGTTGAAGGTCTGGAAGACGAAGCCGATCTCCTTGTTGCGGATGAAGGCCAGTTGGTCGTCATCCAGCTCGCTCACCAACTGCCCGTTCAGCCAGTAGCGGCCCTGCGTGGGGGTGTCCAGACACCCGATCAGGTTCATCAAAGTGGACTTGCCCGAGCCGGACGGCCCCATGATGGCGGCGTACTCGTTGCGGGGGATCTCCAAGCTCACCCCCCGCAGCGCCTGCACCGCCGCCACTTCCCCCATCTCGTAGGTCTTCCAGAGGTTTTCCGTCTTGATGATGAGGTTGTTGCCCGGGCCCATGGCTGATTATCCTGTTCCACCCCGCCCGCGGCCCCCGGGCTGCTCGACGCGCACCGGGGCCAAGTGGCGCAGCTCGCGCAGGACGCGGTAGCTGCCGGTGATGATCCGATCCCCCTCCTCCAGCCCGCTGACGATCTCAATCTGGGTCACGCCGGTGATCCCGGTTTCCACCTGGCGGAAATGGGCGTGCCCGTCCTGGATGACGAAAACCCCCTGCAGCTCCTCCTTCTTCTTTTCCTCCTCCGGGTTGGCCGCCACGGTGGCTGCCTCGGCTGTCTCTGCCGGTTGGGATTGGCGCTCCGCTGCCTCGATGTCGGACCTCTGCCGGATGGTGAGCGCCTGAATGGGAACGGCTAGCACGTCCTCCCGAGTGGCCGTGGTGACCCGGGCGGTGGTGGAGAGCCCCGGGCGAACGGCTTCCGGCGGGTCGTCCAGTGTGATCACCACCTTGAAGTCCTTGGCCTCCTGCGTGCCTGTCTGCAGCTCAGCCGTGCTGCGCCCGGTGGAGCGCACCAGGGCGGTGGTGCCGATCTCGGTCACCCGCCCGCCGAACGTCCGGTCGGGAAAAGCGTCGATGGTGACTTCGGCCGGCTGGCCCAGATGGACGTTGACGATGTCAGTCTCGTCCACCTTCACCTCCGCGGTCACCTCGGTCATGTCCGCCACCGTCATCAAGAAGCTGCCCGGGGAGTTCTGGATCCCCGGCACCATCTGCTCCCCCGCGTGCACGGGCAGGTTGGTGACCACGCCGTTGATGGGCGAAGTGTAGACCGTCTTCTCCAGCACGTCGGTGACTCGAGTCAGGTTGGCGCGCGCCTGCTGGAGGATGGAGCGGCTGCGCTCCAGCTCGGCCTGCGCCTGCCGGATACGCGCTTCCGCCAGCTCCACGCCGGCGCGGGCGCTTTCAAACTCCGCCTTGCTGGTGTCGTGTTCCTGCTCGGAGATCAACCGGTCGGCGTAGAGGCCCTGGGCGCGTTCCCAGTTGAGCATCGACCGCCGGAAGTCGGCCCGGTTGCGCTTCAGCTCCGCCTGCGCGGTTCGCAGGCTGGCCTGCGCTCCTTCCACGGCGGCTTCCGCCGAGGCCACGCTGGCCCGCTGCCCCAAGACTTCGGCGGCCGGTTGCACGGATTCCATCCGCAGCAGCACCTGGCCCCTCCGCACCCGGTCGCCTTCTTCCACCCGGATTTCCGTGATCTTGCCGAACGACTGCGAGTTGATGTTGACGTACTGCCGGGGGCGGATCTCCCCTGAGGCGGTCACGATGGCCGCCAAGTCCTGCCGCTTCACCTCGCCGGCCTGCACGGTCACTTCCCCGGCCTGCCGGCGCTGGTACCAGAGGCTCGCCGCCCCCACCACCACCAACAGGGCCACCACCACCAGCCCTATCTTCCGCGAACGCTTCATTGCCATAGACGCAATTCCCCTCCGAGCTTCCTACGTCTCTATATACGTAAACGGGGAGGAAAAGTTTTCTGAAAACGAATGCTGCCGCCCCCCACCGCCCCACAGCCCTTTCCAGCCCCGTGAGAAGAATCCATCCTACCACCCCGTCGCCGCGCCCGGCAAGCCGCCCCCAAGACCCCCCACCAAGCTGGCCCCGGGGCCCTTCCGGAGGCAGGCTGGGCGGGCCTGGCAAATCTTTCTCTCTTGACCTGACACCGGTGATATCCCTAGAATGAACCCCGGCATCTAAGCAGGGGTAGGACACCAGACCATGAGCTCTCCCAAGTTCCCTTCTGCTCTTCTCTCCCTTCTTCTGCTGGCGGGCGTCTGGGGGGTGGCGGCCCCGGCCCAGGAGCAGAACCAACCGGAGCCGGAAAAGCAGGAACCGGTTCCCCTCACCGAAGGCCTCCCCCAGCGCGAGATGAGTGAGAAAGAGCGCAAGCGGCGGGAAAAACGCCTGCGCGAGGAGCTGGAAACCCACTACCGCCAGTGGCTGCAAGAGGACGTGGCCTACATCATCACCCCGGAAGAAAAGACTGCCTTCCGGGAGTTGAACACCGACGAAGAGCGGGAGCAGTTCATCGAGCAGTTCTGGCTGCGGCGCGACCCCACCCCGGACACCATCGAAAACGAGTACCGCGAAGAGCACTACCGCCGCATCGCTTACGCCAACGAGCGCTTCGCCTGCGGCAAGCGGGGCTGGAGGACCGACCGGGGGCGCGTCTACATCGCCTGGGGTCCGCCGGACGAGATCGAGTCCCACCCGTCCGGCGGCACCTACGTGCGCCCCTACGAAGAGGGCGGCGGCACCACCTCCACCTACCCCTTCGAGAAGTGGCGCTACCGCTACCTGGAAGGCGTGGGCCAGGAGGTCATCCTGGAGTTCGTCTCCCCCTCCATGACCTGCGAGTACCGCATTACGATTGACCCCTCGGAAAAAGACGCCCTGCTGCATGTCCCGGGAGCGGGCCTGAGCCTGCTGGAAGAAATGGGGCTCGCCAGCAAGACCGATCGCTTTGACCGCACCGACGGTACCCGCCTGCCCACCCGAGTCGGTGAATTCGGCGACCAGCGCTTCGGCTCCCGGGTGGGCGACCATTTCGATCGCATGCAGATCCTGGCCAACGTGATGCGCCCGCCCCCGGTCAAGTTCCGCGACCTGGAAACGCTGGTGGAGACACGCATCTCCTTCAACCTGCTCCCCTTCGAGGTGCGCACCGACTTCATCCGCGTCACCAACGACACCGTGCTGGTCCCGGTCACCATCTCCGTGCAGAAGAAGGACGTCACCTTCCAGTTGAAGGACGGCCTGCACCAGTCGGTCGTCAACGTCTTCGGGCGGGTCTCCACCCTGACCGGACGCGTGGTGCAGACCTTTGAAGACGTCATCCGCTTGGACGTCCCCCCCAGCCTCTTCCAGCAGACTCTGCAGCAGACCGCCGTTTACCAGAAAGCCCTGCCCCTGCGCCCCGGCCTGTACAAGCTCAACCTGGTGTTGAAAGACTTGAACAGCGGCAACATCGGGACCCTCGAGCAGCGCCTGGCCGTCCCCCGCTTCCAAGACGATCAGCTGGCCCATAGCACCCTGATCCTGGCCGACCGCATCGAGCGCGTCGCCACCCGCAACGTGGGCAGCGGGCAATTCGTCATCGGCGACCTCAAAGTGCGCCCCTCGGTCAGCGAACGCTTCACCCGCAGCCAGCGCATGGGGGTCTACCTCCAGGTCTACAACTTGGGGGTCAATGAAGAGACCTTCAAGCCCGACGCCACCATCGAGTACGCCGTCCGCCGCGGCGAGGAAGTCGTCTTTACGCACACGGAAACCACCGAGCAGCTCGAGCGCGCCAACCGCCAGATCACCATCGAGAAAATCCTGCCCCTGAGCGGCTTCCCGCCCGGCGAGTACACGCTCGACATCCGCATCACCGACCACATCCGCCAGCAGACCATCCATCCCACGGCTACCTTCCGCATCACCAAGTAATCAACCGGCCCGGGTCCCGGCTTATTTCATGAGACCCCAACCCCTCCGAAACCAGCAGATATGAAAAACTAGAAACCCCCTACCGATTTTGGGATACAATCCCCTTGTCCTCAGGAACGCAGGCTCGGGGACTTGGGGGGGAAGCAACAACTCTTCCGGCCGAGAGGACAAAGCCAAATGCGCGAGACGCCAGCCCAGCCGCACCGGCGAGAATTCCGCTTGCGCTCGCTGGCCCTGATTTTCGTGGCCCTGCTTTTGGCCCTGGCCACCCTGGGAGCGGTGGTGGGTGCGGTGGTCAACTTCGGCCAGCGCGCCCGCTACGTCCGCCCCTACGACGGGATCGACTGGGACCAAACTCCCCAGGGCGTGACAGCCACCATCGTCTGGCAAGACACCCCGGGCGACCGCGCCGGCATCCGCCCCGGCGACATCCTATATTCGATTGACGCCCATCCCATCCGGCGCCCCAGCGACGTCGGCATGCACCACTCCCGCGCCCAGCCCGGCACCCAGCTCACCTATGAGTTGCGCCGGCTGGGCCGCGACCAACCGGTCACCGCGACTCTCCTGGCCAACCCCCAGCCCGACCCCTTCTCCCTGCGCGGTTTCGTAGAGTTCGTGGGCTTGCTCTATTTGGGCATCGGCGTCTTCGTCCTCTTCAAACGCTGGAACGCCCCCCATGCCGTGCACTTCTACCTGGTCTGCCTGACCAGCTTCATCTTCTACAGTTTCAGCTACGGCGGCGCGCGAGACACCTTCGACTTGAGCATCTTCGATTTGAGCATCTACTGGACGGACGTGGCGGCGCGGCTGTTGCTCCCCGCCCTCTTCCTGCATTTCGCCCTCGCCTTCCCCCAACCCAAGCCCTGGTTCCAGCGGCGTCGCTGGCTCTTCGCCCTCGTCTATCTGCCGGCGGCCGCGCTGCTGGCCTTGCGCTTGCGCCTGCTGCCCTCCCGCCTGGAAGTGAGCTGGCTGCTCGACCGGCCCGACCGCAATGAGTTCACTCATCTGGCAGTTCTCTTTCTGCTGGCCGCCGCCGTCTTCGAATATACCTACCGGTCCGCCCGCGAACCCATCCTGGTCCAGCAGATGAAATGGGTGACCCGGGGCACCTGGCTGGCCATCCTGCCTTTCACCACCTTCTATGTAATTCCCCGCTTCTTCCTCGACTATGTGCCCACCGACTGGATGAAGCTCTCTACCCTGGCCCTGGTCTTCATCCCCCTGATGTTCGGCTATGCGGTCATCCGCTACCGGCTGATGGACGTCGACATCATCTTCCGCCGCGGCGTCGCCTACACCCTGGCCACCGCCGCCATCGCCGCCCTCTACTTCGGCCTGGCCGCCGCGGCCGCCACCTTGTTTGAATCCCGGGCGGGGTTCGGCACCGAGGGGGTGATCATCGCCATCATCATCGCCGCCATCCTCTTCCAACCCATCAAAGACTGGACCCAACTGCAACTGGAGCGGCTCTTCTACCGGGAGCGCTTCGACTACCGCCGGACCCTGGAGGGCTTCGGGCGCGAGCTCTCCAGCGAAATCCACCTGGACCGCCTGCTGGCCAAGCTCCTCGACCGCCTGCGGCACACCCTCCCGGTCGACCGCATGGCCATCCTGCTCGAGGGCGAGGACGAGCCCGGCACCTTCCGCCTGGCTCGCGGGCAGGGGTTCGGCCCCGGGGCCACCGGGCTGCCCTTCCACCCCCAGGCACTGCCCTGGCCCGAGGTTCGCCGAATCCAAAGTGGAGAGTTGACCCCGCTCTTCCCCCCCGAGGAGCAGCAGCGCTTGCAAGAATTCGGCCTGCACCACTTCCTCCCCTGCTGCATCCAGAACCGCACCATCGCCCTGCTCGCCCTAGGCCCCTCCTCCCAAGGCACCCTGCTGACCAGCGAAGACCTGGATCTGCTGCGCACCCTGGCCGACTACATCGCCATCGCCCTGGAGAACGCCCGGCTCTACGAGCGCCTGCAAGAGAAGGCCGCCCAAGTCGCCCAGCTCAAAGAGTTCAGCGAGAATATCTTGGAGTCGACCAGCGTCGGCCTGGTGGCCCTCGACCCCAACGACCGCATCGAGTCCTGGAACAGCTCCGTGGAACGCATCTGCGGGCGCTCGCGCCAGGAGACCCTGGGCCGCCGGGCAGCCGAAGTTTTCCCGCCCGAATTGGTGGCGGAACTAGAAGCAGGCTCTCCGCCAGGCACGCGGGCTACCTCGGATAGCTCTCCGTGGCCCTACCGACCCGCTCGCTCCCTCTACAAGTTCTACCTCTCCCGCCCCGACGGCAGCCGCCGGGTCACCAACTTCACCGTGGCGGCCCTGGTGGGAAAGCAGGGAGCCCCGATCGGCCGCCTGCTAATCATCGACGACATCTCTGAGCGGGTGCAATTGGAGAGGCAGCTCTTGCAGGCGGAAAAACTCAGCTCGGTGGGCCTGCTGGCCGCCGGGGTGGCCCACGAGGTCAACACCCCGCTGGCGGTCATTTCCAACTACGCCCAGATGTTGGCCAAGCAACTGCCGGCGGACGACCAGCGGGCGGCCCTGGTGGAAAAGATCGTCAAGCAGACCTTCCGCGCCTCGGAGATCATCTCCGGGCTGCTGAGTTTCTCCCGCACCGCGGCCACCGAGTTCGGCCAAGTCGACTTGAACCGCACCCTCCGCGACACCCTGGGGTTGGTGCAGCCGCAGCTCCGCTCCAGCCAGGTGGAAATCAAAACCCTGCTGGACAACACCCTCCCCCCTATTTCCGGCGACCCGGGCCGGCTGCAACAGGTCTTCTTGAACCTGCTCTTCAACGCCCGCGACGCCATGCCCCAGGGCGGCTGCCTCACCGTCCGCACCGGCCGGCACAACTCCCGCGCCCAGGTGGAAATCCGCGACACCGGCGTGGGCATTGCGACGGAGAATCTCGGCAAGCTCTACGACCCCTTCTTCACCACCAAGACCACCGGACGCGGCACCGGCCTGGGCCTGGCCGTCAGCTACGGCATCATCCAGGAGCACAAGGGCTCCATCGAAGTCAGATCCCGGCCCGGCCAGGGAACCTCCTTCTTGCTGGAATTCCCGCTGCCGGCTCCGGTACCCCCGGAGAAAGGTAACTGATTATGGCAAACCCCAAGGGTCACATCCTGATTGTCGATGACGAAGCCGACGTGCGCGAAACCCTGGAGGCGCTACTCACCTCGGCGGGTTTCTCCACCGGTTTTGCCGAGGACGCCGACTCCGGCCTGAAGGCGATGACCGAGCAGCCCTACGACCTGGTGCTGCTCGACGTCAAGCTCCCCGGCCGCAGCGGCCTGGCCGTGCTGCAGGAGTTCCGCCGCATCAACGGCCTGCTCCCCATCATTGTCTTGACCGCGCTCAGGGACATCGACGTCGCCCGCGCCGCCTTCAAGAACGGCGCCCAGGACTACATCCCCAAGCCCTGGGACGCCGACGATCTCCTGGCCCAGATTCAGCGCGCGCTGGAGAAGAAAAAGCTGGTGGAAGAGAACGTCCGGCTGAAGCGGCAGCTCAAGGCCCGCTATCAACTGGAAAACATCGTGGGCAAGAGCGCGGCCCTGCAGCGGGTCTTTGACTTGGTCGAGCAGGTAGCTCCCACCCGCGCCACCGTGCTGATCAGCGGCGAGAGCGGCACCGGCAAAGAGCTTATCGCCCATACCATCCACAACCAGAGCCCCCGGGCCGACTACTCCTTCGTCCCGGTCAACACCGGCTCCATGCCGGACGACCTGCTGGAGTCCATCCTCTTCGGGCACGTCAAGGGCGCCTTCACCTCCGCCGTGGCCTCCAAGAAAGGCCTCTTCGAAGTCGCCCACCAAGGCACCATCTTCTTCGACGAGATCAGCACCGTGGGCCCGCAGACCCAGGCCAAGCTCCTGCGCGTCCTCCAGGAAGGCGAGTTCATGCGCCTGGGTGGGAACGAAACCGTCAAGGTGGACGTCCGCATCCTGGCCGCCACCAACGTCAACTTGAAAACCCAGGTGGCAGAAGGGCGGTTCCGCGACGACCTCTACTACCGCCTCAACGTCATCTCCCTCCACTTGCCCCCGCTGCGCGGCCGCCGCGAGGACATCCCGATGCTGGTCGAGCATTTCCTGAGGAAGTACTGCGCCGAAAACGGCAAGCCCCCCCCGGCGCTTCACCCCCGAGGCCATGCAACTGCTGCTCGACTATCT
>JALLOH010000160.1 GCA_027717655.1 Acidobacteriia bacterium AH_259_A11_L15
ATGCTCAGGTTGACGTGCAGGCGGTTGCGCCGGCTGAGCTTGAGCAGCAAGGGAATGTCGCGGAGCACCAAGTCTGACTTGGTGGTGAGGGAAAGGCGGAGGCCGCCCTCGCCGGGGAGGGTCTGCGAGAACTCCAACAGCGTTTCCAGCAGCGCGCGGGTCACTTCGAAGCGGCGCTCGGCGGGCTGGTAGGGGTCGGTGGCCGCCCCGATGGCGATGTGCTCGCCCAGGACCTTCTCCGGGGTGAGGTCGCGCCGCAAGAGCCGTGCCGCCTCCGCCTTGACGTAAATCTTTTGCTCGAACTCGGTGGGATCAAGCCCCAGGTACTCGTGGGTGTAGCGGGCGTAGCAGTACTGGCAGCCGAACTCGCAGCCCCGGTAGGGGTTGATCGACCACATGAAACCGACGCGATCCGACTGCACCCGGTTCAAGAGCGACCGCACCGGGAGGCGGAAATACTCCACCTCCTTCCCCACGTGCTCCAGGGGAGCGGAAGCGGCCAGGCGCGCAATTCCGATGGGGGTGGGGGAACCCTGAGCCGGCTTCCCCAGTCCGCTCAGCCAACCGGTCTGGCCCCGGGCTGTGCTCGAACACGTAGCGTCACGCCCCGACTTCCTGCAGCCAAACTGCGCCGCTGGGGCTTGCCCATGGGCCTCTCCCGGGGTCCGCCCAGGCTGTCCGCCAAGGCGGTGGCTGACCAGGGAACTGCCGGCGAGGGAGGAAGTTGCGCGCCTGGCCTGGGTTACAGGGTGGCTCATCGGGGCGGAGTTTATTCGCTTTTTCTTCGCCTGTCAAGGCCTTTGTTTCCCGCTGCCCCAACCTCCCTGGTTTCAACTAGTTGGGCTAGGAGCGCCGCAAGGGGAGCCCCGTGAGCGCGACTGCAGGTAGGCCCGACTCCGATCCACTCTCCGCCGGTACCAGCGGGGGTTTCAGGCTCTTTCCGTGGAAGGCTCTCTCAAGCGGGAGTGCCAAATCCGGAAGCAAGGGGTGGCTCCGGGAGCGCATTCACGGCATCGCAAATTTTCGAGATCATGATCAACAAAACGACGAGGGCGGCCGCCGACGCTAGCAAGCCCAGCATCGGAATTATCCCGACCAAAACCAGAATCGGATAGGCCAGGAACAGACCCTCCGGGAGTTTGGCAATGTTCAGCGAATGCCGATCCACGTAACTATTGTAATCCTTGGCAAACCCCCAGATCGCCTGAAACGCCCAGTAGAGATTGAAGAAAGGGATGAGCAGGAAACCGACCGCCTTGCCGGGCGTGGTGCGGGCATGCCCATCCTGAATGGCGGCCCACGCCCTGTACCAAAGAACGAAGAACACCACCACCCAATAGAGCATCGGAACCACGGCCAGGGCAGTGATGCCTCCCCCTTCTCGCCCGCGCGTGCTGGCCATTTGCGCATAGCCCGCCCCGAACAGCACGAGCGCCAGCCCAAGCCCACCCACCATCGACCCCAGGTAGAACGCCTTCGACAGCCTTTGCATCGCCGCCTCCTTTCACGGTAGCCAGGGACCCTGCCAGCCTCTCTGCCCCGTGCGCTTCCCTTTGGGTAAGGTTTTCCCCGGCCGAATAATCAATTTTTTGGCAAACCCACTCTGAGGCGGAATCTACGATGAGAACCGCCAGGTGTCAACAACAACTTTCATTTATGAGCACCCGTTGCCCAAGATGG
>JALLOH010000161.1 GCA_027717655.1 Acidobacteriia bacterium AH_259_A11_L15
GTCTAACCCAACAGGGGTCGGAGAAAAGCCGGAGGAGGATTGTCTCGATGAATAGCAGAAGAATTCTTTTGGCGATTCTGGTGACTCTGCTGCTGGTTTCCGCCTATCCCGCGGTGAGTGAGCAGGAGCAGAGTCAAGAGGAGAGCCGCCCGGCGGTGGCAGTATTGCAATTGGTGCAGTGCTCGCTGGCCGGCAGTTGTCGCGAAGCCGGCGCTATCGTGCGCGAGTATGAAGGGGTCGAACGGGTAAGAGTGAAGGAGGCCTACAGCGAGCTCACGGTCACCTACGACCCGGAGCAGACCTCAGCGGAAAAGATTGTCGAGCAGTTCAACCGGGAACACCCGGGGTCGCGGCTGGAAGTAGTGGATACGGCCAGTTCGGAGTCCGAGCTGCGCCACCGCCACCGGCATCGGAGCCGCTACTGCCACTACCGGGGCCACTCCGACATCATCTAGGCTGGTTGCGGTAGCGGGCCAGCAGTTGCTGGAAGCGCGGGTCGTCGCGCAGCGAGTCGAAGTACGGGCTGGAGTCCAGGTAGGCGAAGTCGCGATAGCCGTTCTCCAAAGCCTTTTCCAGTTCGGCCAGCGCTTTTTCCTTTTCGCCTTGCATGGCGTAAACCGAGCAGAACTGGACAAGCACGACGGGGGACTCGCGCGAACGGAGCATTTTCTCAAGCTCTGCCAAGGCCCGCTCGTAGTTCCCCTGCGCGAGATAAACGTGGGCCAAGCCGAAATGGGCATTGCTGTGAGCCGGGTTCAACTCCAGGGCGTGCTCGAAGGCAGCAATGGCTTCCGAGTAGCGGTTCTGGAGAAGGAGACCACGGCCGAGGTGGTAGTAGGCATTGAAAAAAGTAGGTTGCAGGCGAATGGCCTCCCGGGCCGCTTCTTCTGCCCCCTGCGCGTCGGGCGGTTGTTGATAGGCAAGAGCCCAGGAAAGCATGTCCCACGCATAAGGATTGTCGGGTTCTAAGGTGACGGCCTGGCGGAATTTCTCCGCAGCGCGGGCATACTCGTATCGGCCGGCATAGACGATCCCGAGAGCCACATGGGCCTCGGCAAGCTGGGGATCGAGGGCGAGGGTCTGGCGCGCGAGTTGTTCGGCGCGCCGCAAGCGCTCCGGATTGGGGTCGAGGTTGCGATAGTAAAGGCCCTCGATGCGGGCGAGACCTGCCAAAGCAGGGGCGTAGTCCGGCTCCAATTGAAGTGCGCGCTCGAAGTACCCACGTGCCACTTCCAGTTTTTCGGGGGAGGTCGTATAACCCGCCAACGCACGCCCGCGGAGGTAGGCATCGTAGGCTTGGGGATTCTCGGTGTAGCGGCGCTGGACGGCTTGCTGCTCTTGCGGGTTGAGCTGGAGGTTAAGAGCGTCGGCGATGCTAAGTGCAGTCTCTTCTTGCACGGCGAAAACGTCCTGCAACTCGCCGTCGAAGTCGTCTGACCAGAGGTGGAAGCCGGTGGAGGTGTCAATCAACTGGGCGGTGATGCGGACGCGGTTGCCGGCCTTGCGCACGCTGCCTTCGAGGATATAGCGCACCCCCAGCTCCTGGCCGATGTCCTTGATGTCCTTCGTCGTGCCCTTGTAGCGCATCACGGACGTCCGCGAGGCGACGTGCAGCTCCTGGATGCGGGAGAGCTTGCTGATGATCTCTTCCGTCATCCCGTCGCTGAAGTACTCGTTCT
>JALLOH010000162.1 GCA_027717655.1 Acidobacteriia bacterium AH_259_A11_L15
CCTTGACAGGGGAGAAGGCGTCAGTCGCTGAGGCCCCTGCCTGCCCGCAGGCAGGCTTCGCTTGGTTCAGCGGGAGAGAAACTCGGTGAAAGGGCCTAGCAAAGCCGAAGCGGCGTCCGGGGGGACGCCGCTGGGTTGTCTTGCCGGTTTCTACCAGATGAACTTGAAGGCGAACTGCATCTCCCGCGGGCCATGCAGCGTAGAGGAAGCAGCCGTGGGAGTGAGGAAGTCGTCCAGCGGCGCCACCTCAATGAACCGTGCCCCACCGACCCGAGAGTTCCCCACCACTTCGAACGCGTCCCGCGTAAATTGATTGAAGTTCGTGTGGTTGAAGAGGTTGAACGCTTCCCAAATGAAAACCGCCTTCGTGTTCTCCGTAAAGCGGAACTCGCGGGTGAGGCTTCGAGAAGTTGAAGGACCGCCGCCAGCAGTTCGGCTTCTCCATGGGCGGCCCGGTCGTCGAGGACACCTTTTTCTGGTTTTTGAACTACGACCAGTCCCACCGCGACTTCCCGGGCCTCGCGGTGGACTCGAGAAATCGCACGGATTCAGCTGGGCGTCTCTTCATCGACCCCAATTTCAACCTAGCTGAGTTCTGTAACTTTGCTACGGTGGGTCAGGCCCGCTGCGAGGGCGCGCGTCAGGTTCTGCTGAACGAGCTCGGACCCTTCGGCCGCAAGGGCCTCAACAACGTGGCCCTGGGCAGGCTCGACTGGATCATCGACGACCGCCACACCTTCAGCGGGCAGTACAACTACCACAAATGGCGCTCCCCCAACGGCATCCAGACTCAGCCCCGCACCAACGACACTCCGCTGGCCAACGGCTTTGACGGCGTGCGCACTGATATGCTGCTTTTCCGGCTGACCTCGCTGCCCACCACCAACACCGTCAACGAGTTCCGCTTCCAGTACGGCCGCGACTTCGAGTTCCAGCGGCAGAATGCGCCCGGTCCCTCGGTCCTCCAGAACTCGGAACTGGACATTGACGGCGGCGGCATGCGCAACTTCCTCCCTCGCATCGCCTTCCCCAACGAGAAGCGCTTCCAGTGGACGGACAACTTCACCTATATCCGCGGCCGCCACCTGCTGCGGGCCGGCTTCGACATTAACTACGTGCGCGAACTCCAGATCAACCTCTTCCAAGGCGGTGGGGTGTACGACTACCGCAGCATCGAAGACTTTGCCATGGATGTCCCCCTTTCCGGTATCCCTGCCTTTATTGACGTCGCCAACCCCACCCGCACCGGGCGGCACTACCGCGACTTCCGCCAGTCCTTCGACATCCAGACGGGGGGGATCGGCCGCATCTTCTTCACTACCACCGACTGGAACTTCTACGTCCAGGACACCTGGAAGGTCCATCCCCACCTGACCCTCAACCTGGGTCTGCGCTACGAGTACACCGACCTGGCGCAGCCCGACCAGAGCATCTTCAGCTGTGTGGGCGCTGGAACGTGCCCTGATTTCGCCGCACTACCGTCTGTGTTGCAGCAAAACGCCCAACGGATGAACCAGGACACGAACAACTTCGGGCCGCGGGTGGCCCTCGCCTGGGATATCGGCGGGCGGCAGAGGACGGTGCTGCGGGCCGGGTACGGGCTCTACTACGGTCGCACGACCAACAGCGCCCTGTCCGCCGGGTTGTTCGAAAACAATGCCATTACCCGCGT
>JALLOH010000163.1 GCA_027717655.1 Acidobacteriia bacterium AH_259_A11_L15
GGCCGCGGCACGGCCGCGGCCGGACTCGTTGGCGCCGCTGCCGGAGGAGATGTCGGTGAAGGTGGAGTCGCCATTGTTTTCGAACAAGGCGCTGGGCTGAGCGTCGGCGGCTGGGTGGACTACGACAACGACGGCGATTTGGATATCTACGTCATCAACGATTTCGGCGAGCTGGTGCAGCCCGACGTACTGGTTCGCAACGACGGCCCCAGCCCTACTCTCCCCTGGACCTTCACCGATGTCTCGGCTGGCTCAGGCGCCGACGTGGGCCACTTCGGCATGGGCCTAGCCATCGGCGACTACGACCGCGATGGCTGGCTCGATTTCTATACCACTGACATCGGGCGCAATGAGTTGTTGCGCAACAACGGCGATGGCACCTTTACCGACAACACCGGCCTCGCCGGCGTCGGCCGCGGCACCATCCTGCCAGGTGGCCAGAGCAACATTGGCTGGGAGGGCAATTCCCTCCCGGGGGAAGCACTTTCGATGACACAGGAGATGGCTCTACTGGCGGCGGACGAGAATCGGGAGCTACTGACGGTAGCGCTGGCGGCGCGGCTGCTGGGGAAGTCGCGGGACACGATTTACCGCTGGCTGGCCGAAGGGCGGCTGCGAGCACGGAAGGTGGGCGGGCGGTGGTTGGTCTACCGGGATTCGGTGGAGGCGGAATGGAAAGCGGGGCTGGTGGAAGAAAACTAGAGTATGTTGCATAACCTAGGCCCAATGGGCCTCCGGCGCAAAAGCGGCCCTGTTTTTCTTCGCCTTTCCACGTCAGGGCTGATCCTTCGGCTTCGCTCCCTTCGCATGCGCTTCCCTCGGCTGCGCTCCCCTCGGCAAGCTCCCTTCGGCTGCGCTCAGGGTGTGCGCTGCGCTGCGACGGGGTCTCCGCTTCGCTCCGACGGGACAGGCAGGGCAAGCAAGAATGTCTGTCCTACCGACTCACAATTTCAGTATAGAGCCGGAAATTCCTCGCGCCCCGACAAGAAAGACAAGCCCGGCAAGGTAGACAGCGCTGAGATTCTTCGCTGTGCCCCTTCGGGCTCCGCTCAGAATGACAAGAATCGGGGGCGAGGGTGGCCCGATTCTCTCCGGGTGAGAAGTGCGCGACGGACCCTAGCGGCTATTCGAGGGTGATGTGGGTGTCCGTGTGTTGGACGCCGGGGATTTTCTGTATGCGGTTGAGGACCAGGTCGTTCAAGGCGCGCTCATTGCGGACGTTGACGACGGTGATGATGTCCGGCGTACCCCAGCAAGGGTCGGCGGCCTGGACGCCTTCGAGCTCGCGCAGGCGCCCGGCCACGTCCTTGGTTTTACCGGCTTTGACGTTGACAAAGACATAGGCGCGCATAGGGCCCTCCTGGTTGACTTTAGTGTAGCGCAAACCAAGGCCCGTCGTCATTGGCAGGGTAGAAACGCTCCAAGGCTAAAGCCCCTTCCCCTTGCTGCCTCTCCAATGTCGCCGCTCCCTTCGTCAGGCTCAGGGCCTCCGCTGCCCTCGGAAAAGCCGCCACCCACAAATCGCCGGCAGCCACAGAGAAGTCTCAGGGTTCGACGATGGTGAGGACTTGACGGGCGGGGACCAGGAAGAAGGTCTGGACGGCGCCGCTGGGCCAGCGGACCTCGAGCTGATCAGCGGTTTCATTGACGCCCAGGCCGAAGTGGACGGCC
>JALLOH010000164.1 GCA_027717655.1 Acidobacteriia bacterium AH_259_A11_L15
AGCGCCGGATACTCTTCTCGGGGCACAAAGGGGAGCAAGCGGACGTTCGCCAGGCGCAACTCGCGCATCCGCTTCTCGATGCCCGCCCGCTCACGGCCATCGCCCACCACGCTCTTGCAAGTACTGTCGGCCGTGGGCGGCCTGGCGGAGAATGCCGGCAACCGAATTTATGTGACCCGCGGCGCCGCGCGGCGCCAGTTACCGTCCAACCTGGGAGAGGCCGAGGAACCCGCCGAGCCCGGAGTGCGCACGATCGTGGTGGACGTGGACGAGTTGATGGAGATGCGGAACCCTGCCGCCAACGTGCTCATCTTTGCCGGCGACTTGATCACCGTGCCCCGCGCGGGAATCATCTACGTGGTGGGGGCGGTGAACAAGCCGGGCGGCTACCTGCTGCAGAGCCGCCGGGAGCACTTGACCGTGCTGCAAGCGGTGGCCCTGGCCGAGAACATAACCGGCACGGCCCGGCCCAGCGACTCCCTGATCATCCGGCGCCCGCCGGGAACGGACGAGGAGACCGCCATCGAAGTGGATCTGGCCAAGATTATGGCCCGGCAGGCGCCCGATCCCCCCTTGCAGGAGAACGACATCCTCTTCATCCCCGACAGCCCCCTCAAGAAAGGGCTGCGCCGGGCCATGGAGGTCGCCATCCAAATCACCACCGGAGTGGTCATCTTTCGGGGGCGGTAGTCCATGCCTGCCCGCCGGTGGTCTCCTGGGGCCTTCCCCCTGAGCGAGCTTGATCGCCTGGTGCTGGGAGTGTCCGCTCCTGACCCGAACCTTCCCCCGCTGTGGGTCCACCCGGAGCCGTTGCTGGAGCGGGCCGCAACCCTGGATGTCTTCCCGCTGGTTTTTCATCGTCTCCGGCACTGCCCGCGCGGGCTGCCCGACCAGGTGATCTCCCGCTGGGAAGAGCGTTTCCGGGCGAACGCCGCCCGCAATCTCTACCTGGACAATGAGCAACGCGAGCTGCTGGCGGCGCTGGCCGCGGCCGGCGTCGCCGCCGTGCCGCTCAAGGGCCTGCGGCTGGCCGAGCTCGCCTACGGCGACTTGGCCCTGCGCACTCAAGTGGATATCGACCTCTATGTTTCCCCACGCCGGTTGCCGGCGGCCTTTGAGGTGCTCACCGCCCGGGGATACCGGCCGCTGGGGTCTCGCGTGCCGCCCCGGCGACTGGCCGCCACGGGCGACCTCTACACCAGCGGTTCCGGCCTGGGGTCGAACCGGGCCGGCATGCCCGTTCAGGTAGAGCTGCACTGGCGCATCCTGCCCGTGGACTCCGAAAAGCTCGAATCCATCCTGCCGACTAACCCTCAGCAATTTCCCTCGGAGTTGGCCTTTCTCTATTTGTGCGTCCATGCTTCGGCGGACCGCTGGGGCACGCTGAAGTCCCTGGTGGACCTGGCCCACCTGGCGGCGCGGCAGCCACCGGGCTGGGAAGAGGTGCTGGCGGCTGCCGAACGACTGGGGCTGGCCCGCATTCTCTACATCACCCTGGGCGTGTTGTTGGCCTATTTCGATCTCCCGGTTCTGGAACCCTTGCTGGCCCGCCTCGACCGGGTGGCCCCGCGGGGACTGCCGCGGGCGGCCCTGGCGAACCCCTTTGCCCCGCCGACGGTGCTCACGCCGGCGGCCACCCATC
>JALLOH010000165.1 GCA_027717655.1 Acidobacteriia bacterium AH_259_A11_L15
CCTCTACGGCGTCACCATGCAGGCCGCCGTCTCCCAAATCGTCTCCGTCCGCTTCGACTACCCCTCCCCCACAACGTAATGTAGGCTACATCTTGATACTTGATGCTCAGTTGATAGAGAATCTAGACTGCGATTCACAAAGACAATGATTACGCGGCTTCACGTACGGAATTTCAAGAGCCTTAGGAACGTTGATATTCCTCTAGGCCCGCTTGACGTATTGGTCGGGCCGAATATGGGCGGAAAAAGTAACATCGTTGACGTTTTTAAGTTCGTCTATGACTTCGTAAATCCCCCCGCAGGATCTGGATTTGAGGGCCTTATCTATGCCCTCGCCCAACGGAATGGTTTCGCGGAGATTCTTTGGAAAGGAGCCAATGAAGGTGTCATAAGCCTTAGCTTAGAAGGGGCACCGAGTAAGCAGGAAGAAAAGAGGTTTGCGTATCAACTAGAGATTGCGCTGGGCCAAGGGGGGTTCGCGTACATCCAAAAAGAATCTCTAAGAGTTCGCATTGGAAATAATGACCGGGAGCTCATTGTTGATGAGCGCGGCCAGCGGTGGCTGGTCAACGCGGAGGGCCATCAGATATCGTCCAGCGGTGGAACCCAAAGTTCAGCGCTCCAGTACGCACGGCCTGACTGGGAAGGTCATCCTGCTCTGCAGTCAATCCTTTCATGGCGTTTCTTTCAGCTCGTCCCGGCCATTATGAAACTTCCCACGCCTACGGCTTCATGGGGCATTCTCAATCGCCACGGAGAGAACCTCTCGGGGTGGCTCATGCAGCTTCAAACACGCTTCCCGGAGGAGTTCGCCCGTATCAATGAAGTTGCGCGCGACGTTTTTCCCGGACTCCGCCGCTTGCTAACTTCGCCTACGCCTCAGGGTACAGTTTACCTATCCTCTCATGAACAGGGACTGAAACGGCCGATTAACGTGTGGCAGATGTCCGATGGCGAACTCGCGTTCATTGGCTTGCTTTCTCTCATCTACGCCCCACTAGAGCACGGGGGCGACCTGTATTGCATCGAAGAACCAGAAAATCATGTGCATCCGCGACTATTGGGTACCCTCGTAGAGCTCACCAGGCAGGTGCGACAGGAGATCATGGACGCAGGCCGCAGGCTTGCACAGGTCATAGTCACCACACAGTCACCATACCTAGTTGATCACATGACTCTCGACGAAATAGTCTGGGTACAAAGAGAAAAGGGGGAAACTCAAGCTTTTCGACCAAAGGATCAAAAACACCTCCGAAAGATGGTTGAGGATAAGGAATTGGGTCTCGGTGATATCGTCTATTCAGGCCTTCTCAGCGACAAAGGATGAATCTTGCGATTATCGTTGAGGGTCCCACAGATCGAAACGCTTACCCACACATAATTCAAAAAATCCGAGACGACGCATATCTAGTTCATCCGCCTATAGCTTGTGACAATGTTCAGAAATTGAAAGGGAGGTTCGTTGGATTTCTTAGATATTTTGACTCGAGAAGGGATCTGCAACTACAAAAAGTGTTCATTATTAGGGATTCGGATTGTCGCGACCCCATTCCACTTGAAAACGAGTTGTCACAAATACTCCAACGTTCCCGGCTCCAGCCATATTTTGCTGTTCAATTCCATGCAACGAAA
>JALLOH010000166.1 GCA_027717655.1 Acidobacteriia bacterium AH_259_A11_L15
GCCGCTGGTACAGCGACGCCCGGCCCGGGACCCTCACCATGCGCGAGGCCTACGACTACGTGCTGTCGCTCCCGGTCAGCACCGTCATCATCGGTTGCGACAGCCAGCAGCAGCTCGAGGAAAACATCCAGCTTGCGCGCAGCTTCACCCCGCTCAATGATACGCAGATGCAGATGCTGGTTGCCCGCGCCGAACCGGTCCACCGCCAGGCTCTCTTCTTCCGCCGCTGGAGCTGACCAGCCTCACCCCCGAACAGCAGGCCCGCCTGCGGGAGCTCCGCTCCCGAGCGGCCCGGGCACCAGAAGCTCGATAATCGAGCCGATTGTTGACGAGTGAAGTAGCGGCGACGACGGCTCCCGCCGTTGTCGCCCGTCTTTTTGCCCGCGCGGGTGGGCTTCTCTAGTGACGGGCGCTGCGCCCGCTCTTCGGGGGCGCGCAGTGCGCGCACAAACCGAGGAACTGCACGTGGTGGGAGGCGATCTCCAGGCCCGTCCGCCGGCGGACGGTGGAGAGGATTTTCTTCGGCAGGCGGATGGTGACGTCCATCAGCCGCCCGCAGTGGGTGCAGATGGCGTGGTCGTGGCGCTCCCGGTTGCGGTCGTAGCGGGCGGCGGCGTCCCCGAAGGTGAACTCCCGCAACACCCCCTGCTCCACCCACCAGCGCAGGGCGTTGTAGATGGTGGCGTGGGCGATGCCCGCGTACTTGCGGCGCACGCGCTGGTAGATCTGCGCTGCGGTGGGGTGGTCCTGGGAGGCCTGCACCGCCTCCAGGACCAGTTGCCGCTGCTGGGTTCGCCGTACCTGTGCCACGATGCCCTGATTCATTCTACCGCAGCCGCGCCCTAGGCGAGCAGGGTGGCCAGGGCGTGCTCGTCTCCGACTTCGTCCTCCAGCGCCTCACGCACCAAGTGCGTCGTCACCGCGTCGTCGGTGTGCACCTTCTGCAGGAGCTTGTGGTAGAAGTCGATCGCGTCCCGCTCGCCCTCCAGGCTGTCTTTCAGCATCTTCTTCCAGTCGGTTTCGTCCTTGGGCGGCAACAGGTATTTTCCGAAGGCGACCTTCTCCGCCTCGCTCACCCGCTCGAACGGGCGCCCGCCCAACTGGATGATGCGCTCCATGAACATTCCCACGTGGCCCCACTCGTCGTTGGCCATCTTGGCGAAGCGCTCCGCCACCTCCCGCCCGTGCATCCCCGAGGCGTACTTGGAGAGATACAGGTAGCGGTAGGCGGCCAGTAGCTCCGCCGCCACCGCCCGGTTCAAGTCCTTGATGATGTCGGCCCGGTTCTTGACGATCTCCTGTCCCTTCAGCTTCGGCATGGGTCTCCTCCTTTCCGATTCGTTTATTATAATAATTCTAATCTAGGGCGCTGTCAAGGCGGTGCAGGAAACCGGCTCCAGGTGGCGCGCCCCGGTCAGGAGCCCGCAGTCGAAGGGTTGGCCTTGCTCGTTGATGGCCCGGAAGCGCAGCTCCTCGGGGGTGGCTTCCCAGAGCAAGAAGGCGCGCTGCTGGTCCTCGACCGCGGCTACCCATTCGCTCGGCCGGGCATCGCCCCGCCGCAGTTTGCCGCTGGAGCCGCTGACGAAGTAGGCGATCCCTTTCTGCGGGTGGAAGCGCTGGTAGAGG
>JALLOH010000167.1 GCA_027717655.1 Acidobacteriia bacterium AH_259_A11_L15
GGAGGCGGGCTGGACGGAAGTCATCGTCCGTTACTCCCCCAAGCAGGTTCAGAAACTCCTCTGCTGCTCGCATTTGGTGCGGACCGCCTGGGACGACAAGAAATTGGTGGGGTTTGTCAGCGCGGTCTCGGACGGCGTGCTCTGCGGGCTGGTGCAGAACCTGGTGGTGCACCCCAAGTACCGCCAGCGCGGCCTGGGGACGCGGCTGCTGCGGGAGCTTTCCCAGGCCATGGCCCGCCAGGGAGTCAATTGCCTCTACGCCCTGGGCGCGCGCAACCCCGGCGCCCGGGCCTTCTTCGGCCGCGTCGGCTTCCGCCCCCTGAACTGGAACGTCTTCGTCCGCCTCCACCGCTAGCCTCCTTGCCCTGTGTCATTCCGACCCCGCCCATTCATTATCTTGGTGGCACACGCCTCTGGCCTGTGGAGAGCGTAGAACACCGGCGAGACGCCGGTGCCACCAAAGCCAGAATGGGCGGGGCGAAGGACCTCAACTGAAATCGGGTCTCCCGGTGTTACCAGGGGTTCCCAATCAACCATTCAACCAATCAACGATTCAACTAATCGGCAGGGAAGTTCATGCGGCGCAGCAGGTCTCGGAGGCGGGGGTCGGAGCGTCGGGCCGTGGGTCACTAACTGTTTGATTAACTTACGTGGTTGTCACAAGCAAAATCCGTAAGTTGAAAAATATAAAACCTCAAATACGTAATTCTTGTAGATTGCAACTTATGCCGCCACCATAGAGCGGCCTGCAGACTGCTGAGTTTCTGACCTCTCATGCGCGTAAGTTGCAACACATTTCTTCGACCTGTTTGCTTCTTACGGCATATTGACCGGATACGTTCTTCACGGCTCTCGAGTTGAGCCGTTAGTTGGTCTGCTGGAAGGTATCGTATGCAGCGCCGAAGTCGGTGGCGCCTCCGCCAAAGTCCACTGTCAGCAGCCAGGTGCCCGGGTCGGTCCACGGGGTAAGGGTCAGGGCTGAGTTGCCACTGCCGTCCGTGGTAAACTCACCGAACGTCCAGTCCCCGGCGGGAGAGGTGACCCCAATGCGGAAATTGGAGTTCGCCGGGCCGCTTACGTCAATATTTACCGTCTGGCCCGCAGGGACCGATGCCTGCACGGCATTCACATTTGCGTTGATGCTGCCGTTGACTCCGCCATTGCGCGGCAGGCCGTAGCCGGTGCTGGTGTCGAAACCGGGGCCGGTGTCATCGTAACCCGGTAAGATGGCTGAGTTGTTTATATCCTGGGCAAGGATGTTCTGCAGGTAACTCCTGGTTGCGCTGTTTAAGCCCTGCCAATTGGCCGCGGCGAAGCCGGCCACCGAGGGGGAGGACATCGAGGTGCCCGACATGATCTCGTAGCAGCCGTCGAAGCTCGTGGACTCGATGACAAATCCTCCGCCCGTCAGTTCGAGTTCCCTGGCAGAGATTGTCGAGTCGTTGCCGTCGTCGATGCCGCGGCTGGACATACGGTTGGCGATGCGAACCGCATCCAGCATCCCCGCCGCCACTACGTTGGGATAAGCGGCTGGATAGGAGATGGTGTTCGCACCGGGACCGCTATTGCCGGAGGAAGAGAAAATG
>JALLOH010000168.1 GCA_027717655.1 Acidobacteriia bacterium AH_259_A11_L15
AGCTTGGGCGTCTCCGGCTTCCCTGGCTCGGGCTTCGCCGCCTGCGGCGGTTCCGGCCGGCCCTCGCCCGACTTGGGGGAGCCTTGTGCTTGTTCGCCTTTTTTCTGCTCGTCGGTCACGTCAGTGCTCGTCGAAAGAAGTGCGGGGGCGCCGCGGCGGGGTAGTTACACCCACTCGAGGGCACCTTTCTTATAGAGCCAAAAGTAGCCGATGATGAGGATGCCGAGAAAGATCAGCATCTCGACCAGGCCGAACAGCCCGAGCACGTCGTACTGGACAGCCCAGGGGAAGAGGAAAATGACTTCCACGTCGAAAATGACGAACAAGATGGCGATGACGTAGTAGCGGACGCCGAAGCGGCCGCGAGCGTCGCCCTCCGGCGGCACGCCGCACTCGTAGGGCCGGAGCCGGTGGCCGATGTCCTGCGCCTCCGGACGCAGCAGGCGGCCGATCCAGAGGGTCACCACGGGAAAAATCAGCGCCAGTCCGCCAAACAGCAGAAGAGGAACGTAATCTTCGGGCATGGGGTTTACGGGCTCCTCAAACTACCAAAGGGAGTTCTGCTTGCCAAGACCCTGCTGCTCAGGACGCCGACCCCTCAGGAGGTTTCGATTCCGGCTCCGCGACTTCCTCGGGAGTAGACTCCTCCGGTCCGGGTGCCGGTGGCTCCGATACGGGCGCGGGTTCGCCCTCCTGGGGCACGTCCGCCGGGGACGGGGTGGCTGGCATTTCCGGCTCCGGGGCCGGCGGGGCGTGGACCAGTTCGCCACGCACGACATCGATGGCGTGCGGGAGGATCCCCACCACGGCTTGCAAAGAATCGGCCGCGCCCTCGGGGCTGCCCGGCAGGTTGACCAACAACACCTTACCCTTCACCCCGACCACGCCCCGGGAGAGAGCCGCCAGCGGGGTCTTCTTGTAGCCTTCCCGGCGCATCACTTCGGCCACACCGGGGAGCGACCGCTCCATGATGGAGGTGGTGGCGTCGGGGGTGCGGTCGCGCGGTCCGACGCCGGTGCCGCCGGTAGTGAACACAACGTCGACCTCGCTGTCGGCGGCCAGCGCCGCCAGGCGCTCGCGGATCAGGCCGAAATCATCGGGGATGGCTTCGGTCGACTTGACCGCCCAACCGGCCTCCTCCAGCAGACGACGCACGGCGGGCCCCGACTGGTCTTCGCGGGTTCCTTCGGAGACGGTGTCGCTGACCGTGACAATAGCGGCCCGGTAGGGGGGGGGGGCATCAGCCCTCCACCTGGTCGCGGCGGGATTCATCGAGCAGGCGCAAGCCCTCCATCAGCAATCCCTGCGTGGAGCGAGTGGTGCGCCGCTGGGGGGATTTGCCGCTGAAGTCGATCTCAAAGGTGCCCTGAGTCCACTCGAGGAGCTTGTAGACCGCATCATCACCGGTGGTCTTGCCGAAGACGGCGTCGTAGACCTGGCCATTCTCCATAAAGATCTGGCACTTCTGCTTGCCGTGGCTGAGGGTGAGCGAGCAGGATTTCTGCCCCATTTCCAAAGATTGGAAGAGGTCGATGACGTTCATCTCCTCGAGCCGGCCTTCAATCACGCCGGGGCGG
>JALLOH010000169.1 GCA_027717655.1 Acidobacteriia bacterium AH_259_A11_L15
GTGCTCGACTTCGGCCTGGCCAAGCTGCTGCGGCCCGATAGCGAGGCCGACCTGACCGAAAGCCTCACCCGCACCGGCGTCGCCCCCGGCACGCTGCCCTACATGGCCCCCGAGCAAATTCGCGCCGAGCGAGTGGATGAACGGGCCGACCTCTACGCGCTGGGTGTGGTGCTCTATGAGATGGCCACCGGGCAACGGGCTTTCCGCGAAGAAGTACCCACGCGGCTCGCCGACGACATTGTGCACAAGACACCGACCCCGCCCACGCAGCTCAACCCGGACCTGTCGACCGATTTGGAGCGAATCATTCTCAAGTGCCTGGAGAAAGACCCGGAGAACCGCTACCAGTCGGCCAAGGAGCTCCGGGTCGACCTCCGCCGCCTCGCCGCGCCTGCTCCCACCCCAGCACCGAGCCGCCGGGCCCCTGCCTGGGGGAGGCGCATCGTGGCCGCTGTGGTCGGTCTGGTGATTCTGGCTGTGGCGGGTTACTTCGGCTGGCAGCGCGTGAAGGCCCCAACGACCCAACCCGGCCAGATTACCTCCATCGCGGTGTTGCCGCTCGACAACCTGATGGGTGATACGGAGCAGGACTACTTCGTTGAAGGGATGCATGAGGCGCTGATTACCGACCTCTCCAGAATCAGGGCCTTGAAGGTCATCTCGCGCACCTCGGTCATGCGCTACCAGGACACCGATAAGCCCATCCCGGAGATTGCCCGGGAATTGGGGGTGGATGCAGTAGTCGAGGGGTCTGTTCTGCGTGTAGGCAATCAGGTGCGGATCACGGCCCAGTTGATTCACGGGGCCACGGACGAACACCTTTGGGCCGAGGCTTATGAACGCGATCTCACCAACATTCTGGTGCTGCAGCGCGAAGTAGCACAGGCAATTGCCCGGGAGATCAACATTGCCGTGACCCCGGAGGAACAAGCACGCCTGGCCAGCGCCCGACCCGTCAACCCCGAGGCCCACGAGGCCTACCTGAAGGGCCGCTACCAGTGGAACAAATGCAGCCAGGAGGGATTGAGCCAGGCCATCCAGTTTTTCCAGCAGGCCATCGAGAAAGACCCGGCCTACGCCCGCGCCTACGCGGGCCTGGCGGATGTCTATGCCGTCCAACCCGGGTGGGGATTCGCCCCGCCGTCCGAAGCCTTTCCCCGCGCACGAGCCCTTGCGCTGAAGGCGCTGGAACTGGATGAGAACATGGCCGAGCCTTATGCCACTCTGGGGTTGATCAAGTGGTACGACAGGGACTGGAGCGCCGCCGAGCAAGACTTCAGACGGGCCCTGGAACTCAACCCCAACTACGCCACCGCCCACCACTGGTATGGCCTGCTCCTATCCAGCTTGGGAAAGCACGAGGAGGCTATTGCGGAACTCGAGTCCGCCGAAAGACTCGACCCCGTCTCACCCATAATCAGCTCCTGGCTGGGTACAGTCCTCTTTCACGGCCGCCGGTACGACCCGGCCGCCCAACAATTCCGAAAGACGGTGGAAATGCACCCGGAGTTTTCCCTCGCCTTCGTTTTCCTCGGCAGGGCTTATGCGCAGATGGGCATGCACGAACA
>JALLOH010000016.1 GCA_027717655.1 Acidobacteriia bacterium AH_259_A11_L15
TTCCTGGGCGGCGCTTTCTCAGCCGATGGCTTTGCCTCGGGCCGAGGGGCGCGGGCGGGCGCCGGGGCTTCCCGGGGAGCTTCTTTCGGCGCTTGGACCGGCGGGGCCACGGGGGGCTTGGCGGCCTTCTTGACCTTCTTCGGCTTGGGCTCCGGCTTGGGCTTGGGGATGCCGGCCAGCTTGCGCAAAAACTTGAGCTGCCGTTGGCGGGCGCGGAGCTTCCCGTCCAGCAGGGCCTCGAAGTACTGCTCCAGAATCCTGTCGAACTTGGGGCCGGGGGAGACACCCATCAACTGCAGCTCGCGCACCGGGAGCTTTTGGCGCAGCGGCCGGTACTTGAACAGGTAGTTGTAAACTTTCGCACGGATTTTCTTCTTGCCAGTGTATTCAGCCAGGAGGAACACCAGCAGCTCGACGGGCACCGGGGTGAGCAGGTGGTAGATCTGCCGCGGGCCGGCCTTGCGCCGGCGGCCCAGCAGCTTCAGCACTTTCTTGGCTTCGCCCGGGAAAGCCAGCGCCTGCTTCCTCTGGGCCTGGTTCAGGTCCAGGTTGCGGAGCAACTGCTTTTCCGCCCGCCCCTTGAGGCGGCGCCGCAGATAGTAGAGCACCGCGTAGTAGGGGTCGGGCTGGTAGCCGGCCTCCAGCGCCTGCTGCTGGTACTTCTGGAACCTGGCCAGGCCCTCGTAGTCGGGCTTGCGCTTCTGGAGCATCGACTGGAGCACAGGCAGCAACTCGCGCGCGGCCAGCGCTTTCACCACCGCGACTACGTTTTCTTCCCGGGTGAGCTGCTCCGCCTCCCGGCCGAGGGCCTCCGTTTGGATGTAATCCTGGTAGCCCCGCTCCAGGGCGGCTTCGAACAGCTCCTTGGTGCGGGCGTCGGGGTGGAAGTTGAGCCGGGTGGCGAAACGGACCAGGCGCAGCAAGCGCACCGGGTCGTGCAGGAAGCCGTAGGGGTGGAGGACGCGCAGTTCGCGGTTCCCGATGTCGGCCAGGCCGTTGGTGGGGTCGAGTAGCAGCCCGCGCGAGCCCGAGGTGAGCGACACCCCCACGGCGTTGATGGAGAAATCCCGGCGGCGCAAATCCTCCAAGATGGGAGCCGGGCGGGTCTCCGGAGGCTTGCCGGGCTGGTGAAAGAACTCGCTGTGAGCCATCTCCAGACTGAGGTAGACCCCGTCCGGCAGCTGCAGCTCGGCGCGGCGACGGCGCGCATCCTCCTGGAAGCGGCGGACACCGTTTCGGGCCAGGCGCTGGGCCACGCGCAGGGGATTCCCTTCCAGAGTGAAGTCCAAGTCCCGGATGGGCGAGCCGGTCATCAGGTCGCGCACCGCCCCGCCCACCAGGTAGACGTTCAATTCGCTGGCTTGCGCCTCCTCGACGACCCGGTTCAGGGCCTGCAACTGTTCCGGCGCCAGCCGGCTTTCCAGCATGAAGATGTAGTCGGGCATCAGTCTGCTCTCGCTCCTGTCCTCAGGCCCGCGGGTGGTGCGCGCGGTAAATTTGCTTCAACCGCTCCTGTGCCACATGGGTATAGATTTGCGTGGTGGAAATGTCGGCGTGCCCCAGCAGCAACTGCACAGCGCGGAGGTCGGCTCCCCGCTCCAGCAGGTGGGTGGCGAAGCTGTGGCGGAGCAGGTGCGGGGTCAGCCGCCCCCGCAAGCCCGCCGCCCGCCCATAGCGGCGGAGCAGCCGCCAGAAATTCTCGCGCGTCATTCCCCGCCGGCGCCGGCTAAGGAACAAATGCGAGGAGGCCCCGCCCTTGGCCCGCCGGCCGCGCCGGGCCCGCTGCGACCGTCCCTCGCGCAGATACACCTCCAGGGCGGCAATCGCTTTTCGCCCCAAGGGGACGACGCGCTCCTTGTTGCCTTTGCCCAGGCAGCGCAGGTAGCCGGCGTCCAACTGCACGTCGGAGACTTTCAAATGGACCAATTCCGATACCCGCAACCCCGTGGCGTAGAGGACTTCGAGCATGGCCTTGTCGCGCAGGTCCTGCGGGGCCGCCAGCAGGCGCTCGACCCCCTCCAGGCTCAGGAACTTCGGCAGGCGTTTCCAGACCCGGGGCGATTCAATGTGCTCGGTGGGGTCGTGGCGGATTTCCTCTTCCTGGCGGAGGAAGCGAAAGAAGTTGCGCACGGCCACCAGGGTGCGGGCCACCGAGCGGCTGTCCAGCCCTTGCTGGTACAGCTGACCCAGAAAATCCACCACGTGCTGGCGACCGAGGCGCCGGAGGGTCAAGTTCCGCGACCGGCAGAAGCGGGCGAATTTTTCCAGGTCGCGCCCGTAGGCGGCCAGCGTGTTGGGGGCGAGACCCCGCTCCACGCGAACGTAGTTCAAGTAGGCTGCGACGTGGTTGCGCACTATTTCTGGTTGGGCGTGTAAGGCACCGCCGCCTGCACTCTGGGGATTCCCTGTTTCATTCGCCGGCCGGTGACCAGCGTGTAGACCTCGCCCAGCTCTTCGGCCCGCAGCAACCAGGCCAGGGCCAGGTAGGAAGCCATTCCGGCGGCCACCGTGGCCAGGCAGGCCGGCAAGAGCTGAGCCAGGCCGGGGGCGCTCATCCAGCTCCACTCCGTCCGCAGCAGCCAGACCAGCGCGCCCATGCCGGCCGCAGCCGCCAGCGCGCGCCCCACCGAGAACGCCAGGTGAGCTTCGTTCACCGCCCCCAGGCGTCGCCGGAAGATTATGTACAGAATCAGGAAGTTTAAGTAGGAAGCCAGGGAGGTGGCCAGGGCCAACCCGCCGTGGCGCAGCGGGCCGACCAGCAGGAAGCACAGCACCACGTTAGCGACCAGCGCCACCGCCGCCACCCGCACCGGGGTGGCGGTGTCCTGGGTGGCGTAAAAACCCTGCACCAGCAGGCGCACGGCCGAGAAGGCCGGCAGCCCCAGGGCGTAGAACAGCAGCGCCCAGGCGGTCAGCTCGGTGGACGTGCTTCCGAAGGCGCGGTGCTGGAAGAGCATGCGCACCAGCGGCTCCCGCAACAAGATCAAACCCACGGCCGCCGGCACCACGATGAAGGCGACGTTGCGCAAGGAAAACTCCAGCGTGCCCCGCATCTCGTCGAACTTTTTATCCGCCGCCTGCTGGGACATCACCGGCAGCACCACCGTGGCCACGCTGATGGCGTAGGCGCCCAGGGCCACCTCCATCAGGCGGTCGGCGTAGTAGAGGGCGGCGATCCAGCCTTCCCCCTGGCTGGCGAAGATGGTGCTGACCAGGACGTTGATCTGGTAGACGCCCACGCCGGCCACCGCCGGCAGCATCAGCCGCGCCACCCGGCGAACCCCCGCGTGGCCGAAGCCCAGCCGGAAGCCGAACCGCATCCCCCGGCGCAGCAGCGCGGGCAACTGTACCAGCAATTGCAGCAGCCCGCCCAGCACCACCCCCAGCGCCAGGGCGATGGCCGGGTCGGCCATGTCCCCCCACCAGGCGGCGACCGCAGCGGTGATGATGGCGATGTTCAGGAAGATGGGCACCGAGGCGGGCAGGCCGAACACGCGCACCGTGTTCAAGGCCGCGCCGGCCAGCGCCGTCAGCGCCACCAAGACGCAATAGGGGAAGGTGATGCGGGTCAAGTCGACGGCCAGCGACCACTGCTCCGGCTCCCGGCTGAACAGGGTGAACAGTCGCACCAGTTGCGGCGCGAAGATGACTCCCAGCACCGTTACCCCGGCCAGTACCGTCGCCAGGGTCCAGAACATCCGCCGGGCCAGGTCCCAGGATTCCGCCTCCGTCCGCTCGGTGCGATAGGAAGTAAAAACGGGAATGAAGGCGCCGGTCATGGCCCCCTCGGCCATCAGGCGGCGGAGCAGGTTGGGGATGCGGAAGGCGATGACGAAGGCGTCGCCGGCCCGCGAGGTACCCAGCAGCATGGCGATGGCCAGGTCGCGGGCGTAGCCGAAGAAGCGGCTCAGCAGAGTGAAGAAGGTGACGACTCGGGTGGAGCGGAGGATTTGGTGCTTTTCGTTCAGCGCGCCCGTGGGTCCGGCTCCCGTGGTTGACACTCGCGTCGCGCTGATATTAGCATAAGCTCCTCACAGGAAAAAGCGCCCGCCTAAGCGCTTGCGCGAGAATAAGATGCCGAGCCAAGCCGCCTCCACCCACAAGAAAGTCGTCGTGGAAACCGTCCAAGGCGAGCGCCTCTGCGGCTACCTGAATCCCCGGCAGTTGGAGCGCAGCCCGGCCCTGGAGTTCCTGGACGCCTCCGGCCAGCTCCAGCAGCTCCCCTGGAAAAGCGTCAAGGTGGCCTGGTTCGTCCGCGACTGGGAGGAGCCGCCCACCCGCCCCACCCAAACCACCTTCCTGCGCCGGCCCCGCCTGGAGGGCCTGTGGGTGAGGCTGCGCTTCCGGGACAACGAAGTCCTGGAAGGGCTGCTGGTCAACGACCTGCTCCAGCAGGGGCCCAACGGCTACCTGATCACGCCGCCCGACCTGAACGGCAACCACCAGAAGGCGTTCGTGCCCCGCACCGCCCTGGCGGCGATCGAAGTCCTGGGCGTCAACCCCACTCGCGGCGCGCCCCGCCGTCGGCGACGCGCCGCCGCCGCGCGCCAGCCGGGCCTCTTCGGCGAATAACCGCGGCCAGCACACGTCCTCCCGCGTTGACTTGCCCGCAGGCGCGGCATAAGATGGGAGCCAACAGGGAGGTTACTTCTTCGTGATTACCCAAGTGAAAACTAACCTCAACGCAGGAGGGGTAAAGTGCTCAAAGCAAAACTTGTACTAAAGCCGACGAAAAGAATCACAGCCAGGAGCCTTCGTGAACTGCACAGAAAGTGCCAGCAGTTACCGACAAGACCGGTTGGGGACAAGAGCTGCCAAGTTGTTCGTAGGCCAGGAGGAGGGCTGGCTTGCGATGGGCTATGTAGACGTGGTCGAAGAGGGGTGCAGATATTTAGGTGTTTCCTGCGAATGGTGGTCTCGCCGAAAAGGTGTAGCGTGTTTTGCTTGTGTTTCCCCGAGCAAGTAAGATAGGCGCAGAAGAATTCAACCTTTGCTGGGGCTTGCCAGACATAGTTCTCCTGGTGGAGACTGCCAACTTGAAGGCCCTACAAGATTTCGTCCTCAACAAGATTCAGAGAGTTGCCGGGGTCAACCAGACCGACACGCATATTGTTTGGGAGTTGTAAGGTCTTCGACGCCATGGACAGCCTCTCTCCTGCTGCCCGTCGCCGCTCGCTGAAACTCAAGCTGGAAGGCATCGAGGGGAAGATAGCTGCAGATAGCTAGGGTGCAGGTCACTCCGGCAGCAGCGTTCTAATCTGGCTCCTTCACGAATTTGAGGAGTGAATCCCGTAGCCCACCTATCTGCTCCTCTTGCTCTGCCTCAAACTCAAATGCATTCGTTCTGTATATTCTTGTCGTTTCACCCTCTATTTCCAATACCCAGCGTTCTGCAAACTCTCGGATTGAGGAGACATCACGATAGGCAACCATGAAGCCCATTCTAGTATCTTGTCTCTGGAATCCCCGAAACGCGAACTTCGCCGAATTCTTTCCTGAACCAAAAAGAGTCCACGGCAACTCATTCCCATATGTATCCAGTCGCCAGTTAGGTGTTCCGATTCCAATCCGCACCTTCGTCGCTGACCAATGCCCCACATTCTGCATCTGAAAGACCGGTGTGCTATTCTTTTCTTCCCATTCGGTCAGTCGAATCTCTATGTATGGCCGCGTTTCGTTAAGCCACCGTTGCAATTCGTGCTCTAGAAATTTTTCGTTTTGCTTGACGATTTTGTTCGTGGCAACAGCATAGACGCCCGTAATAACAGCCAAGACGACTGCACTAACGGCGAGGATAACCGTTGCCCAAGTATTTATCTGGCTCTGCATGGCTATTTTCTCCGGTCTCGAATTTGCAGCAAGGCTACCACAGAACCCTGTCCAGCTCCTTGAAATCCATCTGAGCATTGCTAACGCTACCTAGTAATCGTTCAAGCAAGGCTGTCGTCCGGAGGCTCTGACTCCCCTGGGGCCGCTTGCCCGGAGCTTGTCCCGAGCGTAGTCGAGGGGCGGAGTTGAAGGGAGGGGTCTGCATTTAGACAAGCAGCTTCCTCGCCCCGCCCATTCTCACTCTGCGGCACCGGCGCCTGCCCTGAGCGGAGTCGAAGGGTCTCGCCGGTGTTCTACGCTCTCACAGGCCAGAGGCCTGTGCCACCAAGATAATGAATGGGCGGGGTCGGAATGACAGGAAAAGTACAGGTATAATCGCCGCCGGGAGGAGAACGATGAAACTGCGAGAACTAGCGGAAAAACTGCAGTGCAACTTCACCGGAAACGGCGAAGTGGAAATCCGTGGCGTGGCCGCCATCGAGACCGCCGGCCCGGGCGAGCTGACTTTCCTGACCAACCCGCGCTACCGGCGCCGGCTGCGGGAGACGCGGGCCGCCGCCATCATCGTGGCCCGGGAGTACGAAGAATTACCGCTGCCCACGCTGCGGGCAGCCAATCCGTACTACACGTTTGCCCGGGCGCTGGAGCTGTTCTACCAGCCGCCGCCGTTTCCCCGCGGCCCCGCCGCGGACGGGGCAAGCGTCCATTCCACCGCGGTGGTCTCGCCGCGGGCGCGCCTCGGCGAGGACGCCTGGGTGGGGCCGTTCTGCTTCGTGGATGAAAACGTGGAAATCGGCGACCGCTGCCGCCTGCACAGCTTCGTGGTCGTCTACAAGGGGGCGCGCATCGGCGACGACTTTGTCGCCCACTCCCACGCCGTGGTGCGCGAACACTGCCGCATCGGGGACCGCGTCCTCCTGCAAAACGCCGCCATCGTGGGCTGCGACGGCTACGGCTTCGCCCGCCAGGACGACGGCCGCTACTACAAGATTCCCCAGTCCGGCCCGGTCATTGTCGAAGACGATGTGGAAATTCAGGCCGGAGCCACCATCGACCGCGCCACCGTGGGCGAGAGCCGCCTCGGCCGCGGGGCCAAAATCGACAACCTGGTCCAGGTGGGCCACTCCTCCAGCGTGGGCGAGAACACCCTGCTCTGCGCCCAGGTGGGCCTGGCCGGCAGCACCCACGTGGGCAACGACGTGGTGCTGGCCGGACAGGTGGGCGTGGCCGGCCATTGCCAGATCGGCGACGGGGTGCGCGCCACCGCCCAGAGCGGCATCCCCAACGACGTCCCAGCCGGGCAAACCGTCTCCGGCTATCCGGCCATCGAGAACCGCCGGTGGCTCAAGTCAGCGGGCGTCTACAACCGCCTGCCCAAGCTCTACGACGAGCTGCGCGCCCTGCGCCAAGAAGTAGCGGCACTGAAAAAGAAAAAGCGCCGCTAGAGAGACTCGTCGCGAACCGACGCCGCCTCGGCCGGGACGGGCTGGGGCTGCTTCTCCGGGGGGAGCGCCGCAGCGATGATTCTCTGGACTTCGAGCGCCAGTTGGGCGCGGTCGTCGAGCGAGCGCCCGCGGGTCTCGACCGGCGGGTGTACCGTCACTTGAATGCGCCCGGGGTAAATCTGCCACTTTTTCTTGGCCATGATGGTCTCGGCGCCGATGACCGTAATGGGCACGATGGGGGCCTGGGCGCGCAGGGCCAGGACGAACACCCCGTGCTTGAAGCGTTGCAGGCGCCCGTCGGGACTGCGGGTGCCCTCCGGGTAGACGATCACGGAGACCCCCGGGCGCAGGCGCTTCAGCGCTTCTTCCACCGCTGCCCGCGCGGCTTCGGGATTGTAGCGGTCGATGGGCACAAAGTCGGCCAGGTGCATCGCCTTCCCCAAGACAGGAATGGCGAACACGTCCTTCTTGGCGATGAAGGCAATGCGCGGCGGGAGCAGCACAAACAGCAGCGGCGGATCGATGTTCGACTGGTGATTCGACATATAGACGCAGGCGCGGTCACGCGGGATGTTTTCCCGCCCGCGGACGTCAAAGCGGATGCCCGCCAGCCACAACCCCAACCAGACGCCGCCCTGGGCGATGCGGTAAAGGGGCATTACGCGCCCGGTGAGCCAGGCATAGAGCGTGACCGGCGCGCCCACCACCAGGACGTAGAGAAAGACCACCGCGGCGGTGAGGGTGGCGCGCAGCGTGGCCATCAGGCGGGGCAAGGTTGTCTCCGGCACCCGGCAAGGCTAGTATAGCAACCTTCGCACGGGCACCCGATGAGCGACCGCTGGTTCAAAGCCGACCTGCACGTCCACAGCTACCACTCCGGCCAGACCAAGCACCTGCGCCTCATCCGCCCGCGCGACTGCTACTCCGACCCGCTCGACGTCTACCGCACCGCCAAGAAGCGCGGGATGGACCTGGTCACGTTGACCGACCACGACTCGATCGATGGCTGTCTGGCGGTGCTCGAGCGCTGGCGCGACCTGGACGACTTCATTATCAGCGAGGAGGTCACCGCCTACGTCCCCGAGTTCGACCACTCCATGCACGTCGGGGTCTTCAATATCACCGAGGGCCAGCACCGCGAAATCCAGCGCCTGCGCGGCAACGCCGCCGAGCTGGTGGCCTACCTGGAGCAGAACCGCATCTTGCACGCTCTGAACCACTTCTTCCACGACTTCGACCGGCTGGAGTACTTGCGCGACTACGTGCGCCACGTGATTTCCCTCTTCCGGGTGTTCGAGACGCACAACGGGGCCATGTCCGAGGAGCACAACCGGCTGGTGGCGCGGCTGCTGAAGTTCTTCGCCGGCGAGCAGAAGCGCTATGGAGTCCTCGGCGGCAGCGACGCCCACACCCTGCGCCGCATCGGCACCACCTACACGGCCTCGCCGGCGCGCACCAAGGAAGAATTTCTGGAGGACATCCGGCAGGGGCGCGCCTTCGCCTGCGGGCGCCACGCCGACCACTGGGCCATCGCCGCCGACATCTACGGGGTGGTGCTGCGTTACTACCCCAGCGTGCTGAAGAACCGTCATCGCGACTACGCCTTCTGGACTCGCCTGAAGAACATCCTGGTCAGCTTTTCTCTCTCTCCCTTCCTCTTCCTGCCCTACGTGATTGCCGTCCGGCACAGCCGTCGCGAGCGGCAGCGGGTGCGGGAAATCCACCGGCAGTTGTTGGGAAAGCTGGAAAGGACGGAGTAGGGGGTTAGCCGGGTCCACCTCGTCCTCCTCCAGCCCGGTCCGGGTAATGTTTGGGAGGCGAGCTCTTCCGGTGGAAGCCAAGTTGGAACGGGACTAGCGGACGTACTTCCCGATAATCGGCCGGAGCTTCCTCTTGATGGAGGCGGGAATCTTCTTGGGCTCGGTGATGATGGCGTGGGCCAGGGCCGAGCCGCACTTGCAGGGGCGCGCGGCGGGGACGGCGGGGACGGCTTCGCGGATGACCCGCTGGACGTTCTCGATGTTCCGCGCCAGGTACTCCATCACCTGCTCGCCGGTCACCGCGTCGTGCTCGGGGTGCCAGCAGTCGTAGTCGGTCACCATGGCCACGGTGGCGTAACAGATTTCGGCCTCCCGGGCCAGCTTGGCCTCCTGCAAGTTGGTCATCCCGATGACATCGAAGCCTAGTTGCCGGTAGGCGTGCGACTCCGCCTTGGTGGAAAACATCGGGCCTTCCATGCAGACGTAGGTGCCGCGCGAGTGCACCGTGACCCCGGCGCGCCGGCAGGCCTCCATCAAGACGTCGCGCAGCGCGGGACACATCGGGTCGGCGAAGCTCACGTGGGCCACGATGCCGCCGCCGAAGAAGGTCGAAGGGCGCAGCCGCGTGCGGTCGAAGAACTGGTCGGGGAGAACGAAGTCGGTGGGTTGGAGCTCTTCTTTCAGCGAGCCCACCGCGCTCACCGAGAGGATGCGCTCGATGCCCAGCTTCTTGAAGCCGTAGATGTTGGCGCGGAAGTTGAGCTCGGTGGGGAGAATGCGGTGGCCGCGGCCGTGCCGGGCCAGGAAAGCCACCCGCCGCCCGTCGAGCGTCCCCAGCAGGTAGGCGTCCGAGGGCTTTCCGAAGGGAGTGGTGAGGCGGACTTCTTTGGTGCGGCTCAGGCCCGCCATGCCGTACAGACCGCTGCCGCCGATGATGCCTAGCTTCACTCTTTCCGCCACCGTTGCCTCCACAGAAATTGCCTTGTCATTCCGATCCCGCTCTGCGGGAGAGGAATCTTCTTCTAGGAAACCGCGTTCTACTTAGCTGTCACCAACTCCGGTTCCAGCACCGGCTCGGCCACCAGCTTGCCTTTCTTCTCCCGCAGGTAAGCGGCGGGGATTTCGGGGTCGTGGGCGAACAAGCAGAGCCACTCCTCCTGCACCGCCTGGGGGAGCACCCGCTTCTTGTTCTCGAGCGTCGTGAGCGGGTAGAGGTCGTAGCCCATAATCCAGGGCAAAGCCAGGTGGTGGGTGGTGGGGACCAGGTCGGCGAAAAAGAACGCGGTACGGCCGCCCGAAGTGAGCCGCAGGCACTGCATGTCCCGGGTGTGGCCCGGCAGGCGAACTACTTCCACCCCAGGAACCACCTGCTTGTCGGTGTCGAAGAACTCCCACTGGTTCGAGTCGGCCATGGGCACGAAGTTGTCTTTCAGGTAGCTGGCCTGGTCGCGCACGGTGGGGGCGAGGGCGTGGTCGTACTCGCCCCGCTGCACCAGGTAGCGCGCCCGCGGGAAGGTCGGCACAACCTTGCCGTTCTTGTCCCGGCGGGTGTTCCCGCCGCAGTGGTCGAAGTGGAGATGGGTATTGATGACGATGTCGACGTCGGCGGGGGCCACGCCGCGGTGCTGGAGCGATTCGACCAGCGCCACCCTGTGGTCGATCCCGTAAATGTCGTCCCACTTGGCGTCGCCCTTGGTGCCCGTCCCGGTCTCGACCACGATCGTCTTCCCCGCGGCCCGGATCAGCAGGCAATTCGCGGCCAGGGTGATGCGGTTGCGCTCGTCGGCCGGCGCCTTCTTCTGCCAGAGCACCTTCGGGACCACGCCGAACATGGCCCCGCCGTCCAGGCGGAAGCGCCCGTCCGACACCACGAAGATTTCCATCTGGCCGAATTTCATTTGGAGCTCGGCTCGATCAGTTTGAGTGCTGTCTTTAACACTTCCGCGGACGCAACCATAGAGCGAGCAACCACACGGAGAAGGTCAGTACCAAGTGCATCAAAAAGATCCTCCCAGTGCAGCACGCCAAAACTGACCCCTGTCTTTTCACCAGCAGCCTGGAGCATTTCCAAACAGCGTGTTGCCTGCCTTGGCACCAAGTAGATGACAGCCCCTCTACATGCAAAATCCTTGAGATACTGAAAATAGCGCCGTGCTTGGTCAGACTCTTGCTTACCGCCTCCAGGATCGTATCCCTTAGACTCCACGATAAGCTGCGCTTCTCTACTCCTTCTCCAGAATCTGAAGTCCGGCCTTAGACCCCAGTATTCCCTTTCGAATAACTCCTGCGCAATCCCGCCTCGATCTTCTGGCACCCTTAGCCCTCGGTTAAAAGCCCATTCAATCTCGCCGACTGTCCACTCGAAGCCGGCAAGCTCTCTGACTGCTTGTTTTCCCTCTGGGGTGAGCACAGACAAGCTGAAGAACCACTCCATCCGTTCGTTCTGGTCGTCTCCGGTACCAAAATACGATGCGAGCGCCTCGTTAAGGATCCATTCAGAAAAGCTTGTGCGTTCGTCTGTAACGGCCATCTTTGGTTCCCTTGATCCCTCTGCTTCGTATGCTTCCTCTGCCTCCTATGCTTCCTTTGCTTCCTTGACTTTCGTCGCTTCGATTAGCTCCACCAGGACGCCGCCGCAGCTCGAGGGGTGGAGGAAGGCGTAGCGGTGGCCGCCGGCGCCGCGTTGGCCTTTCCCCGGCAGGACGCGAACCCCGTTGGCTTCGAGCTGCTGGAGATGCCGGTCCAGGTGCTCGACCTCGATGGCGATGTGGTGGATGCCCTCGCCGCGCTTGGCGAGGAACTGCGCGATGGGAGAATCCTCGGCGGTGGCTTCCAGCAACTCGAGGCGCGTGTCGCCCAGGGGGAGGATAGCCACGCGCACTTTCTCGGCCGGCAGCATCTCGAACCCTTTGACGTTCATTCCCAGAGTGTCGCGGTAGAACTTCAGCGCCTGGTCGAGTGAGCGCACGGCGATGCCGATGTGGTCGAGCTTCATGTCGAGCAACCGCGGACTAGAAACCCTCAGGGGCTAAAGCCCTAATTCTTTGTCGCGCTACGGCGGGGCTCCCCGCCAAAAGCGCGGGATCTCCGCTTCGCTCCGAGAAGCCCCGCCCTTCCAGGTGCGCTCAGCGACCTGCCTGCCGCAGGCAGGCGCAGGCAGGCTTCGCTCGGAATCACAAGTTGGGCCACGCTTCGGCTATCGCTCAAAGTCCTCCATCAATTTGAAAAAGTCCTTGAACAAATAATGGGAGTCGTGAGGGCCGGGGGAAGCCTCGGGGTGGTACTGGACGCTAAACAGGGGCAGGGAGCGGTGGCGCAGGCCCTCCAAGGTGGAGTCGTTCAGGTTCATATGAGTCAGCTCAACCTCGTGGGCCGGCAGCGAGTCCGGGTCGACGGCGAAGCCGTGGTTCTGCGAAGTGATTTCCACCTTGCCGGTTTGCAGATTCTTGACGGGGTGGTTGGCGCCGTGGTGGCCGAACTTGAGCTTGTAGGTCTTGCCACCCAGCGCCAGGCCGACGATCTGGTGGCCGAGACAAATCCCGAAGATGGGGACACGCCCGGCGAGCTTGCGCACCGCTGCGATGCCGTAGGCGCACGGCTCGGGGTCGCCGGGGCCGTTGGAAAGGAAGACGCCGTCGGGTTTCATCGCCAAGACGTCTTCCGCCGGGGTGAGGGCCGGAACGACGGTGACCCGGCAGCCGACGTCCACCAGCCGGCGGAGGATGTTCTGCTTGATGCCGTAGTCGTAGGCGACCACGTGGAAGCGTTGGGGCTCGACCGGCTTCCCTGCCCGCACGAACTCGAGGCTTGGCTCCTTCCACTCGTACTTCTCCGCCGTGGTCACGGTCCGGGCCAGGTCGAGGCCGACCATTGCCGGCAGCGCCCGGGCTTTCTTCACCAGGGCCTCGCTGTCGGTGGAAAGCGTCGAGAGGATGGCGCGCAGGTTGCCGTGGAGGCGGAGGTGGCGGACCAGGGCGCGGGTGTCGATGTGGCTGAGGACGGGAATGTGGTGGCGGGCGAGGAAGTCTTCGGCAGTCTGCTGGCTGCGCCAGTTGGAGGCGAGCTGGGAGAAGTCGCGCACTACCAGCGCCTCGATGTAGGGTCGCGGGGCTTCGTTGTCAAAGAGGTTGGTGCCGACGTTGCCGATGTGAGGATAGGTGAGGCAGACAATCTGCCCGGCGTAGGAGGGGTCGGTGAAGATTTCCTGGTAGCCGGTGAGGGAGGTGTTGAAAACGACTTCGCCGCCGCGCTCGCTGCGAGCGCCGAACCCTTTGCCCTTAAAGAGCCGTCCGTCCTCGAGCGCGACGATTGCCTCCATTCACTCTCCTTGTCTGGTTTTCGTGCGGCAAAACTCTAGTTCCCATTGGCGGTCTCGATCAGCCCGAAGCGCTCCGGGGGCCAGTAGGCGAAGACGGCCTTGCCGTAGATGTAATCGCGGTGGACGGTGCCCCAAACGCGGGAGTCGTTGGAGCTGCGGCGGTGGTCGCCGAGGACGAAGTAGTGGTTCGGGAGGAGAAGGGTAGCCGGGTAGGAGTGCCCGTCGGTCTCGCCCGGGGGCAAGTAATCTTCGCGGAGGGGGGCGCCGTTGATGTAGACGACGCCGTTGCGAATCTCCACCGTCTCGCCGGGGAGACCCACCACCCGCTTGATGAAGGATTTGGAGGAGTCGCGCGGGAAGCGGAACACCACAATGTCGCCCCGCTGGATGGGCTCGAAGCGGTAGGCGAACTTGCTGATGAAGATGCGCTCCTGGTCGGCCAGGTGGGGCGCCATGCTGGTGCCCTCCACCTTGACGGGCTGGTAGACGAAGGCAATGATAGCCAAGGCCAGGAAGACCGCAATGAGCACATCGCGCAGCCAGACAAGGGGCCGGAGGGAAAAGCCAAAGCCTCTGCGGGGGCCCGGAAGCGGCTCCCGGTCTACAGGACGCTGCGGCTGGTGGGCATCCCTCATCCTCAACCTACCTTTCTATAGCACAGGCTGTCCGGCGCGACAAGACCCGGGCCACGGTGGTTGTGCCCCGTGACAGGTCCCTTGAGCGGTTCTTCCGCTTCCGCCCCGCCCCGCCTCGGGCTCCTGCTGCCGGCCCTGAACGAAGAGCCGGGGCTGGCCAAGGTGTTGGATGAGCTGCCGCGCTCGCTGTTTGCCCAAATCGTGGTGGCCGACAACGGCAGCAGCGACGGCACCGCGGCCGTGGCGCGCGCCCGCGGCGCCGAAGTGGTCCATGAGCCCCGGCGGGGCTACGGTCGAGCCTGCCTGGCGGGGCTGGCGGCGCTCCAGCCGGGCATCGACATCGTAGTGTTCATGGACGCCGACGCCAGCGACGTCCCCGCGGAGGCGCCCCAGCTCCTCGAGCCGCTCCTCCGAGACGAGGCCGACCTGGTGATCGGCTCCCGGCGACTGGGCCGGGCCGAGCCGAAAGCCCTGGGCTGGCACCAGCGAGCGGGGAACCGGCTGGCCGTGGGGCTGATCCGGCTGCTCTACGGTTTCCGCTACACCGACCTGGGGCCGTTCCGCGCCATTCGCCGCGCCAGCCTGGAGCAACTGGCGATGCGCGATCCCGACTTCGGCTGGACCGCGGAGATGCAAGTGAAGGCGCTCAAGCGCGGGCTGCGGGTGCGCGAGGTCCCGGTGAGTTACCGGGTGCGAGTGGGGCAGTCCAAGATCTCCGGCACGGTAACGGGCACGCTACAGGCGGGAGTCAAGATTGTGTGGACCATCCTGCGCTTGCGTTTCACCGGCTAAGATCCTCCCCTTTCCCTCGCAAAAGCAGACCCCTCGCCCCGCCCCGAAGGTTCGGGGTCGGGGCTCGGGATGACAGACAAAGGCACTTGAACAACTAGCGGGGGGGCTCGTAGCCGGGGTAGAGGGTGACTCTTTTGCTGACGCCGAAGAAGAAGCCGGTGTCGGCGTCGTTTTCGGTGAGCCCGGCAATGCCGGCAAAGTTCCAGCGGTAGCCGCCGGCGAAGAGTTGGAAGCCCAGGCGAGCTTCCGAGCGACTCCCGGTGCCCGCCAGGGGACCGTTCGCCGGCGTGCTGCGGGTGCTCTGCCGCCCGGCAATCTCTCCCACGATGTTCAGTTGCGGGTGGACGGGATAGACGGCGCCCAGGCCGTAGAGGAACACGTCGTTCTGGGTGAAGTTCCCGGTCGGGGCTTCCAGAATCCCCAGGCCCACGTTGCCGAAGAGGTTGAGCCGGCCGAAGCGCTTCTGCAGCAAGAAGCGCAAGAAGACGTTGGTGGTGTTCAGGCCAATGCCCTGGGTCTCGTCGGTGTTGGGCATCTCGAAGCCGAAGAGCACACCCAAGGCGGGGCGGTGCCGGCTCTCGGGCAGCAGCATCGCCTTGACAGCCAGGGTGAAGTCGCCGAAGTCGGAGGTGGAATTCTCGCCCGGGTCGAGGTCCGGGGCGACGAGGGCGGGCTGCTGCTCACTGACGGAGAGGAACTGGCGGATGGTCCCCTGGATTTGAATCTCCACCGCGCGACTGACCCCCCAATGAATGTCGAGCACGCCCACCTTGGTCAGGTCGCCCTCCAGCCCCGAGAGGGGAAACTTCTTGTCCTGGAGGAACTCGAAGCCGAACTCGACCATCACGTCGCCGGGGGGAACGGTTCCGACTTCCTGGGTGGTCAGGGGGCGCTGCTGGGCAGCAGCCGCCAAGGGTAAGCCCACGAGAAGCGCAATCAGCAGCAGCTTACGCATGCACGACACTCCTCAAGCGTGAGCGGATTATCGCCAAGCCTCAGGCGAAAGGCAAGCCCTAATCTTTGAGAAAGGCAGACAGGAATGTCTGCCCCACCTCTAGGACAGGAACGGCAGAGGGCAGACAAGAGTGTCTGCCCCACCTACGGGCGGGCCTTGGGCCCGCAGACAGACAGGAATGTCTGCCCCACCCAGTTAGCCGAAGATGTCTTTGAAGCGCTCCAGCAGGCTGGCCTTGGCGGCGGGGCGGTTTTCGACCGGGAGGGTCTCGGCCAGGCGCTCAATTAGCTGGCGCTGCTCGCGGGTGAGTTTCTTCGGGGTCTCGACGCGCAGCTCGACGAAGAGGTCGCCGCGGCCGCCGCCGTTCAGAGTGGGGAACCCCTTCCCGCGGAGGCGGAAGAGGCTCCCGCTCTGGGTGCCGGCGGGGACCTTCAGCGTCTGCTCGCCCTCCAGCGCGGGGACGCGAATCTCGCCCCCCAGGACGGCCTGCGGGAAAGAGATGGGGATGGAGCAATAGAGGTCGGCCTCGCGCCGCTCGAAGAAGTCGTGCTCTTCGACCCGCAGAACCACGAACAGGTCGCCGGGGGGGCCGCCCTGCTGGCCGGCTTCCCCTTCCCCGGTGATGCGCAGGCGCGTTCCGGTATCGACCCCCGGAGGAATCCTGATCTCGAGCGTGCGCTCGCGGCGCACCTGGCCCTGGCCGCGGCACGCCGGGCAGGGGTCGCGAATGACCTGCCCGCTGCCCTGGCACTGCGGGCAGGTGCGGGAGACCGCCAGGAAGCCGCGCTGATAGTGGATTTGCCCGCGGCCGTGGCAGGCGCTGCAGGTGGAGAGCCCGGTTCCCTTCCGGGCGCCGGAGCCGCCGCACTCCGAGCACGGTTCCAGACGGGGAAGCTTGACCTTGGTGGTCAGGCCGCGGGCGGCTTCCTCGAAGATGAGGTCGAGGTCGTAGCGCAGGTCGCGTCCGCGGCGGACGCGGGAGCGGCGGCGGCCGCCGCCCAATCCGAACAAATCCTCGAAGCCGAAGATGTCGCCGAAAATATCGGCAAACTCGGCGAAGATGGACTCATCGATGCCGGTGAAGGGCTGCGCGCCCAGTCCAGCGTGCCCGTAGCGGTCGAACGCGGCGCGCTTCTGGGGGTCAGCCAGGACGCTATACGCCTGGGTGAGTTCCTTGAAGCGCTCCTCGGCTTCTTTGTGCCGATGGGGGTTGCGGTCCGGGTGCCATTCCAGGGCCGCGCGGCGGTAAGCTTTCTTGATCTCCTCGGTGGAGGCGCGGCGGCCGACGCCGAGGACTTGGTAGTAGTCGCGCTTGTTAGGGGAGCGAGCCATCGGCCTATTCGTCCCGCGGTTCTTGTTCGGCTCCGCCGGCTTCACCCGAGGCGGGTTGCGTCGAGCCGGGCGAGACCCCCACCCGAACCAGCGCCGGCCGCAGCAAGCGCTCCTTGAAGAGGTAGCCGCGCTGCAGCTCCCCCAAAACAGTCTGGTCGGGGTGCTCGGCCGACTCCACCCGCTCGATGGCGTGGTGGAGGAAGGGGTCAAAGGTCTTGCCCACCGCCTCCACCCGCTGCAAGCCGGCCCGCGCCAGCGTGTCCCACAACTGCTTGTAGATCAGCTCGACGCCCTTGCGGTAGTCCCCGCTGCCGGCGGCCGGGGCGGCCAGGGCCCGCTCGAAGGCGTCCAACACCGGCAAGAGCGACTCCAGCAACTCGGCCTCCGCGTACTTGCGGTTTTCCCGCTGCTCGCGCGCCACCCGCTTGCGGAAGTTCTCGAAGTCGGCCTGGCGGCGGATGAGCTGGTCGAAGAGGGAGCGCTTTTCTTGCTCCAGGTTCTTCAGCCCTTCCTGGAGCTTTTTGATTTTCTCCTCCGGGGCCAGGGCCTCCTCGGCGGGCGCCTCGGGCGCCTCTTGGGCGGCTTCGAGGTTGGGGGACCGGGGTTTGGGATGCTTTTCGTCCATCGCCGGGCTAGTTCCTTGCGGGCGCGGGCATCAATTCTCCGCCGGGAGACGATTGAAGAGCGCGGCCACGTAGGTGACGGCGGTGATGGCGCGGGCGTAGTCCATGCGGGTGGGACCCAGCAAACCCAGCGAGCCGGAGACGTTCACGGGGCGCCCGTAGCGGGCACCGATCAGGGCGAAATCCCTCATCCCCGGGGCCAGCCGTTCCAACCCGATCAGGATGCGGACGGGGGGTTCCGGCGTCTCCAGACAATCGGTCAGCAAGCAGGCCAGGCGTTCCTTCTCTTCCAGCGCTTGCAGGAGCCCGCGCAAGGCCTCCGGCTCGGTCGCCTCCAATTGCTCGACCAGGTGGGCCATCCCTTCCATCTGCAACGCCTTCGGCGTGTCCTCCAGCAGGAACCCCTCCCGGCAGAGGGCGGCCGCCTGGCGCAGGAAGCGGCTGCGCTCGGCGTTCACCCGGCGCTCCAGCTCCTGCCGGATGGCCCCCAGCGCCCAGCCGCGGAAATTCTCATTCAAGTAGGTGCTCATGCGGTCGAGCTCGTCGGCCCGGAAGGACTCGCGGGTGTGGACCACCTTGTCGGACACCCGGGCGTCGCGGGTCACGACTACCGCCAGCACGCGATGTTCGTCGAGCGGCACAAAGCGCACCTGGCCCAGGATGGTGCCCGCCAGCGGCGGCGCCACCACCAGGCCCACACCGCGGCAGAGCACGGAAAGCACGTGGGGCACGCGTGCCAGCAGCTCTCCGGCATCCTTCTGCTCGACCGACAGGTTGCGGTTGATCCATCTCTGGTGGGCGGGACGCAGGCGAGCCTTCGCGGCCACTTCGCGGGCATAAAACTCGTAGGCCTGCGCGGTGGGCACCCGGCCGGCCGAGGTGTGCGGCTGCTGCAGGTAGCCGCCCGCCTCCAGGCCGGCCATCTCGTGGCGGATGGTGGCTGTGGAGACCGGGAGGCGGGAGCGCCGAGCCACGTTGGCCGAAGACACCGGGGCGCCGGTCAGGATGTGGGCCTGCACCACCGCCGCCAGGATGTCCCGCGTGCGTCCTTGCACGGGTTCCGGTTTCATCGTCGCATCCAGAGACAAACACCTTTGCCGCGAGAACAAATCCCCTCTCTCGAATTCTAGCGGCGCGCCCCGGTAGCGTCAAGCAACTGCTAGAATGCCCCGCGCATGGCTCGGGCCCGGAAACTTCCCCGTGGCAAGGGGCACCGCCGAGAGGGGCGGCGGCCGCCCCGGGGACAGCACTTTCTGGCCGACCCGCGGGTGCGGAGCCGAATCGTCTCCCGGCTAGACTGCCGGCCGGAGGACTGCTGGCTGGAAATCGGCGCCGGGCACGGGGAGATGACCCTGGGCTTGGCGGAATCGGGTCGCACGGTGGCAGCCATCGAGAGCGACCCCGAGTTGGCAGCCAGCCTGCGGGAGCGCCTGGCCGGGTTTCCCCGCGCACGGGTGGTCCAAGCCGACATCCTGAAAGTTTCGCTGGCAGCGCTGGCCCGGGAAGCCGGCTGCGCCCGCTGGCGCGTCTACGGCAACCTGCCCTACTACCTCACCTCCCCGATTCTCCGCCACTTGTTCGAGGCCCTCGAAGTGGTGGCCGACATCCACGTGGTGGTGCAGCGGGAGGTGGCTGAGCGGCTGGTGGCGGCGCCGGGCGGCCGCGACTACGGTTACTTGTCGGTGATGACGCAGTTCTACACCGTAGCGGCAATCCTGCAGGCGATCCCCCGCGGGGCCTTCCGCCCGCCGCCGCGGGTGGAATCCTGCCTGGTACGGCTGGCGCCCCCCGGCAAACAAACCGAGCTCGGAATAAAGGAGGCGGAAACCTTCCTGCGCTTCGTCGGCGCCTGCTTCCGGCAGAAGCGCAAGACGCTGCTGAACAACCTGCGCGCAGCCTATGGTTCCGAGCACGTGCAAACGGCGCTGGCCGAAGCCGGGCTGAATCCGCGCGCCCGCGCCGAAGAGTTGCCGCCGGAAAAGCTGGCGGACCTTTTCCGGTTGCTGGGACCGCCGGGACGGTTCGTTGTTGCGGCGGAATCGCTGTGATAGCATCGCGGCGTCTTCGGCGGACGCTCGTGCGTGTGCGGGAGTTTGAAGCCAGCGACTTTGAAGCGGCCTACCGGCTCGACCAGACCTGCTACCCGCCGGGCATCGCCTATTCGCGGTTCGCTCTGCGCGAGTTTTTCCGCCTCCCGGGAGTGTGTGCCTGGGTGGCGGAGGAAGAGGGCGGCCTGGTCGGGTTCGTCATCGTGCGCCGAATAGGAAGCGACCGCGGGCACGTGATCACGCTCGATGTCCGCCAGGACCGTCGCCGCCAAGGCATCGGGCGCGCGCTCCTCCAGACCGCCGAGCGCTGGCTGGCCCAGCAGGGTGCTCGCCGGGTGCGACTGGAGACGGCGGTGGAGAACCAAGCCGCGGTCACGTTCTGGCAACGAATGGGCTATGAAACCCTGGGAGTGCTTCCCGGCTACTACCTCGACCGGCTGGACGCCTACCGGATGGAGAAACGGCTTTGAAGACCTCAGCGGCTAAAGCCAGCTCCCTTCGATTTCGCCTTGCCGGCACGGCTGACCCATTCGGCTGCGCTCAGGGCAAGAGCCGTGCCCTGACGAGATGAGCTTGTTGCAGGGCATCGTGCTGGCCGTGGTGCAGGGGCTGACCGAGTTCCTGCCGGTGAGCTCGACCGCCCACCTGATTTTGGTTCCCTGGCTACTGGGCTGGGAGGACCCCGGGCTGACCTACGACGTGGCCCTGCACGCCGGGACGCTGCTGGCCGTGGTGGTCTATTTCGCCCGCGACTGGCTGGGGATGCTGGGCGCGCTTTTCGGGGGCCGCACCCCCACGGGACTGCCGGGGAGTCGTCGTCTCCTGGGGCTGATCGTCCTGGCCACCATCCCAGCGGCCCTGGCCGGCTACTTCCTGGAAAGCTATGCGGAGAGCGTCCTGCGCGGGCCGCTGGTGGTGGCCGGGGCGCTGATAGCGGTGGGATTGCTGATGGGGGTGGCCGATCGGCGGGAAAGCTTGCAGCGGGAGGTGAAGAGCGTCGAGGCGGCCGACGCCATCATCATCGGGGTGGCGCAGGCGGTGGCCCTGGTGCCGGGAACTTCGCGGGCGGGCATCACCATCGCCGCCGGGCTGTTCCGCAACCTGACTCGGGAGTCGGCGGCGCGGTTCTCCTTCCTGCTGGCCACGCCCATCCTCGCCGGAGCCACGGTGAAGAAAGCGTGGGAGGTGTGGCAGCAGGGCTTCCCGCCCGGGCTCACCGGCCTGGATTTCGCGGTGGGCTTCGGGGTGGCGGCCGTGACCGGCTACGCGGCCATCACCTTCCTGCTGCGGTACCTCCAGGTGGGCACGCTGAAAATATTTGTTGCCTACCGGCTGGCCTTGGGGGTTATAATCCTCGGCGTCGAGTTCCTCCGCTCGGCCGCATAAGTAGCGCCACCGGCCCGGCATAGCCGCGCCGGCACAAAGAGACTTCGATTTCGGGGTGCAGTTGTCCCGACTATTCGGGACTGCGCCCCGACTGTTTTTTGGGGGCGAGGAGAGGCGATGAACCTTTTGACACCGGGCGAGAACAAGCGGGTGAACGAGCTGATCGGTTTCTTGTGGCTGGTGGCGGCCGTGCTGGTGGGGCTGAGCCTGGCGAGCTATTCGCCGCTCGACCCCTCGCTGAACACCGCCACCCCGCTGCTCTCTCCCCCGGCGCAGAATTGGGTGGGAGTGGTGGGTGCCTACCTGGCCGACGCCCTGCTGCAAGCTCTGGGCTATGTGGCCTTCGGGCTGCCGCTGCTGCTTTTGGCGCTGGCCTGGCAGTGGTTGCGCAGCCAGCCGGTGAGCTCGCCGGAGGCCAAAATTGTCGGTACCCTCTTGCTGCTGTTTTCGCTCACCTGTCTGCTCGACCTGATCGAGCTGCCAGAGGTGCACGGCCTGATTCCCGCGGGCGGCCTGCTGGGGGTGTTGCTGGCGATGGGGCTGATTTACGGGGTCAACGTCCCGGGGGCGTTCATCGTCACGGTCACCTGCGTGGTCGTCGGCGTCTATCTGACTTCACAGTTCTCCTTCTCCACCAGCACCGGGTGGCTGCGGCGGCGCACCGCGGTGTTCGGCGGGCTGGGCGAGCGGCTGCGCAGCCTGCCTCGCCCGTGGGCCCGCTGGCGCCTGCCCTGGCGCAAGGCTGAGGCGGGGGCCGCTCCGGCCATCGTGAAAGCCGGGCGCGCCGGGGTCACGCCCGAAGTCACCGACATCAGCGCTCCCCTGGAGCTGCCGGAAGCGGCGCCGCCCAAGCGAGCCAAGAAGTCGCAGCCGCAATCGGTTCCGGAGGATGAGTGGGACAAGCCCTTCGCCCCTGGTCCTCCGGGCCAGCCCGAGGCCGCTGAAGTAGAAAAGGAAGAGCGCAAGTCGCAGCGGATACCGGTGACCCGGGCGCGCTACCGGCTGCCCTCGGCGGCCCTGCTGCGGCTGCCCGAGCAGGTGCGCACCCCGAGCGAGAAGGAGTTGCAAGAGCGCGCCGCGCAGTTGACCACGAAGCTGGAGGAATTCGACGTCCGCGGGCAGGTGACCCAGATCAACCCCGGCCCGGTGGTGACCACCTTCGAGTACCGCCCCCAAGCCGGCATCAAGCTGAGCCGCATTACCAACCTGGCGGAGGACCTCTGCCTGGGGCTGCGGGCCGAATCCATCCTGATCGAGCGCATGCCGGGGAAGTCCACCGTGGGCATCGAGGTGCCGAACAGCGATCGGGAGATCATCGCCCTGCGGGAGATCATCGAATCGCAAGAGTTTGCCGCCTCCACCTCGAAACGGACCATCACCCTGGGCAAGGACCTGGGGGGGCGGGTGCACATCGCCGACCTGGACCAGATGCCTCACTTGCTCATCGCGGGCGCCACCGGGACGGGCAAGAGCGTGGCCATCAACTCGATGATCGTCTCCATGCTCTACAAGGCCACGCCCGAGGAGGTGAAATTCATCCTGATTGACCCCAAGCGGCTGGAGCTGGGGCTCTACGAAGGCGTGCCCCATCTTTTCACGCCCATCGTCACCGACCCGAAACTGGCGGCCAATGCCCTGCGCAACGCCACCCGCGAGATGGAGCGGCGGCTGAAACTGCTGGCCGAAAACGGGGTGCGCAACCTGGACCAGTACAACCGCCTGTTCGCCGACGAGGACGCCCCGGCGGCGCTTTCGGAAGAAGCCGAAGAGCGCGGGCCGCTGCCCTACATCATCATCGTAATTGACGAGCTGGCCGACCTGATGCTGATCGACACCCCCAACCCGGAGGAGTCCATCACCCGCCTGGCGCAGATGGCCCGCGCGGTGGGCATTCATTTGATCCTGGCCACGCAGCGGCCGTCGGTGGACGTCATCACCGGGTTGATCAAGGCCAACTTCCCGGCCCGCATTTCTTTCCGAGTGGCGACCAAGGTGGACTCACGCACCATCCTGGACGCGAACGGCGCCGAGTCGCTGCTGGGGAACGGGGACATGCTTTATCTGCCGGCCGGCTCGGCCCGCGTGCACCGCGTGCACGGCCCGTTGGTGACCGAGAGCGAGATCGTGCACGTCTCCGACTTCTGGCGGGCGCAGGCGAAGCCCCACTACCACGAAGAGTTTCTCCGCTTCCCCAAGGAGACCGAGGCTCCCCGGCGGGACGAGGAAGCCCTGGAGGTGGACGACGAGCTCTACGAAGACGCCGTTCGCATCGTCTGTGAACTGGGCAAGGCTTCGACCTCCACCCTGCAGCGCCGCCTGCGCATCGGCTACGGCCGCGCCGCCCGCTTGCTCGACATGATGCAACAGGAAGGCATCGTGGGGCCGCCGGAGGCCTCCAAGCCCCGCGAAGTCCTCAAGAAGCGCGCCTTCTCCCGCGTCTGAACTTCTCCATCGAGGGTCAGTAGGACAGACATTCCTGTCTGTCTGCGTGCTTTCGCCTCTCCGGGCCGGAGACCGTCACCCCGCACTCTCCCCCTGGCCCGTTCTGCACACGGCGTGTCCGACCCCTTACACGGCGTGTCCGGACCCATTCAGGAAGCCAGCAGACCCCTCGGTTGAATGGTTGACTGCTTAGGGTTCGGTAAACCAATAAACCAGTAAACCAATCAACCATCCCCTACTGCCCTTGACGCTTCTGCGCTCCCTTTCTAGAATGAATTCCTCCCCCCGTGCCGGGGTAGCTCACCGGTAGAGCGCGGCCCTGAAAAGGCCGGCGTAGGCGGTTCGATTCCGTCCCCCGGCACCACCCACGCGCACAAAGGCATCCTGCCCGAAGAAGTCCACCGACCCTTTAGCCTCGTAGCGCCAGCCTGCTTCTTCGGCAACCGGCCAGAGCGAGATCCGCCCGACCTGCTCCGACAGCAGGGCGCGGGCTTCATTCACACTCTCAGGTTGGGAAAGCAGCTTCCGCAGGTCGGTCAGCCGGGAGATGGCGAAGGTGCGGAGCTCTTCCAGTTTCGCCCGCACCGAACCCGGTCGCGGCTCTAGCAGCTTGTCGGCGATGGCCTTCAACTCCTGCTCCCTGGACGCGATTCCCTCCATGACAGCCTGACTGCCCTTACCCTCGGCGATGGAGTCCACCAAGCGCTTGATCTCGGCCTCAAGCATAGACTTGCACTGGCGCATCCGCCCCAGTTCCGAGTCGAGCGCAGCGGCCCGCTTGTTTAGCTCTTCCTCCAGCCGCGCCACGGCATAGTCAATCGCCTCTTCCCGCAGCACGGCCTCCTGCAGCCCGTTCAACAGCCGCCGCTCTAGTTCATCACGGCGAATGGTCAGGCGGTTCGAGCACACTCCGCGCTGGTGGTGAAGGGCGCAGCCGTATTTGTCTTGCCCATTGAGACCGCGCCCGCTCACGAGCACGATGCTGCCACCGCACAGCCCGCACTTGAGCAGCCCGGAAAACAGATACACCCGCCGCTGCTGGCCGCTTGCCAACCCAGGCCGGCCATCTTTCCTGCCCCAGAACCGCTTGACCGTCTCGAACCGGCGCTGCACGGCGGCAAAAAGCTCATCCGAGACAATCCGAAGATGGCGAGCCTCTAAGACCGTCCACTCCGACTCCGGCCGACGGCGATAGATGCGCTTCCCTGTGCCTGGCACTCGCACCTTGCGCTTGGTGTTCCAGATGAGCTTCCCGGTGTAGCGTTCATTCCGCAAGATGTGGCGCAGCGATGACGGGCACCAAGAGCGGCTTATTCGGCCCTTCTGCGGCTGCGGCGAGGGCACGCCCTCGGAGTTCAACTCCCGGGCAAGGCGCTTGAGCGAGTGGCCGTCCGCGTAGAGCTGGAAGATGCGCCTTACGATCTCGGCCTCGGCTTCGTTCACAGCCAAACGCGCCCCGCCTGCCTCTTCTCGGATGGCCTTGTAGCCGAAGCATCGCCCTCCGGTTGCCTTGCCTTGTAGGGCGCGCCCTTCCATCCCACGATGGACCTTCTGCCCGAGTTCCCGCCAATACACAGCGTCAATCAAGCCGTGGACCCCAAGCAGAAGTTCCGCCTGCGGACTGGCAGAGTCCACGCCTTGCGAGACAGCCACCAAGCGGATCCCCGCGAAGGTCAGTCGCTCGTAGAGGTTCAAGGCATCGGCGAGTTTCCGGCTGAGACGGGAGGTGTCGTCAACCAGGACGACATCGAAAGGCCGGGCGGTAGAGGTAGCCGCAGCGAGTAGCCGTTGCAGGCCAGCGCGCTCGGCGCCCGTGGCGCTCACCGCCTCGTCCGAGTAGACGTGCCCGTCGAGTAGCGCCCAGCCTTGGCGGTCTGCGTACCCCCGGCACTTGCGGAGCTGGTCGGCGATGGAGGCGGGAGATTGCCGGTCGGTGGAATAGCGGGCGTAGACGGCGCAGCGCATCATCCCTCCCCCCTGCCGTTGCTTCGCCTACCCCGCGCTGGCGCGCACTCTACCGCGTCCACGGGCTCGGGCGCAAGCGATTTCTCGCGCCCCATCTCGGCTAGGTACTCTCGCACCAGGGTAGGCACAACCAGCCGGTCGAGCCAGCTCTTCAACTCCACAGACAAGCCTGAGTTGTCCCTCTTTGTTTTCACGCGCCCTTCACAACCACAGCGTTGTTGTGCCGTTCTTCCTCACTCAATCCTCACCAAATGCTTGAAGGCCGTCTTGCTCCTGTGGCAAACTTTCTCTGGATTCAGTCCCAGGGGCGGGGGATGCCCAAAACCCGCCCCCAGGATCACAAGCAGCTACGTCTCGATAGACACCACCTCCTTGGCTGCTGAGCCTTTCGTCAGCCCGAAAGAGATTCTTCTGGATCGGTGCCGGCACAAGGCGGAAGCAAGAGTGGACGCTGCCGTTTTCCCGCTTGGTTTTGTTTTCGATCCTGTAGCCCTGCGCTCGTAGCTCAAGGATTCGGGCGTTGTATTGGGCAATTCCGAGAGCCAGAATCTGCGGCAGCGGAACCCACTCGCCTAAATGGGCTTGGAGGAGGCTCAGCAACCGATCCCTTTGTGTAGCGCGTGGCTTCATCTCGTCACCAGCTTCTCCACATCAAACCGAAGGTCGCGCCGCCACGTCCTCTACAGTCAGAAGCCCAGCGTTGGCCAAAGCCGTCTGCATTGTCAGTTCAGGCCCTCCCGCCCTGGCGCAAGTTCTGGCGTGGAATGGCCTCAAAGGATTGTGGGGTGTGTGCCCCCACCCCTTGGCCTTTTCGTGGCTCTGCGGGCTTTGTGAAGCTTCACACGGGGCCTCTGCACGAGGTTGCCGCTCGTCTTGCGGTTGTAGACCCAACTTGACCCCGCACTGAGGGCAGCGCAGCCTCCGTAGCCATCGCTGAAACTTCTCGTGCTCCTGGCGACGTTTCTCCCTTGTCCTGCGGCGCTTGTCGGCTAAGAGGCAGTCGGAATGGAATAACCGTCGCAAACCGGATGCGAGGGGCTTTCCACACCCTCGGCAGTGGTAGTGCATCTCGCTTGTTTGCAGCCAAGGTTGCGGGTTTTCCCTGCCAGAGTTGCCTGTTGTACCGGGTCTTCTAGCTGGTTTCCCTGCGCTATGTTGTGGAATGCGGGCGACTTCTAACCCTTGGCCTTCTCTCTTAGGTTGGCATCTTCTCTTTTCTTTCTTTTGAACGCTCATCGCCCAAAAACTTCCTCGTAACTAGGAGGTTCCAGAAAAGCTTCGAGGGTCTCAGGTTCTCCCTTCTTAGACAGCCTTCGTAGACGGCGGTCATCGCGGGCGCGTTTTGGCCAAGCGGTCGGTGAGATGAGCACGTAGGTTCTCGGTCGCGTGTTCCTGATCTCAATCAAACCGCGTTCTTGAAGCTTGCGATGTACGAACCACGCACGCCTCGGAGAAACTCCGTCAGATTGTTCCAGGGAGTCCAGGTCAACTGGAATCTCGACTGCGCCGTAACGATAGTTCGAGATGCGGTAGAAGGTCATCAGCCGCTTGAACTCACTTCCGCTCAAGTCTGCAGCTAGTCCTGAATCAAAAAGCTCCAGGGGGATCATAAAAAAGTTGGAGCCTGGAAATGCGTAGCGTGACCTCTGCCTACGTTCCCACGGGCCGTTGCGGATGCCGGTGTAGAACTTCGAGTGTGGGGTTCTTGAGTCTTGCCTTCGCTCAGAGACCTTTGGTAGGCTTTGCTCGCCCGCCATTCCCCTACTCCTCTAGGAAATCTTACCGACCCCTCGTTCTTCCTCACGTTCGGTTGGCGTCAAAGGCGGCCAAGTCGCACGCCGAACAAACTCATCGAGCCATTCACGCCTGACGCGGATTACGCGCCCAATGCGGAAGGAGCGCAATCTTCCCTCCGCGATCCAAGCACGAACCGAAACTACAGAAACACACAACTCCCGAGCGATGTCGCGCACACTCAAAAGGCGGTCATCTAGCATCGCATCACGACACTATAGAAGCGAAAAATGGTGTCAATTATGAAATCGCCTTCGGCGCGAAATAGGTGGAAATCCCCGGCAATTGGAGGAAGCTGGAAGTGGCAGAATGCGGAAATTCGCGGAAGCTAGTTCTTGGCGGGTGAGTGTCGGAGGCGGCCCAGGGCAATGAGCTTATCATCACACACAATCCTGCCGCCCGCAGTCTTGGTCAACTTCCCATCACTCGCCCAGGTACGGATTGTTCGCGGTGAACAATCAAGTGCACTAGCTGCTTCTGCTTGCGTGCAGGAGGATTTTATCAGCAATTCTTGAAGTGTAAGAGCAGCTCTAGGAACCAAGCGTACAAGTTTTAGTTTCTCCTCACCCATCAGCGCCATAGTGAGCTTGAGCTTGTGGGCTGCTTCATAGTGCGGAACACCCATCCTGGCGATACGGTTCACAACCTGAGACAGCAACTCATCAAACCCCGGCAGATTCGGAGCCTCAACGGGGTCGGATATAGCAAGAGCGAGCCAACCCTGAACTATCTCCTGTGAAGTTTTTTCCTTCGCAAATTCCGAAATCTTTGTCTCAATCCATTGCAGCTGTCCAGGTCCTAACCCTTGGCGGAAGGCCAGCGCTTGTGCCAGGAGGCTCGCTAGATGTGCGGCCGCAAAATCTACTGTCCCCCGGTACCAAGATGCAAAGCTTTGGATTTCGTTGAACGTCAATCGAAGTGGTGGCAGGGGGCGTCGCCGTTTCTTCCGCCGAAGTGGGCCTTCTGATTCGCGCCACGGTATGAGCGTCTTATCTACCGTGCCCCTCCATTTTTGGCCAATGGCATAAGCTCCGCTCGATGCTCGATCCCAAAAATACCGCTCTGTATCAGTCCGAATAACATCCAAGTTCTTCTCTGAGATGTTGTAGGGCTTTCCCCGTTGGGCCGACGCACTCTGAGACCTACGCGGGCTTGTCTTTGGTGGCCCTTCGGGTGTATTCTTGGTTCGACCTCGCACGTGAATGACCCCATCGCCCCGGTTCCCGCCGGGGTTTCTCTTCTCCAGCTACTTCTTCCCCTTCGGCTTCCGTTTGGGTGGCCGACCGCCCAACTTGCCCCAGGCGCGCAGTTGCCTGCGCCCGTACTTCTTGAGCACAGCGCGACCACCCATCCGTGCAACTTGTGAAATTGTCAATTCCCTCTTTGCCATAGCGCCATTCTAAACCTTCTGGCTGGTTATGAAAGAGAAAAGTCAAATTCGGTTGGAGCCGAAAAGTTGGGAGCGAGCTTGTATAACTTCTCCAATGGAACGGGACTCCGGTGGGACATAGGGGGGGTCTCGACCGCCGCGGGTGATTCCTTTCGCTTCGCTCGCCGCTGCTGTAAGGTTTTCAGGTGGGCCATCCGGGGCGACAGAGGCCGTTTGACTTGCTAGACTCCCTGCACACCAACCGATGGGAGGGGCTATGACTCTCAACACGGCGCGAAAACTGATTCTCTGTGTGTATTTGCTCGCTCTTTCCGTTGGCTTTGTTTGGGTTCCCTGGAAGGGAGGAGAGCGACGGGAGGTTAGCGCGGGTATCGAATACCCGCAAGGTTATTCACTGCTCTGGAATCCACCCTACAAGACGCTACCACCCCCGCAGCCAGACCCATCGCTAGGCGAAGACTTTGAAAGATTCAGAAGCCGAGAGATTCCTCCACCGCCGCCAGGATTTCGTCTGGAAGGTGTTGAGCCACCGCAACCCACAACCATTGAAACAGGTGAATCACGCCGGATTCCCCTAGCAGTCCGCGTAGACACTGTTCGTCTCATCCTAGAGATCGGAGCCATCAGCGCCTTGGCGGGCTTCGCCTTCCTTCTCGCTTCGCCCAGGAAACCGCCCGCTGGCGGATAGCAAAGATAGCAAAGTTATCCTTGACAATGATAGGCTGTCTATCATAAATTCAGGTGGAGTGCGGATGGCAAAGAAAACCAAAGGCACAATTCGCTTGTTCACCTCGACAGAAGACGTAGCAGGCATAATCGGGGTTGGGCCGGCCACTCTAGAGCGGTGGCTGCAAAAGCCCGACTTTCCGACACCTCAGCGGATCAAGGTTGGAGACCGCTCCTTCCGCCTCTGGACTAGGAAAGATGTGGAGCAGGCGAGGCGATACAAGCAGAGGTTCTACCGCAAAGGACGAGGCCGCAAGCCGAAGCGAAAGCGGAGCAGGGTGTGAAGCCGAGAATCAGAGTCATTAGAGTCGGTGGCCAGACATACGATGTTGTGCTCTATCGCAAGCAAGCTAAGTGGATCGGGTACGCAATCAAAGTTCTTGTGCCACCGAAAGGAACGGCATGGGGAAGAGATACCAACATCTGGGCGAGCTGTTCCTCGGAGGATGAGGTGTTGAGAAGGCTGCGAGAACTCCTACGTCGGGGAGGTGAGACGTGAAAGCGGCAATCTACGCCAGGGTTTCAACCTCGAACAACGGACAAGACCCTACTCTCCAGACTCGTGAATTGGCAGACTACTGCCAACGGCGGGGCTGGGAGGTTGCCGGAGAGTACGTGGACGTGGGAATCTCCGGGACAAGGGAAAAGCGCCCGCAGCTTGACCGCCTGATAGCCGACGCGCACCGTCGCCGCTTCGATGCCGTGGTGGTCTGGAAGTTCGACCGCTTTGCCCGCTCGGTATCCCACCTGCTCCGAGCCTTGGAGACCTTCCGCGCCCTGGGGATCGAGTTCGTCTCCCTTTCAGAGCAAGTGGACACCAGCACTCCTACCGGCAAGATGGTCTTTACCGTCCTGGGGGCTGTGGCCGAACTAGAGCGGTCTCTGATAGCCGAGAGGGTCAGGGCCGGCCTGCGTAACGCCAGGGCCAAGGGGAAGCGCCTGGGCCGCCCTCGAAGGGTCGTGGACGCCTCCAGGATTGCCTCCCTGCGTGCCCAGGGCCTTTCCTGGCGGGCGATCTCCAAGGAACTAAGGGTGGGGGGG
>JALLOH010000170.1 GCA_027717655.1 Acidobacteriia bacterium AH_259_A11_L15
ACTCCCCCTCCCCTTCGCGTCCTAAGCCGTGCGGCGATCGCGCCGGGGTGGCAGACCCAACCCTGACGTAACGCTGAGCCATTTCCTCGGCTGCTGGGTCAGCCTCCGCTGGAAAATTCGCTTCCATGGTTGCTTCCCGCTTGCCTCGGTGTCTGTCGCCCGAAACCTGCGGGCGGCTGCACTACCTCATCTGCACCGCCCACCTGGCCAAGCGCCAGCGGCACTACTGCTCCCCTCGCTGCCGCGCCCGCGCCCAGCGCATGCGGATGGAGAAGACGGTTTGCGAGCGGTGCGGGCATGCCAAATGGGTTCCCCGCTGGCGCCTAAGACGCTCCCCAGAGGCCCAGAAATGACCGGATACGGAGTATACCGCCAGCCAAGGGGCAGGGGGGTGCGGGGCGCCCCGAGCGAGGAATCTCAGCGGCTACCCAAGCATCCTGCTTTGCAGGTCGGGTAGGGCAAGGGTTTACCCCCTGCCGGTGGCGCAGGCATTCCTGCCTGCGCGGGCAGACAAGAATGTCTGCCCCACCAGGTTGGGCTATCCTGCTGAGCATCAGGGCAAGGCTTTATACCTTGCCTGCCCGTCCGCAGCCGAACCCCAACGGGCAGCTTGCCACAGGGGGCAGCGCTGCGCTACGGTGAAGTGAAGTCATGGGCACGAAGACGATTCCTTCCCCGTTGAGCGACACCGCCTTACAGGTGCTGCGGCGGCGCATCCTGCGGCGGGACGAGCGCGGCCAGCCGGTCGAGTCCCCGGAGGGGTTGTTCCGCCGCGTGGCCGCGGAAGTGGCCAAGGTCGAGCGCCTCTACCGCAGCGAAGCCGAAGTCGAAGAGACCGCCGAGGCCTTCCGCCGCATGATGGCCGACCTCGACTTCCTGCCCAACTCCCCCACGCTGGTGAACGCCGGCCTGCCCGGCGGCCAGCTTTCCGGCTGCTTCGTCCTCCCCCTCGAGGACTCCATGGAATCCATCTTCGGCACCCTCAAGGACATGGCCATCATCCAGAAGACCGGCGGCGGCACCGGCTTTTCCTTCTCCCGTTTGCGCCCGCGCGACGACTTCATCGTCTCCACTCGCGGGCAGTCGAGCGGCCCGGTCAGCTTCATGCAGCTCTACGACTACGCCTGCCAGATCAACCGCCGCGGCGGCATCCGCGCCGGGGCCAACATGGGAGTGATGCGCTGCGACCACCCTGACATCCTGGAGTTCATCCAGGCAAAAACGAGCGGGCCGACCCCCGAAGCTTCGGGGCTGCGCACCTTCAACATCTCGGTGGCGGCGACCGACGCATTCATGGACGCCGTGCGCCGCGGCGCTGACTACCCGCTCCTCAACCCGCGCACCGGCCAGGAAACCAGCCGCCTGAACGCCAAGAAAGTCTTCGACGCCATTGTCCGCGCCGCCTGGCAGACGGGCGACCCCGGCCTGGTCTTCCTCGACGCCATCAACCGCCACAACCCCACTCCGCAACTCGGCCCCATCGAAGCCACCAACCCCTGCGCCGGGTAGATGCTGGCGGCGTAGTTGGGGAAGAGGCCGCGCTCTTCGG
>JALLOH010000171.1 GCA_027717655.1 Acidobacteriia bacterium AH_259_A11_L15
ACCTGCTGGGGCCGTTGACGAACCCCGCCGGGGTGGACGCGCAGGTGCTGGGGGTCTTCGACGCCCACTGGCTGGAGCCGGTGGCCCGCGCCCTGCGCGAGTTGGGCGTGCGCCAGGCTTTTGTCCTGCACAGCCGCGACGGCCTGGACGAAGCTTCACTGTCGGATGCCACCGAGTTCGTCGAAGTGCGCGCGGGCGAGATTCGCCGGGGCGAGTTCGCGCCGGAAGACTTCGGCCTGCCGCGCGCTCCCCGCGACGCTCTGCGGGGCGGCGATGCCGAGGCCAACGCCAAAATCATCGAGCGGGTCTTTGCGGGCGAGCCTGGGCCGCCGCGCGACATCGTACTGATGAACGCCGCCCTGGCCCTGGTGGCCGCCGGTCGCGCCCGCGACCCTTCGGCTCCGCTCAGGGCAGGTTACCGCGAGGGAGTTGCACAGGCCCGCCACGCCATTGACTCCGGCGCCGCCCGCGACCGCCTGGGCGCCCTCATCGAGTTCAGCAACCGCCCCCCAGAGGTGCAAAAATGAGCCCGGTGGTGCTGGTGCGCGAGTGGGACTCGGACGCCTTCCACCGGCGGGTGGCGGAGCTGGAGACGCAAGGCTACGAGGCGCGGCGGGACACCTACCGGGTCGTGGCCGAAATGAATCCGGAGACCGGCATCATCAGCCACCTGCACAGCATCGAAATGCGCAAGCCGGAACCCGGCGAAACCTAGCTCTTCCTGTCATACTGAGCCCCGAACCCCGAAGCTTCGGGTTCGGGGCGAAGCATCCCGCGGCTGCGGGATTCTTCGCTTCGCCCTTCGGGCTTCGCTCAGAATGACAGCCTAGAGGAGCGAAACAGAGGAGCCAAATGACAAACAGGAGCCGAACACCCGTACGAGGATTTGCCCTTTTCCTGCTGGTGGGGCTGGCGGTGGCGCTGGCGGCCGCGGCGGCGCCGGGGCCGGAAGCCGGGGAACGCGGGCGGCCGGTGGTAGTCCGCGCCGGGCAGTTGCTGGACGTGCGCACGGGCGAGCTGCACCGGGACGTCACCATCCTGATTCGCGACGGGCGCATCGTGGCAGTGGGACGGCGAGTCCGCCAGCCGGCCGACGCGGAGGTCATCGACCTGAGCGACGCCACCGTGCTTCCCGGGCTGATCGACGTCCACACCCACCTGACCTACCCGCACGACAAGTTCGGCTACGAAGGCTTGAGCCTCTCGGTGCCCCGCCGGGCGCTCTACGGCGCGGTGAACGCTGAACGAGTGCTCCTAGCAGGCTTCACCACCGCGCGGGAAGTGGGCGCCGGCGGCTTTGCAGACGTGGCCCTGCGGGACGCCATCAACGAGGGCGACCTCCCCGGCCCGCGCATGCTGGTGGCCGGGCCCTCGCTGGGCATCACCGGCGGCCACTGCGACAACAACCTGCTGCCGGCCGAGTGGAACCACCGCGCCGAAGGCGTCGCTGACGGCCCCTGGGCGGTGCGCGCCCAGGTGCGGGAGAACATCAAGTACGGCGCCGACGTCATCAAGTTCTGCGCCACCGGCGGGGTGCTCTCCCGGGG
>JALLOH010000172.1 GCA_027717655.1 Acidobacteriia bacterium AH_259_A11_L15
CTCCTAGCCCCACAAACGTCTTTGCGTCGTGGGCTGAGGGGCACAAGCTCAAGCTCGAGTCGTCGCCTGCGGGACGGAATGCAGAACAGGTTGTGAAGTCGCTGGGTGGTCTGTCGGGCGTGCGACTCCTCGGCCACGAAGAGATAATTAAACTCCTCGATCGCATGGCGCATGGCGATTTGGAATTGGAGTTATCCGACGACACCCCTACAACTGGAAAGAAGCGACGCATCCGCATGTCTGCAGCACCTGAAGCACTCGTCCGCGGAACGCTGATGCGCGCGAACAAGGGCAATCCCCACATTGCCGGAAACCATTTAAAGGCGCTCTTAAGATCAAAGGTGCTTACGCTAGGCATGAGGCTTCAATGTCCAAAGTGTGAGGAGAGTACCTGGTACGGTATTTCAGAACTTGATCTAACGTTGACTTGCGGACGCTGTTTGCGTCAGTTTCCATTTCCCGAAGCCCGTCCACCGAAGAATGCGTGGGCATATCGTGTTATAGGCCCCTTCGCCGTAGAAAACTTTGCCTATGGAGCATATAGCGTTACCTTGGCAGTCCAGTTCCTCGCTGACAAGGTTGCTGAAGCATGCACTTGGATACCAAGCTTCGAGTTGAAAGGCACGGGGCTCAAAGGCGCAGAGGCTGACTTCGGGATGTTTCTAAGGCCTAAGTGGTTCAGTCTATTACAGGACCCGCTACTTGTCTTGGGAGAATGTAAGACGTTCGGTCCCTTCGAATCACGCGACTACTCGCGCATGCAGACGCTCGCGAAGCTGTTTCCTGGTGCAGTGGTCTGCTTCTGTACTCTAAACACCCAGCTGTCTTCCGCCGAGAAGAAGCGGATTGCGCAGATTGCGAGAGCTGGCAGAAAGCGGCTGAAAACCGGGCAGCAGACAAATCCAGTGCTCGTATTGACCCGAACGGAGCTATTTGGACAGTTCAAGGTTGGGTCATTCACTGACGACTACCCTGGGAAGTTCGCGAATCTCGCTCGGAATCTGTTCATGCGTGGTGATGTACAGGAGATCTGTGACTTCACTCAGCAAGTGCATCTTGGGATTGAATCGTATTACAAGTGGCTGGAACAACGCAGAGAGTCACGCAAACGTAAGCTCTCGGTGAAGTCGCAGTTGGTCTCTCAATCGCCGAGCGATACTCCTTGACTGTCGGTGCATTGCGGGCAACCCAATGTATCGACTGTGCCAGAAACCCTTTCAGGCGCGTACCTCTAAGTTGCAGGTTGACAAGACGAGCTCGTTGGGTGTCGTATGTGCCAGAACCACATGGTTTCGGCACAGGTGAGAGAAGCCTACTCCGGGAAGTTCATGCGGCGCAGGAGGGGATTGGAAGAGCTACTGTGGCGGGTTCTCCTGGGCGTGCTTGGCGCGGATGGCCTGGGCGCGGGCTTCCATTTTTTCTGCTTCGGCGTCCCGGTTCATCTTGCGTAGAAGAGCAGCGTAGCTCTCTAGGGTCGTGGCTACGTGGGGGTGCTCCGGGCCCAGGGCCTGTTCGAAGATGGCCAGTGCCCGGCGGTAGAGT
>JALLOH010000173.1 GCA_027717655.1 Acidobacteriia bacterium AH_259_A11_L15
GGTGCTCCGGCCCTAGAGCCTTTTCATCAATCGCGATGGCGCGCTGGTAGAGCGGTTCGGCCTGGGGGTACCGGCCCTGGGTGCGGTAGAGCTCCGCCAGGTTGTTGAGGCTGGTGGCCAAGCGTGGGTCTTGCTTTCCGAATTTCTCAGCTTCTTGGCGAGCGGCCAAGAGCAACTTCTCAGCCTCGGCGTAGTCAGCTCGCTGGTACGCCTTTCTGGCGTCCGCCATTAGGGCTTCCCACCGCGTCTCCTGGGCAGAGGCGGGTACGGGCCAGAGTGCCAGACACAACATCCCCACCAGCAGCCAGCGCGTCTTGCGGTGCTTCATAGGAAAGAAACCTTCCTCTTGCGCGCCATTCTAGGCCCCACCCGCAGGCAAGTCAACGCGAAGGCCCTACTCCGGGAAGTTCATGCGGCGCAGCAGGTCTTGGAAGCGCTACTTCGGCGGGTTCTCCTGGGCGTGCTTGGCTCGGATGGCCTGGGCGCGTGCTTCCATTTTTTCTGCTTCGGCGTGCCGATTCAACAGGCGTAGCAGGAAAGCGTAGTTCTCCAGAACCGTGGCCACGTTGGGGTGCTCCGGCCCCAGAGCTTTCTCCCAAATTGCCAGCGCCCGCTGATAGAGCGGCTCGGCGCGGGCGTAGTCCCCCTGCTCGCGGTAGAGCCCTGCCAGGTTGTTGAGGCTGGTGGCCACCCGGGGGTGCTCCGGCCCCAGGGCCTTCTCAAAAATTACCAGCGCCCGCTGGTAGAGGGGCTCGGCGCGGGCGTAGTCCCCCTGCTCACGGTAGAGCTCTGCCAGGTTGTTCAGCCTGATGGCTACATTGGGGTGGTCGGGGCCCAGGGCCCTTTCATCGATGGCCAGCGCCCGCTGGTAGAGAGGCTCGGCGCGGGCGTAGTCGCCCTGCTGGTAGTAGAGCAACCCCAGGTTGTTCAGGTCGGTGGCCACTGCGGGATGGTCACTGCCCAGCGCCTTTTCGTGGATGGCCAGCGCCCGCTGGTAGAGGGGCTCGGCGCGGGCGTAGTCCCCCTGCTCACGGTAGAGCGACGCCAGGTTGTTCAGCGCGGTGACCACCTGGGGATGCTCCGGCCCCAGGGCCTGCTCCATTATGGCGAGTGAGCGCTGGTAGAGCGGCTCGGCTTCGGCGTACCGGCCCTGGGCGTGGTAGAGCACCGCCAGGTTGCTGAGGCTGCCGGCCACCTGGGGGTGCTCCGGCCCCAGGGCCTGCTCCCGGATGGCGAGTGAGCGCTGGAAGAGCGGCTCGGCCTCGGCATACCGGCCCTGGGCGCGGTAGAGCACCGCCAGGCCGTTCATCACAGTGGCCACGTGGGGATGCTCTGGCCCCAACGCCCGCTCCACGATGGCCAGCGCTCGCTGGTAGAGGCGCTCGGCGCGGGCGTAATCCCCCTTATCACCGTAGAGCGACCCCAGGTTGTTGAGGCTCTCGGCCACATCGAGGTGCTCCGGCCCCAGGGCCTGCTCCCGGATGGCGAGTGAGCGCTGGTAGAGCGGTTCGGCCTCGGCGTACCGGCTCTGGGCGT
>JALLOH010000174.1 GCA_027717655.1 Acidobacteriia bacterium AH_259_A11_L15
GCTGCATCCTGTGCTGCGTGGGGGAGGACTGCTGGAGCGGTAGGTTCGTGGTAGCCTTCTCAAAATCCGCTCCCGCCCCGAGGCCCCGCCCGAAGCTAGGACCCAGTTCCTCGGCCAGAGCGTGATCCTGACCCACGATGCCCATACCTTCCTCCATTCCCATGCCGGTGTGCATTCCCTGACCCATGTGGGCCATGGGACCCACCATGGAGGCCATGTGGTTCATCATGTGGTGCGGCAGGTGGCAGTGGAGCAACCAGTCGCCCGGATAGGTGGCCTCGAACTCAACGTCTTTGGCCTGGGCAACACCGACCAGCACGGTATTGGTCGGATACCAAGCCGACTCAGGAACGCGTCCGCCCTCCGTGCCTGTGATAGCGAACTGGTGGCCGTGGAGGTGAATGGGGTGATGGTCCATTCCCAGATTTACTAAGCGGAGGCGCACCCGCTCCCCCTGCTTGACGATGAGCGGAGTGGTGGCGGGACCTGCCCTTCCATTCATGGTGAGCCAGTTGAACTCCATCGAGAGGGTGTTGGGTACGGTGTTGTTGGGGAGGATGGCCCATTCTTGGACGATGAGCCCAAAGTCCTTGTCCACCCGTGGCCGGTAAGGCTCCTTGGGATGCATGATGAAGAGGCCGATCATTCCCATCATCTCCTGCATGGCCATGTGCGAGTGGTAGAAGAAGGTGCCGTTCTGGTGAACGGTGAACTCATACACGAACCGCCCGCCCGGCGGGATGGGGTCTTGCGTCACGCCCGGCACGCCATCCATTTCCACGGGAAGCTCAAAGCCGTGCCAGTGCACCGTGGTTATTTCGGGCAGGTGATTGTCGACGACGATCCGCACCCGGTCGCCCTGGTTCACCTCGATAGTGGGGCCGGGCATGTAGCCGTTGTAGCCCCACACGTCGAACGCCTTTCCCGGCAGAAACTCCCGTTTCACCACTTCGGCGACCAGGTGGAAGACCTTGACGCCGTTCTCCATCCGCCAGGGCAGCTTCGGCAGGTCGGGCGTGTCGACAGGGAGGACCGTCGGCCCTAGCGTTTGCTCCGGCTCCGATACCGGCTGGCCTGGCGTCTGGTGCATGTGCTGCTCGTGTTGGGCGGGGCGTGCGATGGCGCGGCCGGAGAGCAATCCGGCTGCCACGAACGCTCCACCCCGGAGAAAGTCTCTTCTGCTTGCTTTCATCTCTCTATCTCCTTTTATCCAGCCACGGACGGCTGGTGCTGTCCTCCGCCAGGTAGACCACACCCATCCCGCCTTCCCCCAGCTTCTCCAGGATGCGGTAATGCCCGAGTGTCTGGCCGATCATTCGGTAGGAAGTCCTCGCTACGTCGCCGCCATCTTAGGCGGAGCCGGAGAGCACGTCAACGAGCGCCGCGGTCAAAGGAAGCGGCGTAGGATGGGGCGGGTCGGGGAGCGCCGCGCCACTTCCCGAAAGCCCGCCCGGCGGAAGGCGGAAACGTGGCCTGTGTAAACGAACGGGTCGGCCCAGCGGG
>JALLOH010000175.1 GCA_027717655.1 Acidobacteriia bacterium AH_259_A11_L15
TCGTCTTTGTCCAGGCGGGGGTAAGGCAGGTAGAGAGAAACATGGGGCAGGAACCTTTGCAGCCGCAGGCGACGCTCGCACTCATCGGCAACCGAAGCCACAGCTTCCCGCGCTGCTTGCAGTTCCTCAGCCTCGCTGGCCTCTGGCGGGAGAGCTTCGAGGCTCTGGCGGGTCTTTGTGATGGCCCTGGCCCGCTCCTCGCGGGTTGCTAGTAGCGGAAGCTGCTTTAGCGCGTGCTCGATAATCTGCCGGTCGGGATTCGCCAAGGTAATCCTCTTCTTCTCTGCGTAAGCTTCAAGGCTCATGCCCTCGATCTCATCGGCAAGCTCGTGGCCCGTCATATCCGTATTGGGCACGTAGTCATCGCCGATCACACGACGAAGAAAGCCCACGGCTTTGCGCTGCTTGGTCTCAACTTGGTCGCGGGTGAGGAGTTTGCGCGGCGGATTCAGCAGGCTACTCGTCCCCGAGATCCTCACCTTCATCCTCACCCTCGCCCTCCTCCTCTTCCTCTTTCTCCTCCTCGGGGAGAGCGAGATCGGCGATGTCGTCGAGTTTGGTCTGAAGCTCTTCGTTCTCCTCTTCGAGCTGCCGAATCCGTTCTTCGAGTTTCGTCTTGGTCGCCATTCTCTATTAAAGCCTCCTTTCGTCGAATCTCGCCTTGAGTAGATAGCTGAACTCCATCCCGGTCAAGAAGGACAGTTAGACACCGAAACTGTAGGACATCAGAATTGAGTGCCAAGCAAGGACCCGGAGCTAGTTAGTTATGCGGTAGGGCAGGAGAGGGTGGTTGGCAGGGGACTTGGTAAGGGGTTGGTAGGGACTTGACAGCTAATTCCAATTCCAATTGGAATTGCCGAGCAGTGTCAGGCAGTTGCGAGCAGGTACTGACAGTCTATGGTTTGGCTAACCAGAGGCCACGTCAGCAAATGTGCCAAAAGGGAATGGTTTCGGCACACACGCGTTGACTTGCCTGCGGGCGGGGCCGAATTCACAGCAGCTCCGTGGCTTGCGTGCCGGTGTTAGACTAATGCCTAGCTCGGCTGTCCGGGAGTCTTCGGGAATGCACTCACCGCGACCGCTATTGGGGTCTCTGCTTGCGCTTTTCCTTGCGCTCGCCCTGGCCCTCTCTCTGCCCGCGCAGCAACAGCGCTGGGAAGCGCTCAACGCCCGAGTGCGCCAGCTCTACCAGCAGGGGCAATACGCCCAGGCCGTGCGGGTCGCGGAAGAAGCCCTGCGGGTGGCCGAAGCCAGCTTCGGCCCCCAAGACCCCCGCGTGGCCACCAGCTTGAACAACTCGGGGTTGCTCTACTACCAGCAGGGCGACTACGCCCGCGCCGAGCCTCTCTTCCAGCGGGCGCTGGACATCCACGAAAGGGCGCTGGGCAGTGAGCATCCGGCAGTGGCCACCGACCTCAACAACCTGGCGGGGCTCTACGACGCCCAGGGCCGGTACGCCGAGGCCGAGCCGCTCTACCAGCGCTCACTCGCCATA
>JALLOH010000176.1 GCA_027717655.1 Acidobacteriia bacterium AH_259_A11_L15
CCTCCGGGCGTGGTCCCCGCTCTGGACGCCGCGGGCCGCGGCCGCCGCGATGGCGCCGGGGTCGATGACGCCGGGAGCGGCCCCGGGGCCGGGTTTCGGGCAGGGTCAGGGGTGGCGCGGCGTGGTCGAAGGTTGGCTGGCGCTGTTCGAGTTCTGGCTGGGCTTCGACGGCTGGCGGGGCGGGCTCCGGAGCTTCCGCTCCGGGCTGGCCCGCTTGGGCCGGGCCCGCCTCCGTTCCGGGGGCCATCGGCTGGGGCGAAGGGACTTCGCCGACCCGTGGCTCGGTTTCCGGTTCTTCGACTTCCGCGACGGTTATGCGCTCGAAGTCTTCCAGGCCTTCGATGAAGTCGGAAACGTAGAGGAAGGCGTCGCGGTCGAGCCCGATATCGACGAAGGCCGACTGCATCCCGGGCAGGACCCGGGTGACGCGGCCTTTGTAGATGCTGCCGACCAGGCCATATTCCTTTTCGCGCTCAACGCAAACTTCTACTACTCGCCCCTCTTCCACCAGAGCTACCTTGGTCTCGTGAGGCGAGCAAGAAATCACCATTTCTTTGGTCATAAGAATTCCCCAGCGGGCAAAGGCTCGCGAAGAAGGCCGGCCCGTAGGGGCGCCTTCCGGCTGTCTGTCTCCGCCCTCGTAGTGTCAAGATTGTCGTTCTCCCGGCGGGGCCTCTCCTGCGTGTCGCCGGCAGGTCGGGGACGCCCCGCGACTTACGGTTTCGCTCTCTTCTGTTTCGCTCCGCCCCGTGCGGAGCCTTGTCGGTGGCCGGGCCCTGCCGCCGCCGGCCAGCCGCCTGCCGCCGGCAGGCTAGAGGTTGACGAAGCGGCGCACGCGCACGCTCATCACCAGGCCCAGCATCATGAACGTCGACAGGGTGGCCGAGCCCCCGTAACTCATCAGCGGCAAAGGAATCCCGGTAACCGGCATCCAGCCGATCACCATCCCGACGTTCACCAGCAAGTGGAAAGCCAGCAGGCTGAACACCCCGGCAACGATCAAGGCCCCGGAGCGGTCGGCCGCGACCTCCACATTGTGCAACAGCCGCAACAGCAAAATCAGGTACAAGCTCAGGGCCAGCAGCACGCCGGCGAAACCGTGTTCTTCGGCGTACGCCGCCATGATGAACTCGGCGTGGCGCACCGGAATGAACCCGAGCTGGTTCTGGCTGCCTTCGCCCATCCCTTTGCCCCAGAAGCCCCCGGAGCCGACGCCAATCTTGGATTGCATCGTCTGGTACCCGGAGCCTTGGGGGCTGCGCCCGGGATCGACAAAGACCACCACGCGCTCCCGCTGGTAGGGGCGCAGGAAGAACCAGCCCACCGGCAGCAGCAGCGCCGCCGCCAACATCAACGCCGCGAACTGCTTGCCACGCAAGCCGGCCAAGAAAACCCCCGTCGCCGCAATCGGAACCAGCGTCAGCGCGGTTCCCAGGTCTGGCTGGGCTCCGATCAGCACCATCGGCACCCCGGCCAGAACGGCC
>JALLOH010000177.1 GCA_027717655.1 Acidobacteriia bacterium AH_259_A11_L15
AGCCCCAAGTGCGCCAGCGGTGCCAGGTCGCCGCTCGCCCCCACCGACCCCCGGCAGGGAATTACCGGGTGGACGCCAGCGTTAAGCATCCGGCAGAGGCAATCGATCACCATCGGGCGCACCCCGGAGAAGCCCTTGGCCAGAACGTTCGCCCGCAGCAGCAGGGCCCCGCGGGTCTCCGCTTCGCTCAGCGGCTCGCCCACCCCGCTGGCGTGACTCCGCAGCAGGTTGAGCTGCACCGCCTTGAGCTCCTCGGGCTTGATACGCACCCCCGCCAGGTCGCCGAAGCCGGTGGTGACCCCGTAGGCGACCTTACCGTCGGCGATGAGCTTCTCCACCACCGCCCGCGAACCCTCCACCGCCTTTCGCGCCGATGGGGCCAGCGCCACCGGAGTCCGCTCGAACACCACCTGCCGGAACTGCTCCGTGGTCAGGTTGTTTCCGGTCAGATCAACCGCCATGGGTGTATTCCTACCGCAGAGACGCAGCGAGCGCAGAGTTCTTCTTCTCTGGGCTTTCGCTATGTCCTCTGCGCTTCTAGGGTAAATTCATTTCCTTACCGTCGTCGCCGAGCTGAGCAGCGCCTCTCGATAGCGCTCGGGCAGCGAGCGCGGCTTGCCCCTCCGGTCGGTGATGACGTGCAGGGTTTCTCCCGTGGCCACCTTCCGGCCGTCCTCGGCCAGGATTTCGTACGTGAAGACCACCACCCGGCTGCGCACTTCTTTCACCCGGGTGCGCACGGTAAGCAGCTCGTCATAGCGGGCGGGCGCGTGGTAGCGACAGCTGGCCTCGGCCACGATGATGTAGCACCCCTCCTCCTCTTCCAGCTCCTTGTAGAGGTGCCCGCGTTGCCGAAAAAACTCCGTCCGCCCCAACTCGAACCAGACGAAATGGTTGGCGTAGTAGGCCACCCCCATCCGGTCCGTCTCCGCGTACCTCACCCTAACCTGAACATCCACGTAGGCGTCGTTGCGAGGTTTGTTCATCCGTGTGAATCTGTGTGCATCGGTGGTTTCAAACGGCCTAGCGATTGCTGATTTGCAGCGAGCGGCTCTGGTCACGGAGGGGCAAATAGATCTGGTACCAGACGTCGTGGGCCGGGTGCTCGGCGTAGGCGTCGGCTGCCTCCCGGCTCTCGAACTCGAGGGCGAAGGCGTAGTTGAACTCCCGCGGCTGGATGCGCTCGGGGGTGACCCAGATATTCTTGATACCGTCAATCTGGGCTGCCATGTCCTTCAAGGCTTCCATCGCCTGCTGCTTCTCTTCGTCGGTGGCCTCGTCGGTCCACTTGCCCGCCACCACGTGCAGCACCGTCGGTGGTGTCCCGTACTGGTTCTTGCCCACCGCCACCCCCGCCAAGAAAATTCCCGCTAGGACTCCGATACCAACCGCGTACCGCACCATTGGCTTCATACCTTCCTCCTTGGATTTCGTGCTTGCAAGCATAGTGGAAGACGGAGCAGGGAATCAAATGACTT
>JALLOH010000178.1 GCA_027717655.1 Acidobacteriia bacterium AH_259_A11_L15
AGGGGCAGCGCCGGCGCCAGCAATTCGTCGGGGAGTTCGAGGCGGCGGCTGAGGCGCTCGAGGAGCGCGGCGGCGGAGGCGAGTTGGACGCGAACTTGAACCATCAGGGAATTTCAAGATTTGAAATTTGAGATTTGAGAAAAGAACTCACCGCCGAGGCGCAGAGGACGCAGAGGGTGAGAGCGCAGGGCATTAGAAGCCTTCCAATTTTTCGTCGGAGAAGGTGCGGTCCTGCTGGGTTTTCTTGACGTCGGCTTCGGATTGCTGGGCGGGGGCACCGGCGGGCTGGTCGAGGACGGCGCGGCCGCGGGCGAAGGCGAGGGCGGCGTCGCGGGCGGCGACGGTGGCGTCGCGGAGGCGGCGGCGGCGCTTTTCGAGCTCGTAGATGGCCAAGTCAATGCAGAGCTGCTTGATCTTTTCGCTCGATTGCAGCGGGAGGGTGTAGCGGGCGCCGGCGTAGGCGTCGATGGTGGCCGAGGCGGCGTTCAAGGCGGAGTCGACCTTGGCAGTGTCGACGGCGCCGGTGGCGTCGTCGTCGGTGAGCTGGATGAGCTCGGCCTGGGTGAGTTGGTTCAGCAAATCACTTTGTGTGCAGTAGGGCATGGGTTACTCCATTTGCGAACAACGTGTACCTGGTACCAAGTACCTGGCGGGGCGGGGAAACCCGAGAGAGGGTTCTCCGGGCCCTTCGGGCTTCGCCCTCAGGACAAGCCCCTTGCGTGGTTGTGCCCTGCAAGAAGCGCGGGATCTTCGCCCTTCGGCAAGCTCCCTTCGACTCCGCTCAGGGTCTCCGCTGGGCTCCGATAGGACCTTCGCTACGCTTCGGCTGGGCTCCGACAGGGCAAGCGGGGTCTCCGCTTTGCTCCGAGAAGGCCGGACGCGCTGGACAGCAACCTCAGGGGCTAAAGCCCCGGTTCTGGTTTCGTCTGCGGCACGTGGACTGAACTGGACTGCGTGCATCCGTGGTTCCTTTCGACTGAGAGGGGCCGACTCAGGTCGGCCCCGGACAGACAGGAATGTCTGTCCTACCGGGCCGGGGCTTACGCCACGGCGTTCTGGATGAGGTAGCCGGCTTCGACGGCGGTGATCTTCTGGTCGTAATAGAAGTGCACCGCGACCTCGTCGGCCTTACGGCTGACCGGGGTGGCGCGGCCGAGCTCGACGATGAAGCCGTTGGTGGAGCCGGGGGCGCCGGCCCAGACGAAGGACTTGCCGAAGCTGGGCTCGCCGAAGGCGGGCGTGGGCGAGACGTAGCAGAGCACCGCGTGCTTTCCGAAGACGAAGTCGACGGCGCCGGCGGCGTCGACTTCCAGGGCCTGGGCGACCAGGACCTGCTGGACGTCGAAGATGGAGGCCAGGTCTTCCTCGCGGACGACGCCGACGCGGATGTTCTGGACGCGCTCGACGACCTTGGGGTGGTTGCGGAGCTTGGAGAAGACGGGGAAGCCGAGGATGAGG
>JALLOH010000179.1 GCA_027717655.1 Acidobacteriia bacterium AH_259_A11_L15
GCACGGTTACGGCCGCCAAGGCGCCCGGCACCAACGACGGCGCCGGCGCCCTGGTGGTGAGTTGGGAAGAGTGGGCGTCGGAGAACGCCCGGACGCCGATGGCGCGCATCGTGGGCCAGGCGGTCAGCGGGGTGGAGCCGAGGTGGGTGATGATGGCCCCGGTGGAAGCGGTGAACCGGCTGCTCGAGAAAGTCGGGTGGCGGCGCGAGGAAGTCGAACTGATCGAGTTGAATGAGGCCTTCGCCGTGCAGGCGCTGGCCGTGATCCGGGAGCTGAAGCTCGACGCCGCTCGCGTCAACGTCAACGGCGGCGCCGTGGCCCTGGGGCATCCCATCGGGGCCAGCGGGGCTCGCCTTCTGGTGACGCTCGTGCACGAGATGCAGGCGCGAAATGCCAAGCGCGGTGTGGCGGCTCTCTGCTTGGGCGGCGGCAACGCCGTGGCCCTGGCGGTGGAGCGCTAGACCGGCGCAGCGAATCGAATGGCGTCGTGGTGGTTGCTGGGGTTATCGCTCTTGGGGTTGGCGGTTTCTCTCTACTTCACCCTGGTGTACTACGGCCGCATCGAGTCCCGCGAGCTTCCGACGGCGTTTTGCCGGCGCAACGAACAGACTTGCGTGACCATCTTGCAGACGCCCTACGCCCGGGTGCTGGGCCCGCCGAACTCGGTGCTGGGGATCGGCTTGTATGTCTTGACGGCGCTGGTGGCGGCGCTGGCGCTGGCCGGGGCGCTACCGCCCTGGCTGTGGGGGACAGCCGTGGTGGCGGTGGCGGTGGCGGTACTGCTGGCACCGTATCTGGTCTGGGCCCTGGTGGCCCGGTTGAAGACCTGGTGCCGGTTGTGACTGCTCAGCCACGTCGTGAACGTGGCGCTCTTTTTGTTGTTGCTGATGTGGGTCTAGAGCGGCGAGGATGAAGCGGGACGAGGAAACCGTTCGCGTATGGGTGGGGCTGGACCTGCTGCGGGCGCAGATGCTGCGGCAGATGCTCGAGGAGACTGGCATGGCGTGCCTCGCCGACCGCGACTTGGGTATGATCCCCGCCGGCGAGTTCGGCGAAATCGGTTTGTGGGTGAACAAGAAGGACGAGTCGCAAGCCCGGACGCTCCTGCAGGAGTTGGAAGACCAGATGCAGGCGGCCCTGGACCGGGAAATTTCCGAGGAAGAGTAAGGAGAAACAGCGATGGAAGACGACCGCAAGCGCCAACTGGACGTGGCCATCTCGCAGATTGAAAAAGAGTACGGCAAGGGCTCCATCATGCGCCTGGGCAGCAAGGATGTGCTGGTGCCCGTGGCGGTGATCCCGACCGGCGCCCTCTCCCTGGATGCGGCGCTGGGCGTCGGCGGCATGCCGCGCGGCCGCGTGGTGGAGATGTTCGGCCCGGAGGCGGGCGGCAAGACTACCCTGGCTCTGCACGTGGTTGCGGAAGCGCAGAAGCGCGGCGGGATGGCCGCCT
>JALLOH010000017.1 GCA_027717655.1 Acidobacteriia bacterium AH_259_A11_L15
CTTCTCCACCAAGCGGACGACGGCGGTCTTGATGCCGCTGAAGCTGAAGTCGTAGGGGCGGGCGTGGCGGAGCCGGGGCCGGGTGAAGAGGAAAGCGTCGGGGTTGCCGCGGGTGGCCAGGCGGTCGATCACCGGCCCGCCGGGGTAGCCGAGGCCGAGGTGCCTGGCCACCTTGTCGAAGGCTTCCCCGGCGGCGTCGTCCAGGGTTTGGCCGAGGAGGCGGTAGCGGTAGCGAAAGCCCTTGGCGGCCAATGGCGCGCGCTGGACGAGATATAACGCGGTATGGCCGCCAGAAACCACCAGAGCGACGAGCGGGAACTCGATTTGGTCGGCCTCGGCGTTTTGCTCGGCCTGGAGCAGGACGGCGTGGATGTGACCCTCGAGGTGGTTCACTCCGATCAGGGGTTTGCCCAGCGACCAGGCCATCGCCTTGGCGTAGGCGACACCGACGAGCAGCGAGCCGATCAAGCCCGGCCCCTGGGTCACCGCCACCGCGTCCACGTCACCGTAGCTCAGCCCCGCCTGCGCGAACGCCTCGCGCACCACCGGAACGATCCTCTCCAAGTGCGCGCGGGCCGCGAGCTCCGGCACTACCCCGCCGTATTTGGCGTGGAGGTCGATCTGCGAGCTGATGACGTTAGAGAGAATCTGCCGGGCGTCGACCACCACCGCCGCCGCGGTCTCATCACAGCTCGATTCGATCCCCAGGATGCGCGCCATGGTTGCACTTATCCTTCTGCAATCAATCCTAACACATCGCTTCTTGACGGGGTGGCGTCTGCCCCGGCGGGCCGCCGACTCCGACCGGCGAAGTTATCGTCTTATCGCCTTATGGGCTTTGATCGCGAAGGGCCATCTGCCCCTTGCGGGAGTAGTTAATGGAGTGCGCAAGAATCCGCGCCGCCTCCTGCGGGGCATGGAAACCGGTGGAGTTTTCCGCCTCCACGAAGTCGAGCAGGAACTGTGCCCGGCGCTGGAAGGCGCGCGCTGCCGAGAGTTTCGCCTCGCCGACGCCCGCGGCCCGCGCGGCCTTGAGGTCGCGAATCAGCTCGATGAGGGCGTCCATGGCCAGGTTCCGAAGCTCGAAGGTCTTTTCTTGAATCGTCTCCACCCGCGCTTTCAATTCCGCTTCCGACCACCTGTGACACGTCTGGCAGGCCCGCTGGATATTCAAGACGGGACTGCGCACGTGGTGGTCGGTGATCTTCAGGCCGCCGACCCGCCGATAGGGCATATGGCAATCGGCACAGGCCACCCCCGAGCGAGCGTGGATGCCCTGGTTCCACATTTCAAACTCCGGGTGCTGCGCCTTGAGCACCGGGGCCCCGGTGTCGGCGTGAGTCCAGTCGCTGAAGCCGATTTCTTCGTAGTAGGCCAGGATGTCGTCCGCGCGGAGGCCCCGGGCCCAGGGATAGACGAGGCGCCTTTCGGGTCCCTGGAAGTAGTACTCGACGTGGCACTGCGCGCACACATAGGTGCGCATCTCCTGGCGCGTGGCCATGGTGTTGACGTCATAGTTCTCCACCCCCTGCCCGGCCTTCCACACGCGGAGGCCTTCGAGGAAAGCGGGTCGTGTCACGCGCACCTGCATCGTCTCGGGGTCGTGGCAATCGATGCAGGCCACCGGATGCTTCACCAACTGGCGGGCCTCGGCGTAGGACATCTGGTTGATCTTCTCAAAGCCCCGGAACAGGTCGCCGTCCCCCAGCTTTTTGTAAGCCACATAGACCGAGGCATGGCAATGCAGGCAAGTGCCCGGTTGCTGGGCGATGATCTGGCGTTGAGTGTAGGTCTGGTCTTCGAGCATATAGGCGTGCCCGCGTTCTTCCCGGAAGTCCACCGCGAAGGCGTACCCCGCCCAGATGATTTTCAAGCGCGGGTCTTCCTCCAAGCGGGATTGGGCCACGAGCGAGCGCGGGTCGGCCTGAGTAGGGGTGCGGGGGACAGCCTCGCTGCCCCCGAAGCGCGTGCGGATCTGATCGACTGTGCGGCGGTACCCGTCGTACTGTTGGGGAAAATTCTTGCCCCAGACGGCCGGGTCTTCCGTCTCATCGGTGAGCTCCACCACGCGGTAGAAAGGGTTCCTGGCTTCCTGTTTCCGCTCCAGGATGTTCACTAGCAGGGCGGCCCCGCCGGCGGCGGCCAACGTCGCCACCACCGCGGTAATAAGCATCAACCGGATGGGGCCGGGCATCTTAGCCATGCGCTCACCTCCTGCGGCCAAGGACCACTCCGCTCACCTGAGATGTCCTACGGAGTCATGACAGCGGACACAGGAAATCTTGGGGCTTCCGCCGGGCGCCCCTTCGATGGCCGCCACGATGTCCTGATGGCAGTGCCGGCAGGCGGCTTCGGTGACCGCCCGGTTGCGCGGCTTGATGCGCAGGGAATCCGGATGCCGGCCGGTAGTGAAGGCCAACGAGTGCCAGAAGCCATTGGTGGCTTTGCTCTGGTACTTGCCCACCCAGCCGGAGGGCGTATGACAATCATTGCACACGGCCACGGCGCCGTGGCTGGACTTGATCCAGCCGTCGTAGTACTCGCGCATGATGTGGCAGTTGGCACAGGCAGCGGGATCATCGGTCAAATAGGAATCGCCGCGGGCATAAATGAAGCCGTAGGCACCAATGCCAAAGGCCAGACCGAGCGCGCCGCCGAAAATGATCCGTACCACAGTGGGCGAAATCAAGAGAGTCGGCCTCTGCACAATCGCGCTGGCCCGAGATGATACCACGGGGGCCAAGAGCCCTCTGCTAGAATGCCCTGCCATGGCCGAACGGCTCCGAAAAGCCCTGCGGGATTTGCGGGCGTTGGCGCGCGACCACCGCTCCGGGGCCGCTGAAATTGCCGAGCGCGCCGCCGCGCTCCTGGAGCGTTTCTGCCGCCGGCCAGCGCGCGACTCCCGCACCTCGCAGGCGCTGGCGCGACTGGCCGAAACCACGCTTACCCTCCACCCTGCCATGGCCCCGCTGCTCAACCTGGCCAACCGCCTCCAACTGGCCGCCGAGCAAGACGACGCTGCGCTCGACCGCTTGCGCCGCCAACTCGTGCGGCTTCGCCGGCAGCGGCGCGCAGCCACGCGGACAATCGCCCGGCGGTTCGCCGCCCGCCTCCCGCGCCAGGCTGCCGTAGTCACCTACTCTTACAGCTCGACGGTACTGGCGGCGCTCCTGGCCGCGCGCTCTCGCCTCCAGCGCGTGATCGTCTCGGAAGCCCGGCCGGGCGGCGAAGGCCGCACGCTGGCGGAACGCCTGGCGCGGAGCGGCATCGAGGTTAGACTGGTGATCGATGCGGCCCTGCCCGGAGAAATCCCCGCGGCGCGCCTGGTGGTGGTCGGGGCCGACGCGGTGCTGCCGGCCGCCTACGTCAACAAGATGGGCACCGGGCTGCTGCAAGAGCGGGCCCGGCGCGAGCGCAAGCCGTTTTTCGTCCTCGCCGACACGATGAAGTTCTTGCCGGCGCCGCTGGCCCGCTTCCACCGGCTGGAGGAGCAGCCCGCGGGGATGGTGTGGCGCGGGGCGCCGCGGCGAGTCCGGGTGGTCAACCGCGTGTTTGAGACCATTCCCTTGGAGCCGCACGTCACCTTGCTGAGCGAGCGCGGCCCGATGACGCCCCGGCGAGTGCGCGCCTGGCTGGCGCGCCAGCCGCTGGCCCGCCGCTGGCTCACTGCGTCCAGGAGGAGAGCGCCATGAGCACAGCCCGCCGAGCCCGATTCGGGCGAGTGCGCAAGGCGGTGCTGCCGGTGGCCGGGCTCGGCACGCGCTTCCTCCCCGCCACCAAAGCGCAGCCGAAAGAGATGCTGCCGGTGGTGGACAAGCCCCTCATCCAGTACGCGGTCGAGGAAGCCGTCGCCAGCGGCATCGAGGAAATCATCCTGGTTACCGGGTCCGGCAAGGACGCCATCGAAGACCACTTCGATTCCAACCCAGAATTGGTGCGCGAATTGGAAGAACGCGGCAAGCAGGAAGAAGCCGAGCTACTCCGCGGCATCGAGCAACTGGCCAAGGTCGCCTCCGTACGCCAGCCCAAGGCCCTGGGCCTGGGCCACGCGGTGGGCTGCGCGCGCGCCCTGGTGGGCGAGGAGCCCTTCGCCGTCCTCCTCCCCGACGACCTGATCGACCATCCCGTCCCCGCCACCCAACAGCTCATCGAAGCCCACGCCGCTTTCGGCGGTTCCATCATCGCTACCGAACCGGTGCAAGGGCCGGAGATCGAGCGCTACGGGGTGATGCAGACCGAGCCGGTCGAGGACAAGCGCTGGAAGGACCGGCTGTTCCGCGTCCGCGACCTGGTCGAGAAGCCCCGGGCGAGCGCAGCCCCCTCGCCCTACGTGGTGGTGGGCCGCTACCTGCTCGAGCCCGAGCTCTTCGGCTTCATTGCCGAGACCCGGCCCGGGCGCGGCGGGGAAATCCAGTTGACCGACGCCCTCCGGCGCGCCGCCCGCCAGCGCACCGTGCACGCCCTGCTCTATGAGGGCGTTCACCACGACGCCGGCAGCAAGCTGGGCTTCCTCCAGGCCAACCTCCACTACGCCCTCAAGCACCCCGAGCTCGGCCCCGCCCTGCGCGCCTACCTGAAATCCCTCAAGCTGTAGGGAAGCCCACGCCACTCCCCGTTGGAAAGGTAGCGCAGGGTGCTTGCCCTGAGCCCAGCCTGAGGGCAAATCCGGAAGGGCACGGCTTCAGCCGTGCCGAAAAGCCAAGCAAAATTTAGAGGGCTTTAGCCCCTGAGGCAGGCCCTGAAGAAAACCGCGGGTAGCCCTGCGGGAAACCCTCGCTATCCTTCTCCCCATTTGAAAGGTAGCGCAGGGTGCAAGCCGTAGGCGCGCTACCTGCGGCTTTTTGCGGGGAAACGAGTGGAGCGTGCGTAAGAAACGAAAAAAATCATACCGGCTTTGGCCCTAGCCGGGTTCGGGCGGGGCGGGCTTGCCGGTGGTCAGGTAGTGGAGCTTCTTGTAGGCGCGGCCCAACTGGTTGCGCAGCTCCTCGACGCCCTTCGTGGAGCCGGTCAGCCGCCCGGCGTCGATCTCCTCCATCAGGGCGCCGATCAACTGGATGGCGCGCTGGAGGCGGTGGGAGGTGAGGATGACGGTGGCCCGTTGGCTGTCGGCGAAGTCGTCCACCACCGAATTCAGCACCGCCCAGCAGGTGGCCCGCAGGTGGTCCACCGCCTGGCTCAAATCCTCCAGGGTCTGCTGGGGCAGGACGCCGAAAACCAGGTGACGGTCGACCTCCTGCATATCCAGCACCACCCGCTTTACGTTCTGGTGGAAGCGGGGCGGCACCTGCACCGGGCCGCTGGTTGCTCGTTTCGCCACGGCTTACCCCCTTGCAGCGCTCGCGGACTCGCCGGGAGCGACTCCTTTGGTTGGGCTGGTGGCGGCGGCCTGCGGGAACCCGAGCGGCGGGCGGCGGGCGGCGACTACTTGGACCCTGGTTCGGCAGCGGCGGGAGCCTTCCGGGTGTCCCCGCTGCGGGCGCTCTCCCGGCTCTCGGCTTTGCCCTCACCCTTGTCGCTGCCTTCTGCCGGGCGGGACTTGCGCGCGTAATCCGTGATGTACCAGCCGCTGCCCTTGAACTGCAGGGCCGGCGGGGAAAGCAACCGGTGCGCCTCGGCTCCACACTTCGGGCAAGCAAACTCCGGCGGAGCGGAAAACTTCTGGATCAGCTCAAACCGCTTCCCGCAACCGCCGCATTCGTATTCGTAGAGCGGCATGGACGCTCTTTCCTCGCCCAACCAGAGCAATCAGAGCAATCATTGTACCACACCGCCTCCCAACCCACCGCGGCCCGTTCCCCGCCGCCCGATTCCTGTTTTCCCCCACCGCGCAGCGTGCTAGACTGCGTCGGCGGGGAGATAAGGCTCTGGACGGTTCCATTATGGGCACACAGGTCGCCAACTATCCGGCTCCGCGCCGCTCCGAGAACGGCGGCTGCCTCTACCTGGTAGCCACCCCCATCGGCAACCTGGAGGACATCACCCTGCGCGCCCTGCGGGTGCTCCGGGAAGTGGACCTGATCGCCTGCGAGGACACCCGGCAGACCGCCAAGCTGCTGAACTTCTACGGCATCCACAAGAAGGCCCTCAGCTACCACCAGCACAACGAGGTGGTGCGCGCGGCCGAGATCGTCCTGGAGATGGAGCAGGGGGCGCGCGTGGCCCTGGTCTCGGACGCCGGCACGCCGGGCATCTCCGACCCCGGCGACCACCTCATCTCGCTCGCCATCCGCCACGCCATCCCCATCATTCCCGTGCCCGGGGCCACCGCCTTCGGAGCGGCCCTGATGGCTTCCGGGCTCCCCTGCGCGCACTTCCACTTTGTCGGCTTCCTGCCGCCCAGGCGCACCCAACGGCGCAAGGCGCTGAAGGAATTGGCCGGCGAGCCCGGCACCCTCATCTTCTACGAGGCGCCCCATCGCATCCTCGAGTCGCTGGCCGATATGGCGGCGGTGCTGGGCAACCGCCACGTGGTGCTGGCCCGCGAAGTCACCAAGCTGCATGAGGAGTTCCTGCGCGGGCGGCTCGAGCAAGTGCTCCCGCAGATCAAGAAGCGGGCGCTCAAAGGTGAGATCACCCTGTTGGTGGCGCCCGCGGACGAGCGGGCCGTCAAGCCGGCGCGCCGCAAAACAGATTCCCTCCGCGCCCTCGTGGCCCGCTTGCAAAAGCAGAAGAAGCTCGACCTCAAAGCCGCCTTGAAGCAAGTGGCCCGCGAGCTCGGTCTCTCCCGCAGCGAAGCCTACCGCCGCCTCCAAGAAGAAAAAGCCCTGGAAGAGTAGAAGCTGTTGCACAACTCTCGCTAGGTGGGTCAGGACTCTTGCGTTGCTTGCCCTGCCCGTCCTGAGCGCAGCCGAAGGGAAGGGTCGAAGCGTAGCCGAAGCGTAGCGAAAGTCCTGAGCTTGCCGAAGGGCGGAGACCCCGTCGCAGCGAAGCGGAGATCCCGAGCGAAGTCGAGGGAAGCGAAGTCGAAGGGAGCCCCGATCCCGCAGCTTCGGGGTCGAGGGGAGCAGCGCCGAAGGATCTGCCTGGGCAGACAAGAATGCCTGCCCCACCAACCCTCTAGGACTTGCGCGTTCCTTGACTTGCTCTCAGCGGCAGGGGAGAATGGCGCTTTAGGGGCTCGCCTCGAGCCACCGCCTATGGCCGGCCCGGTCAGCGTCCTCAACAACCTGCTCAAGGAAAAAGTCCTGGCCGTGCAGGACTTCACCCTGCTGGCCTGGCAATCCTTCCGCAAAATCTTTGCCCGCCCCCGCTACCTCGCCTTGACCTTCGAGCAGATGGACGTTATCGGCGTGGGCTCGCTGCCGGTGGTGGTCTTGGCCTCGGTGTTCATCGGCGCGGTGCTGGTGTTGCAGACGGCCGACCAGTTCGTGCGCTTCGGCTCCCCCGGGCTGACCGGCGACGTGGTGGCGCTGGCGCTGGTGCGGGAGATCGGGCCGGTGATCTTCGCTCTGCTGGTGGCCGGGCGGGTCTCGAGCGGCATCGCCTCCGAGCTGGGCTCCATGCAGGTGACCGAGCAGGTGGACGCCATGCGGGCGTTGGGCACCGACCCGGTCAAGCGCCTGGTCATCCCCCGCGTGGTGGCTACCGTGGTGGTGGTGCCGTTGCTGACCATCGTGGGCGACCTCTGCGGGCTGCTGGGGGGCCTGCTGGCCTCGACCGCCGTCGTCCGCATCAACCCCACCCAATTCTGGGTGCGCGCCTACAACGCCATCGAGTTCGGCGACGCTGTGCAGGGGCTGGTGAAGCCGGTGGTCTTCGGCCTGATCATTTCGCTGGTGGGCTGCTACTACGGGCTGGCGACCCGCGGCGGCACCCGCGGCGTGGGCCGCGCCACCACCCAAGCCGTCGTGGCCGCCTCCGTGCTCATTCTGGTGACCAACCTCTTCATCACCAAAACCGTCCTCTGGGTCAACGAAATGATGGGCTGGTAATGGCGGACCCCACTCCGGGCAACCCGACTGCGGGCCAGGCGGAGGTCCTCCGCTTCGACGATGTCCATCTGGCCTTCGGCCAGACCGTCGTCCTGCGCGATCTCTCCTTCGCCCTGCATCGCGGGGAAACCCTGGTGCTGCTGGGCGTGACCGGCACCGGCAAGACCACCCTGCTCAAGCTCGCCCTCGGCCTGCTCAAACCCGACCGTGGCCGCATCACCGTGCTGGGCACCGACATCACCGAGCTGGAGGAAGAAGAGCTGTTTCCCCTGCGGGCGCAGCTCGGCATCGTCTTCCAGGAGATGGCGCTGTTCGATTCCCTCAGCGTCCACGAGAACGTCGCCTACCGCCTGATCGAAGAAACCGTGCACGGCGGCAAGGACTATTCCGACGAAGAGATTGAGCGGCGGGTGCGCGAGTGCCTGCGCTTCGTCGGCCTGGAGGAGGCCATCTGGAAGCTGCCCGCCGAACTCTCCGGCGGCATGCAGCGCCGCGTGGGCCTGGCCCGCGCGCTCATCACCGAGCCCCCCATCCTGCTCTACGATTCCCCCACCGCCGGGCTCGACCCCGTGACCGCCCAGACGATTCTGACTTTGATCATCAAGCTGCGCGACACCCGCCAGGCCGGCGCCCTCTACGTCACCCACCGCCTCCAGGACGCCTTCATCCTGGCCAACAATTGCTACGACTCGCAGAACGAAGCCTTGAAGCCCGTGGGCGGCGATGGTCGCGGCCAACCCTGCGGCCCCACGCGCTTCCTGCTGCTGCGCGACGCCTCGATTTATTTCGTCGGCTCCCCCGCCGACCTGGTCTCGGCCCGCGACCCCTACGTCCAGCGCTTCTTGGCGTAAGGAAAACGACTTAGGTCGGACCCAGCACTGAACTTGGTTTCCTGACTTGCCCTCCGTAGCCTTGGCGTAGGCGGGCCTACCTGCAACGCTTCCTCGCCTGAGTCGCCACCCCGCTCTGAATTTCCCTTTTGCAGGGGATTTAGCGTTATAATCATTCCAAATAAATTCCTCTGGAGGCGTCCGGGGGGGGCCGCGCTATGTTGCAGCTTTTGCTCGACGGAGAACTCTGGTTGCTGGTGGCCACCGCCGCCGGCGTGCTCGCCGCTGCCGCAGTCTTTGTGGCTGGCTGGCGCCGAACCCTGCCCAAGAGACTCGTAATTGCCACCGGCCTGAACGCTTTCTTCGGCTTGTGGATCGGCCTCATGGGCACCGGGCACCTGCTGGCGGTGACGACCAAGGCGATCCTGGGGACTCTCCCGCCCACCAGTCACCTGTGGATCGCGATTCCCTTTGGCTTTGCCATTGCTGTGCCGGGCTGGTGGCTGGTGGCGCGACTTGAGCCGTTGATGAAGTCGGAGGCGACGGCCAGAAGGCAGGCCGTTTGGCTCAACGCCTGGCTGGCGGTGGTCCTGGTCGTGCCGGCCTTGCCGCTGGTGATTCTCCCGGCGCTGAATTTGGCGATGCTGACCTACGCGAGCAAAAGTGCCCGGCGCACCTTCGTGGGCGGCCCGGCAGGTTAGCTCGGTCCTAGTAGTGGTCCTACGCACCATGAAAGCACCGCGACCGGCCAACGAAGCGACGAGGCTTGACGCCCTTCGCCAGTACCAAATCCTGGACACGGCCTCGGAAAGGTCCTTCGACGACCTCACCCGGCTGGCTTCGCACATCTGCGGCACCCCGGTGGCCCTCATCAGTCTGGTGGACGAGCACCGGCAGTGGTTCAAGTCCAAGGTGGGCTTCTCGGCCTCGGAAACCTCGCGCGACGTCGCCTTCTGCGCGCATGCCATTATGCAACCCGACATCTTGGTCGTGCCGGATGCGTTGGCCGACGAACGCTTCGCCCACAACCCCCTGGTCACTTCCGATCCCAAGATTCGGTTCTATGCCGGCGTGCCCTTGATTACTCCCGACGGCCACGCCTTAGGCACGCTCTGCGTCAAGGACAGCGTTCCCCGTCAAATGACCCCGGAGCAGACCGACGCCCTGCGGGCGCTGGCTCGCCAGGCGATGATGCTGCTGGAGCTGCGGCGTAGCTCGGCCACCCTGGCCCGCACCCTGGCCGAGCTGAGTCGCTCCAAGGAAGCACTGCGCACGGCGCACGAAGAGCTGGAACAGCGGGTGGCCGACGAGATGGAAATCGCCCGCCGCATCCAGGAGAACCTCCTTCCTCACAAAACCCCGCTTCTCGAGACGTTGGACTACGCCGGCTGCTGTATCCCCGCCCAATCCATCGGGGGCGACTGCTACGATTTCGTCGAGCTCGCCGCCGGCCGAGTGGGTTTGGTGGTGGCCGACATCGCCGGCAAGGGCATCCCCGCGGCGCTCTTGATGGCTAACCTACAGGCGGGCCTGCGCAGCCGCTACGCCCTGGCCCGGGAGGACCCGAGCCGCCTGGTGCAATCGGTAAACCAGCTTCTGTACGAGTGCACCGATTCCAACGTTTTCGCCACTCTCTTCTTCGCGGACTACCAGGACGCTACCCGGCGCCTGCGCTACGCCAACTGTGGCCACACGCCGGCGCTGCTGCTGCGCGCCGAGGGAGCCTTGGAAGAACTCAGCTCCACAGCTACGGTGATGGGTTTGTTCGAGCGCTGCGAGGGCTCGACCCGGCAGGTGCAGCTCGCCCCCGGCGACCTCCTGGTGCTTTATAGCGACGGCGTCACGGAGGCAATGAGCGACCAGGAGGAAGAGTTCGGCCGCGGCCGCCTGCTCGATACTCTCCGGGCTTACCGGGACTTGCCCATCTCCTCCCTGCTCAACCTGGTCGTCGCTACCGTGCAGGAATTCAGCGACCGGGAATTGAAAGACGACCTCACCCTGATCCTGGCCCGCGTCCGCTAGTCCGGCTGCGGCGCGACGCTGCCATCCCGCGCCACCACAAGAAAGTTGGTAGGGCAGACATTCCTGTCTGTCCGCCCTTCCCTTGGTCTCAGTGCGGAGTTTGTTGCAGGCAGTGGGCGATGAGGACGGGGATGGCGGGAGCCTCCTGGCGCAGACGCTCGAGCTCCTTCGAGCCCAGCACGAACACCGCCGCCGGGGTCAGCGCGCGCAGCGGCCGGCCGCCCTTGTCCGCGACGAACATCTCCACGCCGTGCAGGTCGCCTTCGGCCAGGATTCGCTGCTCCACCACGAGTTCCCCCGAGCAGACCACCACCAAGCAGGGCGCGTCGGCCAGCAGGGTTTCGCCACTCTTCAGTTCCCGCGGCTGCAGGAGGCCGAGCAGGGTTTGCCGCTGCTTGCGGTCGAGCTCGGCGAAGGCCGGATGTCGGGCCAGGGCCTGGTCCACCAGCCGCTCCCGATAAGCTTCCTGCATCGAGCGGTGGAGCTCCGGCACCAGCGCTTCCACTTCCCGCACGCCCCGCCGGGTCAGCTCGATCATGTGCGCCGGCGTGGCCGCCTGGGCGGTGGCGGTGCGCGGCTTGGCGCTCAGCAGGGCCATCTCCCCGAAAAATTCCCCCGCCCCCAGCACCGCCAGGATGCGCTCGGGCTGCGCCACCTTGATGCGCACCGCCCCGCGCGCAATCAGGTAGAGCGAATCGCTGCGGGCGCCCTCGTGGAAAATGACTTCGTCTTCCAGCACCGTGTGCGGGCGCGCCCGCCGGGCCAGCTCCTCGATGCAATGCGCGGGGACGCTTTGGAAGAAGGGCACCTGCCGGAGCAGGTCGCGGACGTCGAAGTGCAGGGCCGAGCGCGGGATGCGCCGGATGCGCCCCATGCGCTCGTCCACGCTCCGGGTCATCTCGTCCACCACCTTCTCCGGCAGCACCCCCAGCTCCCCCAGGTGGCGGTATTCCTCCAGCTCCAGGTTCAGGCAGAGCCGTCCGGCCAGGATGGCCTGCACCTTCTCCACGTATTCCGGGTACTGGGTGGCCATCCGGTTCATCCGCTCCTGCGCGCGCGCCGACCAGTTCTGATAGCGGCGCTGGACTTCGCCCAGAGCCAACGGGTCCGCCGCGCCCGTCTGGCCCATCTCGTCGAGTTCCTCGAGCACCCGGGCGCAGCCGCGGGAGAGCCCGCGGGCGGTATCGTAGGCGTCGGCCAGCAGGTCGGCCTTGCGGTTGGCCGCCCAGCCGGCCAGCAAGGGCGCCTTCTCCAGTGCGGTCCACACCCGCGTCAGCGCCACCTCCGCTCGTCCCCGCACGTAGCGGTCCGGGGGCAGTTCGGCGCCCATCTTCAGGCGGTCCAGCAGCAGGTCCACCGAGTGCTGGAGGGTCTTGGTGGTCTTTTCCGGCAGGACACCGCGGGCGTAGAGGGTCAGGTAGGCGCGGCGCTCGATGGTCAAGCACTGGCCCAGCAGGACTTCTTTTTCCAGCTCCGGGCTGAAGCCGGCGGCCCGGCTCTTCAGCTCCTTCAGCTCTTGCTGGAGTTTCCGCTCCCGGCCTTCATACTCTTGGCCGAGCTGGTCGATCACCGGGGGGGAAAAGCTCTTCTCCTCCCGCAGCCGTCCCAGTTCCCCGCGCACCCGGCGCAGCACGCCCAGCATGGCTTCGCCGCGCTGGAAGAGCTCCGCCCGGTCGTACTTGTGCAGCCCGAACCATTCCAGCAGCGGCCGGATGGTGAGCGCGTTCACCAGCAGCGTGGTCAGGATCACCCCGGCGGCCAGGGTCAGGAAGAGGTCCTTCACTGTCTTCGAGACGTCCGGATCGTTAGCCACCGCCAGCACCAACGCCAGCGCCACCGCCCCCCGCAGCCCGCCCCAGAACATAATGGTCTGGAAGCGCAGATCGATTTTTTCCGTGAAGCGTCCCAGCAGCGGCACCAGGCTGAACACGCCCACCGCCCGCGCCACCACCACCGCCGCCACCGTGATGCCCAGCGGCACCAGGTAGGGGCCCACTTCGGCCAGCGGCACCCGCAGCGGCAGCACGATGCCCACCAGGAAAAAGATCAGCGCGTTGGCGATGTAGGCCAGGTAGCGCCAGAACTGGTGCATGAACTCTTGCACCGGCGGGGAAATCTTGGTCCGCCCGTAGCTGGCCAGGGTCACGCCGGCCGCCACCGTGGCCATCACCCCGGAGACGTGGAAGTAATGCTCGGCGATGACGAACGAAGCATAGGCCAGCACCGTGGTCAGAGTGATCTCGACCAGCTCGTCGTTCCGCACCCGGGCGAGGAGCTGCGCGAACAGAAACGCCAGCAGCAGGCCGATCCCCACCCCGCCCACGCACACCACGGCGAACTTCACCACGCCTGCGAGCACCAGCCCGCCGGCGCTGCCGGTCAACGTCCCCGCCACCACCCCCAGCAGGATGTGGAAGATCACGATGGCGGTGCCGTCGTTGAAGAGGCTCTCGCCTTCGACCAGCACGGTCAGCCGCGGCGGCGCCCCCAACTCCTTGAACAGCGACACCACCGCCACCGGATCGGTGGCGGAAATCAACGCCCCGAAGAGCAGCGCCACCGCCCAGGTGACCTCGAAGGGCGCGCCCACGCCCCAGACCAGCGCCGCGGCCACGATTACGGTGGAAATCAGCAGCGCCGGGATGGCCAGGGTCAGGATGGGCCCCAGGTTCTTCAGCAGCTTGCGCGCGTCCAGCGCAAAGGCGGATTCGAAGATCAATGTGGGCAGGAAGATAAAGAGGATCAGCTCCGGCGAGAGCTGGCTCAGGCTTTGGAGCGCCCCCAGGAGCTCGCCGACGACCCCGGGCTCTTCCGCCGCCGGGGCGTAGCGGGCCGTCAGCGTCCCCAGCAGCAGCCCCACCAGCAGCACCGCCACGCTGAACGGCAGCCGGATGCGCTTCAGGACCAGCGAGATGACCGCCGCCAGGAACAACAGGGAGAAGACCAGGACGACGGTCTGGAGTTCGGTCTCCATCGCCTCCTCGCAGCCAGGCTAGGCGCGCACCAGCGCTGCGAGTTTCGCCAGGTGGTCGCGAAGCAGCAATCGTGTCCCCAAAGATTACAGCGTTTCGGAAGGAATTCCTCCAGGCAGCAAGAAAGGGCTGCCGCAGGCCAGTTTCGCCATAAACATGAACCCGCCGGGCACCTCGTACATTCTGGTTCGGTGATAAATCCACTCGAAGAAATCATCCGCCTCGCCCGCGGCAATCACCACGTTGAGGATATCTTTTTCCACTCGATCAAAAACCCCTCCGGCTCCTGATCCAACGAAGGCCCGGGCCGCGTGAATGTCGGCCCGGTAGATCCCTTTCTCATGAATCTCATGCAGCACCGCGACACCAGTCCCCCGGGGAAGGATGCAGGTGATTAGCCGCAGGTCACTTTTCAACTGAGGGTTCACTGCTGCTCGGCCCGGGCACTGAGGCGTTCCAGGATGTCGGGAGGAATGTAGGTCGCCGCCTTCTCTAGGGGCGTCACGTAGAGGAACCCCCTGCCCGGCTTGTCCAACTGTCCGGCCAGGTAAATCACCTCCACGAGCCTATCCACCTGATTGGTGGCCACAACAATATTGATGACCTCTTTCTCCACTTCAATCGCGACGCCCAGCAACCCCAGCCGCTCCCGTACGCCGCTGCCCTGGGCGTAATAGACGGTGGCACCCTGGGCCCCGGCTTCTCTGCTGGCCCGCACAATCGTATCCGCCATTCCCTTTTGAACGATACAAGTAATCAGGGCCACATCGGTTAAAACCGTGATTTCGCGCTCAACCATGAACGAACACTTCCTGCGATCGGGCAGTTCTCCACCGGATATAGAGACCGCACGTCAGCACGGAACCAATCGGGAACAGGGAAGCCAGAGCCAGTACGCCGAATCCTTCTCGGGCCAGGACTGTTTCCCCCAGCCCCAGGCCCATGGCCAGAACCAGAGGAACCGTGATTGGGCCGGTCGTGACCCCCGCGCTGTCCCAGGCCACGTTGACGAACTCCTCCGTAGAGAAAACGGTGAGCAACACCAGAATGAGATAACCGGGAATAAGAAAGTAGCTCAAGGGGAGGGCGTAAATCAACTTGACTACCCCGAGAGCAATGCCGCAAGCGACGCCAAAAGCCACGGCCCACATGAGCAAGCGTTTGGGAAAGGCCCCGTTGGTTAGGGTTTCCACCGTCAGCCCGAGAGCATTCAGAGCCGGCTCCGCCAGGGTGGCTCCAAAGCCGAGAAACCAGGCGAAGAAAACAACGATAAGGATGCCGAGGCTGTAGTGGTAAATGGGCGAGGTGGGGACTGCCCGCACCTGAGCAAACGCCGCGGGCAGAACGCCGCCCGACTGGTTTCCCAATTCTGCCAAGCCATAGCTAAGGCCCAGGTTGAAGACGCCCAGCCCGAGCACGCACAGCAGGACTCCATAGGCAATGAGCCCCCGGTGGCGGATTTGTTTTTTCACAATGAACTTCATGACAAGGAGCAGAAACAATACTAGCGGGACGATGGCCCGCAGCGCTGCCAGGAGTTCATTCACCGGGCTGAGCTCGAACCAGCGCGCCTCCGCTGCATGGCCCAATGGGGTGCTCACCGGCTCCACAAAAAGCCCCAACAGCAGGACTCCCGAAATGGGGAACAGGGAGGCCAGGGTGACAATACCAAAACCCGACAGGCTCGACGATCCGCGTCCGACGGCCCTGGCCACCCCGATGCCCAGAGCCAGAACCAGCGGAACCGTCACCGGTCCCGTGGTCACGGCGCCGGAGTCCCAGGCCAGCCCGATGATATCCGCGCGCTGCTCGTCAAAGTGTGCGTAGCCGGTCAGAACCAGGCAGGGCAAAACCGAAGCGTAGATCAGCGGCTTCAAGCTCCAGTTGTACACAAAGCGGAGGGTTCCCAGAACCGCCGCCAATCCAACTCCCATCCCTACGATCAAAACCAGCGTCTGGCTGTGTCGATTCAGCAAATCGAACAAGAGGGGGGTGCGCTCCGGACTGACAATCGACCCGGCTGTCTTGAGTGCGCCGATGGCCGGTTCGGCAAAAGTCACGCCGATCCCCAGCAGAAAGACAACGCCCAAGACTATCGCGAGGGGTGAATGAGTCGGCAGACTCTCCCCCATGCTCCCGCCAAGCGGCATCAGACCAAGCTTCAACCCCTCCATGAAGAGCATCAGCCCCAAAATGACGGCCAGCAGGCCACCCGTAACGGCCCAGCTCCCTTCAATCCCCTGGCGCAGAAAGAGCAATTGAAAGAGAACGAGATACAATGCTAGCGGTACTACCGCCTTGAACTGTTCCAAGAACCGCGGGGTTATATAAGGCTGCAAAATGTGATAGACGTCGCCCGGCCTTATCTGGATTTTCCGGTCGGAAGAGGACCAAATCTTCGCGGCGTCATTGAAGCTAAGGCGCCGGTGCTTGATCGCGACTTGCTCGGTGTAGTCGGCAAACGGGATCTTTCGCGCCATCGCCTCTGCCGCTAGCTCCGCCCATTGTGGGCAGTCGCTTCGTCCAAGTCAAGAAAAAGGGTGACAGCCGAAGTTGGGGTGGCCTTCCCGCTGCAAAAGAGACTCTCCTTAGTCCGAATGAGGGCACAAGCATTACGCGTGTCCTTGGGCTTCCGCCTCTCCTGGCCGCCCTCGATGTAGTGGAAGCCGGCGGCGCCGACAAACACCACGGCCCCCAGCAGCGCCAATGCCAGCCCAATGCGGGTGCGGATGCTCATGGGGGAGCCGCCTACTCACAGGCAGACAAAGCCTGCCTGCCGCAGGCAGGCTGCATCCTGCGGCGCGCCGCCCAAAAAGTCAAGCAACCGGCCCTCGGAGAGCTTCCTGGTATTCCATTCCTACCGGCAATCTTTCTTCGCCGGGCAGCTAGGGTGCACCTGCTATAATCACTCCATCCTCTTCCACTAGGACGGACATAGCTGCATGGCGCGCTTCACCTCGCTGCCGCGCTCCTGGTTGCTGCTGCTGGCCATAGTCTTCGCCGCGGTCACCACTTTCTACAGCGCTATCTGGATGTACTACGTTCGTTGGGAGCCCAAGGCCCAAATCGGCATCGGGACCCAATATTCGAGGCTTACGCGCTCGCTTACCGTCACCGGCGTGCCAGAAGGGAGCGCAGCGGAGCAGGCGGGGTTGCGGCCGGCCGATCATATTGTGGCCATCAACGGGCGCCCCCTCGACAATTTCAATCCTTACTACGATGCGGTGTATCGCGGCCAGCCCGGGGATGTGGTTGAGTTGACGGTAGAGCGACCGGGTGTGGCGGCGCCGATAGTCCTGCAGACCGTATTGCAACCCCGGCCGGTATCGGAGGAGGAGCTGCCGCCGGCGCAGACCGTGGCGATCGAGCTTATTTTGTCCTACCCCGTCTTGTTCCTGGTGGTGGGCTTAGGAGTGTTGTTCCTGCGGCTGGAAGACCGCAACGCCTGGCTCCTGGCCCTGCTGTTTGGCACCTTCATTGCGGGCGCGCCGCTCCTCCAAATGGAAGGGGCAATCCATCCCGCCTTGCGCGGGTTTGCGCTGGCTTACAAGGTGACGTTTACGGGGTTGTTCGCGGCGATTTTCTACTACTTCTTTGCGGTGTTTCCCGTCCCCTCCCCCATAGACCGCCGCCTGCCGTGGTTGAAACGTGTGTTGCTACTGGCCGCAGCAGCGGTGGTGTTGCCCTTGGGACTGTGGGGGCTGCTGGCCGGAAGTTCCCAGCCGCTACAGATGTTTGCTGACCAAGTGGGCGAGAAGCTGATTTTCCCGCTGGTAATCGGCTATATCTTTGGCGCACTCGGGCTGGGCCTGGTGTCGCTGGTGTGGAACGGCCTCCGCGCCCCTACCGCCGAGGCCCGCCGGAAAATTCGAGTTATTGTCTGGGGTACAGTAGTCGGCTTCACGCCGGGCTTGCTGCTAAATGCGGCGGCAGTCTATGCCAAGAAAGACCCCTACGACGAGTTTCCTTTTTGGGTTTGGGCCCCGACAGTCATGGCCTCTTTCTTGTTGCCGCTGTCGTTTGCCTATGCGGTGGTGAAGCACCGGGTACTGGAAATCCCGCAGCTCTTGCGCTTGGGTTTGCAGTACGCCTTGGCCCGCCGCGTTCTGGTCTCGCTGGTGCCGGTGCTGGCCGCCATCCTGGTTGCGGACTTGCTGCTGCATGGCGATAAACCGTTGATGGAAGTGGTACAAGCCCGCGGCTGGATTTATGCCCTGCTGGGCGGGCTGGCGGTGGTGGCGCACACCCAGCGGGAAAAGTGGCTGGGAGCGCTGGACCGACGCTTCTTCCGCGAGCGCTACGACGCCCAGCGCCTGCTGCGCGAAGTGGTGGAAGAAGTCCGCCGGGCGGGCAGCTTCGAGCAAGTGGCTCCCCGTGTCGTCGCCCATACCGAAGCCGCGCTCCACCCGGAGTTTGCCGCTTTGCTGGTACGCGAGCCGGCCGAGGCGAACTATCGCAGCCTGGCATCCGCCCCCGCCGGCCAGGCTCCGCCGCCGCTGCCGGCCGAAAGCAAATTGATGGGCCTGGTACGGCTGCTGGGCAAGCCGCTGGAAGTGCCCCAGACCGAATCCGGCTGGGTCCAGCAGCAACTCCCCCGTGAAGAGACCGACTTCCTCCGCCAGGCGCGTATCGAGCTGCTGGTGCCGGTGGCGATTGTCCCCGAGCGCACCGAGGCCTTGCTGGTGGTGGGGCCGAAGCGGTCGGAGGAACCCTACACCCGCGAAGACCAAGACCTGCTGGTGGCGGTGGCCACTAGCCTGGCCATCCTGCTGGAGAAGCCCGCCGCCCCGCCGGCTCCGCCCAAGGACGTCTTCGAGGAGTGCCCGCAATGCGGGACTTGCTACGACACCGGGGTGTCCCGCTGCCTGCAAGACCGCACGACGCTCACTTCCGTGCGTCTGCCGCGGCTGCTGGCTGACCGCTACCGGCTGGAGCGGCGCCTGGGGCGCGGCGGCATGGGCACAGTCTACGAAGCTACCGACACGGCGCTGGAGCGCCGGGTGGCGGCCAAGGTGATTCGGGACGAGCTGGTGGGCAGCGCGGAGGCCGCCGAGCGCTTCCGCCGCGAAGCCCGCGCGGCGGCCGCCTTCGCCCATCCCAACGTGGTCACGGTGCACGATTTCGGAGTGGCCGCCGACACCCGCGCCTTCCTGGTGATGGAACTATTGCAGGGCACCCCACTGCGGGAAGAGTTGCAGCAAGAGAAGCGCCTGCCGGCCCGGCGCACGGTGGAGATTCTGCGCGGGGTGTGCGCCGCCGTGGAGGCGGCCCATCACCGGCAGATGATCCACCGCGACTTGAAGCCCGAGAACGTCTTCCTGGTTCGGGGCGAGCCCGGCGAAATCCCCAAGGTGCTCGACTTCGGCATCGCCAAGTTCCTGCCCACGGCCAGCGAGTCTACGGTCGACACCGGCACCGGCTTGCTGGTGGGGACGCTCTACTACATGGCTCCGGAGCAGTTGCGCGGCGGGTCGGCCGACCCGCACTGGGACCTGTGGGCGCTGGCGGTGATGGCCTACGAGATGTTGACGGGCGAGCGCCCGTTCGCCGGGGCAACCCCGCCAGAGTGGCAGAGCGCGGTGCTGGCCGGGCAGTTCACGTCCCTCACCACCCACCTGCCCAGCGCCCCGGCCCGCTGGCAGGAATTCTTCCAGCGGGCGCTGGCCCTGGAGCCGGAGCGCCGCCCCGCCTCCGCCCGCCAGTTCCTCTCCCAGCTCGAGCGCTCGTTGGCCTAGTCGCGGCGATTGCCTCTCCGCCGGGTTTCGGGCACAATCCCCAGGGAGAGAAAATTCGTATCGACCGGGAGGTCCGCTATGCCAGCCCGCAAGGCCATCACCTGGACGGAGTTGCGCGTGGGCCTGTTCGTGCTCGCCGCCATCATCATCCTGGGCGCTTTCATCTTCTATGTCACCGGCGAGGGCGCGCTCTTCACCAAACAGGTTCAATTCCGGACTTATCTGCCCGACGTCGCCGGGCTGAAGAGCGGCGCCCCGGTGCGCCTGGTAGGCGTCGAGATCGGCACCGTGGAGCGGGTGGCCCTGTCCGAGTTCCCCGACGACCCCTCCCGCCACGCCGAGGTCCTCTTCCGGGTTCAGGAGCGCTACCGGGAAAACATCCGCACCGACTCGGAGGCCTTCATCACCACGGAAGGCCTGCTGGGGGAGAGTGTGCTGGAAATCACCCGCGGCTCCCGCGGCCAGGCCATCGCCGAAGGCGGCGTGGTGCCGGGCACCCAGAAGGGCAACATCAAAGAGATCGTCCAGAACGTGGACGCCATCACCAGCGACATCCGTAACCTGACCGCCGACATTCGCGCCGGGAAGGGCACCCTCGGGATGCTGATGACCGACCCCAGCCTCTTCAACCGCGCCCTGCAAACGGTGGACGAGTTCCAATCGCTCACCCAGCGGGCCGCCGCCGGCGAAGGCACCCTGGGCAAGCTGATGGTGAGCGAGGAGCTCTACGACCAGTTGAAGGGCACCGCCGACACCCTGGATGAGGTGGTCCAGGATTTGCGCTCCGGCGAGGGCACCTTGGGCAAGCTCATCTATGACCCCGCCATCTACGACCGGGCCCAGAACATCGTCGAGCGCACCGACAACATCGTGGCTCGCGTCGAGGCCGGCGAAGGCACCTTGGGCAAGCTCATCACCGAGGAGGCCCTGCACGAGGACATCCGGCAGACCTTCGCCAACGTGCGCGACATCACCGGCAAGATGAACCGCGGCGAAGGCACCCTGGGCCGCGCCCTCAACGACCCGCGGGTCTATGAAAACATCAACGAGTTCGTCACCGAAATGCGCGCGCTGCTCAACGACTTCCGCAAGGACCCCAAGCGCTACCTGCGCGTCAAGCTTAGTCTGTTCTGATTCGCCGCTTTGCGGGACACCCCGCGCACCGGGGTGTGGGCGGTTGGCCCGCCGAAGGTCGCAGGGCACAGAGGAAGAAAAGAGGGCGCGATGCCGTTCGCCTGGACCGAGTGCCAGATGTGCCGCAGCAAGCGCCGCTCCTATTTCACTCCAGACGAGATCAAGCAATTGCGCCAGCGCCCCTACTACCGCTATTGCCGCTTTTGCCTCGTGGCCAGCCTTTGGCTCCCGGTCGAGCCCCCCGACAAGCCGCCCCCCGAAGCTCGGCTGCCGGCCACCGCCCTGCAACTGGACGCTCCTACCGTGCTGGTGATCGACGATGACGAAGATACCCTGGCGGTGCTGCGCAAGGTCCTCACCCGCGCGGAATTCTACGTGGAAGCCGCCGACTCGGGCCGGACCGCCATCTCCAAGATGGTCAACGAATCTTTCGACGTCATCCTCAGCGACATCCACATGCCCGGCTTCGACGGCAAGAAGCTCTTCCTGTTCATCCAGGAATACATGCCCGAGTACCTCCAGCGGGTGATGTTCCTCACCGGTGACACCGAAACCCCCGAAACCCAACAGTTCCTCCAAGAGTCCGGCTGCCCCTACGCCTTCAAGCCCATCAACTTCGACGAGCTGCTGGAAAAAATTCAGGGCCTTCTGGCGGGCAACTCATAAGAGGGGCGCCGCGAACGGCGCGGCCCGCTAGCGGGCGGGAAACTGCGCTAGGAATTCTTCCAGGGCCGCGTTGAAGGCGGCGGGCTGTTCCAGGTTGGAGAGGTGGCCGGCGTGGGGAATCTTGACGTGTTTGGCGTTGGGGATGTTTTTCGCCATCGCTTCGGCTTCCGCCGGCGGCGAAAGCGGGTCTTCTTCGCCCCCCACCACCAGCGTGGGGCAGCGAACTTGCCCGAGCAGCTCGGTCGAATCCGCCCGCGCCGCCATCCCCCGCAGCGCCCGCGCCATCCCGGCCGGCGGAATCGAAAGCATCATCGCCCGCACCGCCGCCACCACTTCCGGTTTGCCTTGCCGCGTGGAGGGGCCCAGCAGCTTCGGCAGTAACCGTTCGGCAAGGGCCCCCGCGCCTGCTGTTTCCGCCAGGGCCGCGTTTTCGTAACGCGCCGTGCGGCCTTCCTCGCTGTCGGGGGCCGCGCGGGTGTCGGCCAGGACGAGTCCGGCCAGCCGCGCCGCATACCGGCGCAGAAAGGCGAAGGCCACATAGCCGCCCATCGAGAGCCCGCCCAGCACCACCCGCTCCAGCTTCAACTCTTCCAGCAGCCCCCGCACGTCCTCGGCCAGCCGCTCCATGGTGGAGTCTTCCTCGGGAAGGTTGGACTCGCCGTGCCCACGGAAGTCCGGGGTGATGACCCGGTAGCGCCGGGAGAGCGCGCGCCGCTGCGCCTCCCACATCTTTCGGTTCAGCGGGAAGGCATGCAGGAGCACCACCGGCAAGCCTTGGCCTTCTTCTTCCCAGGCCAACTCAAGCCCGCCGATCTTTTTTTTCACAGACTCCTCCCCTCTAACTTCTGGGTAGAGAAGCTTAAAGGAGGTTACCCTTCGCCGTCTAGAAATCGGCCACCAGGCCCAGGCCGAGGGAGAAGCGGTTGATGAAGTTGAACCAGGAGACCACCAGTACGGTCTCCACCAGCGCCTGTTCGTCCCAGCCCGCCTGCCGCAGGGTCTCGAGGTCGGCCCGGCTGATCTCGTCCGGCTGGCGGGTGAGCTTGTCGGCGAAGCGGAAGAGCGCCTTGCGTTTCTCCTCCACCGGAGCGTGCTCGTAGTCGGTGGCCAGCTTCTTCCCTAATTTTTTCTCCACCGCCAGCTTCCGCAAGACTTCCATATGTATGGCGATACAGTAGGAGGAAGTGTTCAGACCGCTCACCACCATCCCGATCTGTTCCTTGAGCGCGGCCGGCAGGGCGCCTTCCCGCATGACGGCTTCGCCCAGCGCCAGGTGGCCCGCCACTACCTGCGGGGCCCGGCCCAGCGCCTGAAAGTAGTTGGGTAGGAACCCGAACTGCTGCTGGATTTGCTCGTAGAGCTGCTTGAGCGCCGGACTCGCCTGCTCCGCCGACACCAGGCTGATGAAAGACATGGCCACACCCCGCCCGCTAGCTATGGTTCACCCGGATTCCAGACACCCACCGGGAGGTCCCGAGTGTACCACTTCCCCGCGGCGGCGGAACCCGGCTAGAGGTGCAGCAGCGCCGCCAGCAAGCCGGAGATTTCCACCATGTCCCGGCCGACGTAGCGGATGGTCCGCCCGTCCACCATCTCCACGCCGGGCAGGAAGCCGGCGGCCTCGGCGTCCCGCTCCCACTTGAAGGTGATTTCGAGCGTGACGGGAGTGGTGAGTCGCCAGGGCCGGAACTCCTCTAGGCGCATCAAGGCGGCGCGAGTGCGCTCGCGGATGAGCGCCTGCGCTTTGCTCGGGTGCATCATGCGGGCCACGGTGCCGATGCCGGTCTTGACCTCGGCCCCTTCGATGTCGCCCAGCAGCCGCCGCGTCTCGGCGATGATGGTCTGGTCGCCGCTGATCAGCGCCACCGGCACCCCGAAGTGCCCGGCAAGGGCGGCGTTGAAGCCGGCTTCCGGCACCCGCTGCCCGTTCAACTTGATTTCGAAGAGGCGCCGGCTGCTCATGGTGTGCGCCAGGGTGGCGTGGCGCTGCCCGGCGCTGGCGTGGTAGCCGATGAAGAGGACGGCGTCGAAGGTCTCGTCGATCCCCTCCATCATCCCCAGCTTGCGCGGCCAGGCGCGGATGAGCCGCGCGCGCGGGTCGAGCTCGTCCAGCAGCAGGCTCTGCCCGTTGCCGTGGGAGTCGCTCACCAGCACTTCGGTGGCGCCCGCTTCGAACGCCCCCTGGATGGCGGCGTTGGCCTCCGCCGTCATCCATTTCCGCGCTTGCTCATACTCGAAGCCCTCTGGGCCCGTCTGTTCCCGCGTCACCACCCCGCCGATGCCTTCCATGTCCACTGAGATGTAAACTTTGAGCTTCTTCTGGCTTGCCCCCGGGGCGCTCCAGGCCAGCAGGCCGGCCAACAACAAGCCGGCAACAATCCCGCGTCTCATTTTCATGGGAAACCTCCTGCAGAGTCTTTCAGGGAGAACCGAGACGGATTCTAACAGAGAAGGAACCGCGCAGATTCCAGCTTCTGGATCCCTTTCTCCGCTGTGGCGGCGCCGGCTAACGGCGGCGGCCGGCGGGCCGGCGGGGGCCGACCGGGGCGAATTGCTTCTCTTCGGTGGAGCCGGCCAGGGCGGTGGTTTCGCCCGCGCCCCGGGTGATGGTCTGGGCCACGGCGTCGAAGTAGCCCGCGCCCACGAAAGCTTGGTGCTTGATAGCGCGGTAGCCGTCTTTTTCCCGCTCGAACTCCCGCTCCTGCCAGCGGGCGTAGGCGGTCATGTCCTCGCGGTGGTAGGCGCGGGCCAACTCGAACATGCTCAGGTTCAGGGCGTGGAAGCCGGCCAGGGTCACGAACTGGAACTTGTAGCCCATGGCGCCGAGCTCCCGCTGGAACCGGGCGATGGTGGCCGCGTCCAGCTTGCGCTTCCAATTGAACGAGGGCGAGCAGTTGTAGGCCAGCAGCTTGCCCGGGAAACGCTGGTGGATGGCGTCGGCGAACCGCCGGGCCTCTTCCAGGTTCGGCTCGGAGGTTTCGCACCAGAGCAGCTCCGCGTAGGGAGCAAACGCCAGGCCGCGGGCGATGGCCATCTGCAGGCCGCCGCGGATGCGCAAGTAGCCCTCGACGGTCCGCTCGCCGGTGAGGAATTCGTCGTCCTGGGGGTCAGCGTCGCTGCGCAGCAGGCGAGCGCTGTTGGCGTCCGTGCGGGCGATCAGCAGAGTAGGCACCCCCAGCACGTCGGCCGCCAGCCGCGCCGCCACCAGCTTCTCAATGAACTCCCGCGTGGGCACCAGAACCTTGCCGCCCATGTGGCCGCACTTCTTGAGCGAGGAGAGCTGGTCTTCTAGGTGGACGGCGGCCGCGCCGGCTTCGACCAGCGCCTTCATCAACTCGAAGGTGTTCAGCACGCCGCCGAAGCCCGCTTCGGCGTCCACCACCAGCGGCACGAAGTAGTCCACGTCCTTGCGCCCTTCCAGGTGTGCGATCTGGTCGGCCCGCAGCAGAGCGTGGTTGATCCGCCGGGTCAAGGCCGGGGCGCTGTTCACCGGGTACAAGCTCTGGTCCGGGTACATCTGCTCGGCCAGGTTAGCGTCGGCGGCCACCTGCCAGCCGCTGACGTAGATGGCCCTGAGGCCGGCGTCGACCATCTGCACGGCCTGGTTGCCGGAGAGCGCCCCCAGCGCGTGTACGTAGGGCTGCTGGCGGAGCATGGTCCAGAGCTTCTCCGCCCCCAGCCGCGCCAGGGTGTGTTCGATTTGCACGCTGCCGCGCAGGCGCAGGACTTCCTCCGGCTGGTAGGGACGGGTGAGACCGTGCCAGCGCTTGTCCTTCGTCCAGCTTTCGGCCAGGGTGGCCGCCAGTCCGTTCTTATTCACGATGGCCTCCTTGTTTGAGGTCCTTCTCGGATTCGCTTTTTTCTTCCTCATACCGGGGTGAACTCTCCGCGCTCGACCATCTCCTCACTCCAGCGGCGCGCCTGGCGGAATTTCTCCCGCAGCGGGTCGTCGGCGTCGCCCGGCAGCTCCCGCAGGATGCGGTCGAGCTCCTCGTCATAGAGCCGGGTGATCAGCTCCGGGGTGTGTTTCACCGGGTGGCCGTTCTCGGCCAGAATCTCAGTCGTGTCGCGGTGGCGCATCCGCTGGGCGAGCATCAGCCGGTAGATGCGGTCGGTGGCCAGGTCTTCCATGTAGCCGTCGAGGAGCGAGGCGCCTTTGCCGTTGAGCACCCCGTTCCGGTAGCGGATGGCGGTGCGGATGGCCGCGCGCGTGCCCGCCAGCCTTTTCCTCCCGACACCCTGGGGCACCGGCCGCAGGTCGGGCTGGGGGTTGATGTTCTTGGGGCGCTGGTGGAGCTGGTTGGGGCGGGGGAACTGGTCGACCGCGATTTGGTTCTGGTCGGGGTGGCCGGTCCAGGCGCCGTCCATGAGGCTGCGGGCCTCGTTTCGCTTATCCTCCTCGAGCAGCTTCAGCGCCCGCGCGTTCAGGTCGGGGTCCTGCCGGTTCGGATAGAGGGCGGTCATGCCGCCGATGGCCAGCATGCCGTGCTGGTGGCAGACCTCCGGGATGATCTCGCGCAGGTTCTGGTAGAAGGCGACGTTGTGCGGGATGGTGTTGCGGTCGGGCAGCACCCATTCGGGGTTCGCCAGGGTGAACTCGATCAGGCTGGCCAGGTAGTCCCAGCGGCCCAGGTTCAAGCCCAGCAGGTGATCGCGCAAATTGTTGGCGAACTCCTCCATCTGGTAGGCCAGCGGGTGGGACTCGACCAGGGCCATGCACTTGATGGTGTCCTTGGACCAGCCCTTGGCCTGCGCCAGGGCCTGGAAGAGGTCGCGCCACCACAGCGCCTCCTCGGCCGACTCAGACTTGGGGATGTAGACCGAGAAGGGGTGCTTCAGCGCGGCAGCCTCCACCTGGTAGACGATCATCGCCAGGTCGAAGAGCGGCGCGGCCAGAACCGCGTCCTTCAGCACCCCCGCCTGGTGCAGGTGCAGCCCGCGGGGACGAACCCAGATGACGGTCTTACTCGGCTGGATGCTGACTTCCTTCTGGCGCTTCTGGTCGTAGTAGCTCAACTCGCCCCGCAGCGCGGCCAGGAGGTTCTCGACGCCTCGGGTGACGCTCTCCCAGGTGTTGGCCAGCGAGTCTTCCAGATCCAGCATCACCCCGGGCGCGCCCGAGTTGAGCATCTTCACCACCAGGTCGGCCTCGTCGGCCGGCCCGGTCATCTGGTTGCGCTGGTCCTGGCACCAGTCGGGCAGCTCGATCCGCCAGCCGGTGGTGGTGGCGGGCGAGCCCGGCAGGTAGTCGGGCAGCCGGCCGCGATGGGCCGCGGCCAGCACCTCCTCCCGCCTGGCCACCAGCGCCCGCTGGCGCGGGGTGAACTCCTGGTGCAGCGGCAGCAAGAAATCCAAGAAGCCGTTCGGCAGGTCCCGCCGGGGATCGAACTTCGGCGGGGCGGTGTTCATCTTGAAGGTGTGCTTCTCCTTGAGGGCTGCCGTTGCGATTGCTTTCCCCACTACGCCTCCTTTCTCCCCATTGGAATTCGTTGCAAGGACTCTTGTCCCGGGCTCAGCAAGCCGGCGCCCCCTTCCGGGTGAGCTGGCCGATCAACGCCTCCAGCCGCGCCCGCTGCGCTTCCGGCACCTGGGTGAATTCGATGCCCACGCCTTTGGCGTCCTTGCTGCCGCAGTAGCGCACCACCCCGTCGGCTTCCACCGGCGGGGAAGTGGCGATCTTGACCTGCACCGGCGTCCCCACCGGGAACTCCCGCCCGGGCACGAACAGCCCGCCTATGCTCAGGTTGCCGGCCTCTTTCGCCTGCACCCGCTTTTTCCCCACCTTTAGCTCCACCCGTTTGTCCAGTACCATGCGCGGGAATTCCCGGATGTTTGGTCCTTCCATCGCACCTCTCCTCTCTTGCTGATCTCCCGGGGACGGCCCGGGTCGTGCGGCGTGCGCTCCGGTTATTAGTGCGAGCGGCAAAGGTAGTTCTAGGGTAGCCGATCTTGTTCAAATTGTCAACCTCTTGTTCCAACTGTTGAACCAGGCTATACTGTCCCCGTGAGCAAGCCGCTAACCGCCAACCCGGCCCCCGAGGACGTCCTTTCCCCCTCGACCGCGGTGGACCGTGCTGTGAGCATCTTGGAGGCGCTGGCCGCCACCCCGGACGGGCTGAGCAACGCCGAGCTCAGCCGCCGGTTCGACATCCCCAAGAGCTCGGCCAGCTACCTCCTGCGGACGCTCGAGCAGCGCGGCTACGTCCGCCGGGAGCCTTCGAGCGGCAAGTATCGCCTGGGGCTGCGAGTGTTGGCGTTGAACCGGGCCGTGCTGGCCGGCCTCGACATCCGCGAGCTGGCCCGGCCGCTGCTGCGGGAGCTCATGGAGCGCACCGGCCTCACCGCCCACCTGGCTGTCCTCGACCACGGCCAGGCGGTCTACATCGAGAAAGTCGACGCCCCCGGCTTCATCAAGATGGACACCTGGGTGGGCCGCCACATGGACGTGCATTGCACCAGCGTGGGCAAGGCCCTGGTGGCGCACCTGCCCAAGGCCGAAGTGGAAGCCATCCTGCGCGAGCACGGCCTGCGCAAGCGCTCCCCCAAGACTTTTACCTCGCCCGGGCGCTTCTTCCACGAGCTGGAAAAAGTCCGCGCCCAGGGCTACGCGGTGGATGACGAGGAGAACAACCCGGGCGCCCGCTGCGTCGGCGCTCCCGTGTTCGGCCTGCAGGGCGAAGTGCGAGCCGCCGTCGGCGTCAGCGGCACCACGGGGCAGATCACCCGCGCCAATCTGGCGAAGGTCGCCGAACAGGTGCGCGAGGCCGCCGGGCGCATCTCCGCCCAGCTCGCCTAGCCGCCGGCATGACCTCCGCTCCCGAAATTGCGCTCGCTTTCGTCGAGCGCATCAATGCCCGGGACGTAGACGGCCTCGGCACGCTGAGGTGCCGCTAGGCGCGGCTAGGCACTCAAGAACTTCCGCATTTCTTCCAGGCGGGACTCGATTTCCCGGGGCGGGGCCTCCAGATGGTGGATTTCCAGTTCCAGGGAAGCCGGGCGGTCTGCGCCCAGCCCCAGGCGCTGCGCGTGGCGAATCTGCTTCTGTTCCCAGACGCCTTTTGCCCGGAGCCGCTCGTGGGTGGGGAAGGTTTTCATCAAGGCCGCCGCCACGGCGTCGCAGGCCACCCGGTCGCCCCCGGCCAGCACCAGCCCCAGCGCCGCTTCGTCGCCCCGCCAGGGCCCGCCCGCGTACATCACCTTGGTGCCGTCCACGATGTTCAGGTCGGGCCGGTAGGCCAGGTTGATCTCGCTGACGATTTCCTCCCAGTGCTCCGAGTCGATCATATAGGGCCGGTACTTGGCGTGGGTGGCCCCCACGAAGTTCTTCATACACACCGAGTAGGTGGCCCACTTGTGCGACTTGATCACCGGCAGGTTGATCACCCGGTCGGCGTTCAGCACGAACTCGGAGACCGGGATTTCCTTCACGTAGCGGGCGCCCGGCAGACGCACGGGAATCCACCGGTGCTCTTCAAAATAGACGGGAATCGCCCCGGCCTCGCGGGCCGCCTGCTCGATGCCACAGTTCTTCATGCTGATCGGTGTTCCCAGCGACATCACCGCCGACATATCCCCCACCCAGACCGTCCCGGCGCCCTGCTCTCGCAGCCACTGGCAGACGGCGCGGACCACTTCCGGATTCGTCGTGGTCGGCGCGGGCGAGCCGGTGACCACGTTGGGCTTGACCAGCACCTTCTTGCCCGCCACCGCTAGCTTCTCAGCCGCATCCAGCCGCTCCAGGCACTCATACACCAGTTGCCGAGGTTCGTGACCGCGCACCAGCACCACGCGGGAGCGGCCCTGGCGCTGGAACCCGTCCGCCCGGTACCGGGGCGAGACCACCTCCCCCGCGGGCCGGCTGAACAGTTGCCGCAGCACCCGCCAGCGCAGCAGCACCACCGCTACCAGGACGAGCGCCACCAATCCCAGCAGGCCCGCAATCATTTTTCTTCTCGTCATCACTGGTTGTCATTCCGAGCGGAGCGAGGAATCTGCATTTGTCGTTCTCACGGGTAGGGCAAGGGCTTGTCCCTTGCCGCGCTGTCATTCCTTCGGCGGCTTTTTCAGCACCGCCAGGTGCTCGCGAAAGGCCAGGCGCGCCTGGATGAAATCTTTGTGGCTGAGCAGGAGCTCCTTCGAGATCTGGCGGATTTCGTTGTCTTCGGCGGTGGAGATGGACTGGTCCGAGGCGGAGACCGCGAACAGGCACTCGAGCAGCCGCAGCTTCTGCTCCCGGGTGGCGAGCTTGTTGAACTCGCGGGTCACCAGGAAGTTCTCCGTGCCCCCGAAGAGCCGGCTCTGGGTCTTGGCCATCTGCACCACCAGCAGCGCCTGCTCTTCGGGCAGCCCGCCCATCTCCATCACGATGCGCTCCATCGCTCGCGTCTCCTCCGCGCTGATGTGGCGGTCGGCGTGGGCCACCCGGCTCAAATTGTAGGCGAAGGCAGCGATGTAGCGGGCGCGCTCCGGCTCCATCCGGTCGAGTTGCTCCACGATCTTGCGCACCGTTTCCGTCTCCGCCGAGGGGGTTTCCTCCTGGCGCTCCGGCTCCGGCTTGTCCAGCCCCAGAAACTTCCAGATCGACATTCGACCCTCCCCCTGCGGGTGACCTCTATGATACTGCGCCCACCGCCGCCCCAGCTACGCGAATCCGCCGCTCTCGTGTAAGATGGAATGCCGGGCTGGAGTGGCGGAACTGGCAGACGCGCCGGACTCAAAATCCGGTGGGGCCTTAAACCCCGTGGGGGTTCGACTCCCCCCTCCAGCACCAATCCCGCTCACGGCGGGATTACCCTGCTTGCCCTGAGCCTGTCGAAGGGAGCGAGCGCACTTGTCCTGAGCAAGGTCGAAGGAGCGAGTCGAAGGGCCTCTAGCTTCCATGCCTAAGCACATCGGGATCGTGGCGTGCAGCGGGGAGGGAGCGGCGCTCTGCTACCGGACCATCTGCGACGAAGCTCCCGCCCTGCTGGGCGAGCACAACCATCCGGAAATCACCCTGCACAACTTTCCCCTGGCCGACTACATGCAGGCCCTCACCCGGGACGACTGGAAGGCGGTGGCCGAGCTGATGTTGTCGTCAGCCCGCAAGCTGGCTGACGCCGGCGCCGACTTCCTCATCTGCCCGGACAACACCATCCACCAAGCCTTCGACCACCT
>JALLOH010000180.1 GCA_027717655.1 Acidobacteriia bacterium AH_259_A11_L15
GGCCACCCGGGTCGCACCTCGCGCTCCAACCCGGCCAGCGACACCGCGGCCGCCGGCAGGATGGCCTTGGCCACGTCCAGGGCCGCCCCGCCGCCCATCGAGTGGCCTACGACCACCAAGCGGTTCCGTCGCACGCCGTAGGCGCGCTGGAGGTAGTACGCCACGTCCAGCGCCGCCCGGGTCTCGCGCCGGGTCTCCATGGCGGCATTGAAGCCGCCGGGCGGGCGAGGCGTGGCCCGGCCGACGTGGTCACCGCGGCCGGGCAGGTCGGGGATGTAGACGTCAGCGCCCGCCATCGCCAATACTTCGGCCAGGGGCAGCAGTTGCCGCCGGTTGGCCCCATAGCCATGCAGGAGAAGGAAGTGGACGGCGTATGTTTGGCGGTCTTTTCGCCGCACGCGGTCGACGGGCACTGTGCCGCCGCCTTCGCTCTCCACTCGAAAGGTCTCGAACTCGAGCGGGGCCCGCAGGTGCCAGAGGGCAAGCCCGGAGCCGACGGCCCCCGCGAGAAATAGCAGCAGGAACGCCAGCGTCCGCCAGGGGAGAGGTTGCGGGCGCGCCGGCGCGAGCGTGCTAGAATTGGACGACAGCGTCACGCTGATGGCGAAGCCGTGAGTGTTGAAAAGATCCTGTCCCGCGAAGAGTTGATTATCCGCCGGCGCGGATGGAAAGACAACGGTCGCCGGGTGGTCTTCACCAACGGGTGCTTTGACCTGCTCCATCCCGGTCACATCCGTCTGCTGGAGCAGGCCCGGGCGCTGGGCGACGTGCTGGTGGTGGGGCTGAACGGCGACCGGAGCGTGCGTGAGCTGAAGGGCCCGGGGCGCCCGCTGGTTCCCGAGCGGGAGCGCGCCGAGGTGTTGGCGGCGCTGGAGGCGGTGGAGGCAGTGGTGATTTTTGAGGAGCCGACGCCGCGGGAGATGGTCGCCGCCCTGCGGCCCGACGTGCTGGTCAAGGGCGGCGACTGGGGGCCGGAGGAGATCGTGGGGCGCGAAGAAGTGGAGGCCGCCGGGGGCCGCGTGGAGCGGATTCCCCTGGCGGAGGGCTACTCGACTTCGGCTCTAATCGACAAGATTGTCAAGGGGAAGCAGTTCGACAAGTAATCCGTCATGCTGAGCGAAGCCTGCCTGCGGTAGGCAGGCGAAGCATCTCCGCTGAGATTCTTCGTCCCGAAGGTTCGGGACTCAGAATGACAACCTAGAACGGTAATGATCATCCCGCTGGTTGAACAATCCATCCGGGCGCTGGAAGAGAGCGCCGGCCTGCGGGCGGCGCTGCGGGAGCTGGAGCTGGCCGCCCGGCAGGCGCAACTGCGCCCGGGGGAGGCGACGCAGGAGCTGACCCTGGCCGGGCTGACCGACACCGCCAAGGTGCTGGTGGCGGCGTTGGCGGGGCGGGCGCTGAATCGCCCCCTGGTGCTGGTG
>JALLOH010000181.1 GCA_027717655.1 Acidobacteriia bacterium AH_259_A11_L15
CAGCGCGCCGTACAGAGTCGGAACGGCGAAGAACAGCGTCGGCCGCTGCCGCTCCAGGACGGAAAAAATCTTTTCCGGCGTGGGCTTGTCGGGCAGCAACACGGTCGCAGCGCCCGCGCTCAGGGGAAAGTACATTGCATTGCCCAGCCCGTAGGCGAAGAAGAGCTTGGAGGCGGAGAAGGTGACGTCGTCGGGGCGCAGGCCGAGCACCTGGCGGGCGAAGCTTTCGGTGGTCGCCAGCATATGCCGGTGGCGGTGCATGGCCGCCTTGGGCTGGCCGCCACTGCCCGAGGTGTAGAGGAAGAACGCCAGGTCGTCGGCCGCGGTGGGGTGCGCTTCCTTCTGCGGCGAGCAGCCGGCGAGGATGCCCTCCAGCCGGTCACAGTCCGGCGCGCGCCCGTTCACGCTGAGCACGCGCCGGGCGGTCCCGAACGTTCGGGACACTTGTTGCAGTGCCGGAAGCGCTTCCTTGAAGCTGACCGCATCCACCACCGCCAGGCGCGGCCGGCTATCGGCGGCGTAGTAAGCGTAATCGGCCGCCCGGCCGAACGGGTTCACCGGGACAGCGATGGCGCCCATCTTGGCGGCGCCGAAGAAGCAGGCGATGAAGTCGGCCGAGTCGGGCAGCACCAGCAGTACGCGGTCGCCCGGCTGGACGCCCAACTCCCGCCAGGCGGTGGCAACCCGCGCGGCCCGCTCGGCCAGCTCCTCGTAGGTAAGCGGCGGTCCGACGCCGGCGACGGCCACGCGGCCGCCGCGGCCTTCGCGCAGGTGCCGGTCGAGAAAGTAGTCGGCAACGTTCAGTTTTTTCGGAGGGGTCGTTCTCCCGCCCATGAGCGCTTAATCAGCGGCGCAGCCCCCGGCGCTGGATGCGGGCGCGCAACCGCCGGCGCAGTTTCTCGGGCGCGCCCGGGTTGAAAGCCACCAAGTACCAGAGCGGCTCGCGGCGGTCGCGGCAGAGCGCGCGCAGGGTGGCCACGGGCGTGCCAGGATGGCGGGCAAGGTTTTCCCGCACGGCCCGGTACGGGTGGCGCGCCAGGCGGGCCAGCACCCGCGGGGGCGTGTTGGGGTGGTCGCTGATGAGGCGGAGCAGGTAGTAGTCTTCGCGCGGCGCGCTCTCAGCCAGCCGGCGCAGAACCGCCGCCGAGGTGCGGCGCTTGGCCGCGCGGCGCACGCGGGCGTCCCAGCCGGGGTGGATGCGCTCCAGCTCCAGCCTCCGAAGCCGAATCATCTCCCGCAGCAGGCCTTCCTCCAGGCGGCGGCGAGCCGCGGGCAGGCGGGTGCTGCGGAGCAGCCGGAGGGCGTTCTGCAAGCTCTGGCGCTCACCGAAGATGATTTGCGTGGTGCGTGGCAAGGCGCCCAGGCGCCGCCGGCGCGTGTCAGCCCGTCGCATAACCGTCGGAGTCTCCCCGGAAAGGTC
>JALLOH010000182.1 GCA_027717655.1 Acidobacteriia bacterium AH_259_A11_L15
TTTTGGCACAGGTTGATTGCAGCCACAACAGCAGATGGGGACGAGATTCGGCCAGCTTGCGTTGGCAGGCTGATGCCTAGTGGGGGTGCCTACTTTCGGAAAGCTTCCTGATGGATGCGGCTGAGAATCAAATCTACCAAGCGCTCGAAAGGATCAAATCCTACGATGCGCGGTGCATCGGTAACGAAATTAGAGAGCGCGTTGATGTCATAAAAATAAAGCCCACCATCCCGGGCGTTGACTAGATACTCGATACCTCCGACATCCAGGTGAGCAGCTCGGGCAAGGCACAACGCGGCTTCAATCGCCTCTTTGGGAGGCGTAAAGACCTCGATTCGCATGGCACGCTTTGCCGGTGTCGCTGGACAATAGCCCACATTGGTAGCTGGGGCGATCATCGCCTCTTGCTCTTCCTGGCAGATATCTGAGGGACACAGATTGAATCCTTCTCCGGGGGGAGGAAATACTTTAATTGCGTAGAGAAATTCCCCATTCAGGACTTCGATCCGTACAATCGCACCTTCGTGAGCCGGCAAAAACTCCTGCACCAGCGCTGTGCTGTCGATCCCCAAATCGAGCGTGCCCGACCGGACTGCTGTCACCAACTCCCCGCGCTCGTGGAAGAGTTGGATTTTGGCGCCACTGCCGCCAATGTTTGGTTTCACCATCACGGGATAATCCATCCCCTGGGCCGCACTCACTGCCTGAGAAGAGTGATTGATCACCCGGGCGCGAGGGTAGCGAATCCCCAGCGCTTCATAAATCCCTAGTTGCGTTGCCTTCGAGGTTTCAACTAGGTAAGCGTCGTAGCCGTTGATCACCTCCACCCCGATCTCTTTCAAGTGGCGCAGGTACTCCCGCACAAAGAAGATGCCGTTGCCATGCCCCCGCAGGTAGGCCGAGGGACTCATGCGGTTAACGACCAGCGCATATTGAGAGGTACGTGCGTGGGGATCGTAGGAAAGTTCGGCGGCGAGCAGGCGGTCGTAGGGGAGGCCGCGCCGGTCGAGCTCAGCAAACAGTGGCTGAAACCACTCGGAATGCTCGAACAGGATCGCAATCCCTGGCGACGAAAGAGACATTTCGATGCCCCCTGCCCCTACAGTTCCAGCTCAATGTCCGGACCATTCAGCCGAACTTTGTAGGAGTTCACCCCTTGCGGCGCCGGCGGCCTGAGCACCTCGCCACTGGTGACCTTGAACTTGGCGCCATGCCAGGGGCAAGTCACCTCGTCACCCTCGAGCTCCCCCTCGGAGAGAGGGCCCCCGCGATGCGTACAGGTGTTGTCGATGGCGTGGAACTTACCGTCCACATTGAACAGGGCAATCTTCTTTCCTTGCACATCGACCAACTTGCCGTGGTTAGGTTCAATCTCGTTCGCCTGCGCCACTTTGACATA
>JALLOH010000183.1 GCA_027717655.1 Acidobacteriia bacterium AH_259_A11_L15
GCCCTCTGGCGGGCCTTCGCGCGCGCCCGGCGCGCCGCGCGCCTGCTCGAGCTGCGACTCGATTATCTGGGCCCCGTGGCCGAGATCGTCCGTTTCTTGGAGCGCCTGGCCATGGCAGGACCCATCGGAGCAGGATAAAACACCCTCTTTTAGCACAGGGGGGACAGGGTGTAAAGGCAGGCGAGCGCGCGCGGCTCAAATACCAAGAAAAGCACAAGAAAGCCAAGAATTGCCAAGCCAGGCAAAAGTTTTGATTGACAACCCGGAGCGGGTTTGCTACGGTCGCACCACGCGTATCGCAGCGCCCAACCTGTGGGGAAGGCTCTCTTCCCCGGTCGAGGAGGAACGAAGATGAAGACGTTGGGCCGTGCCCTCACGACGATCTTGTTAGTCCTGGGAGGCTGGCAGGCAGCGGCTGCCCAAGGCTACGAGCCGCCGCGGCGGGCCAACCACAAGGATGTGTATTGTTCCGGCTTCGTGGCCGCTACACCGGTGCCGGCGGATTTGCGCATCGTAATGGCACTGGACGCCGTGGGGCGGGTCATCTACTCGCAGTATGACTACATCTACCTGAGCCACGGGCGCAACGGAAGTGTCCAAGAGGGGGCGCGCTACCTGGTGGTGCGGCCGATGAACGATCCCAATCCGGTCGAAGCCTTTCAGAACCAACAGGCCATCTTCCGGGCCATGGGGCAGCTTTACCAAGACCTGGGGAGCGTGGAAGTGAAAGCCGTTCACGAGACCACCGCCACCGCCCAGGTGTTGGAAGCCTGCGACGCCATCCAAGCCGGCGACGTCTTGATTCCCTACCAGCAGAGGCCCCTGCCGGAGTTCAAGCCGACGCAGGCATTCGATCGCTTCGCGCCGTCCAGCGGGCTGGCGGAAGGCACCGTCATCATCGGCAAGGGATTCGCCCACATGATGGGGCAGGGAGATGTGGTCTACATCAACCTGGGCACGGACCAGGGCGTGAGCGTCGGCGACTATTACACCCTCTATCGGTACGCCAGCGGCATCCTGTACCGGGGGTATGACGACATGGGCCGAGGGTTCATCCGGCGGGAGCGGGGGACGCCGCGAGGCTACGAAATCCCCAGGCTGCGCCAGGACCTGCCGCGGGAGCTGATCGGAGAAGCCTTCGTGGTCCACGTGGACCGGAGCAGTTCCACGGCGGTGATCACCCTGAGCCTAATGGAGGCGCACGCGGGCGACTTCGTGGAGTTGCAACCGCCGGTGCCGCCCCTGACGGAGTTGGCCGCCTTCCCGGCACGGATCCAGCGCGGGCAGAGCACCATTCTGACCTGGGAGGTACAGGCCGCTGACCAGGCCTCGCTCAGCCCCGGCATCGGGACGGTAGAGCGCAAGGGGAGCGTCGAAGTGACTCCCCAAGCCACCAC
>JALLOH010000184.1 GCA_027717655.1 Acidobacteriia bacterium AH_259_A11_L15
TCAATCACCCGCGCGCCTTCCGGGGCGCGCAGGCCGGGCCCCAGGCCGACAATCTTGCCGTCGCGGATGAGGATGTCAGCGTTCTCCAGCGTCCCGCGGGTGACGGTGAGCACGGTGGCGTTCTGGATGAGGGTGACCTGGCTCTGTTGGGCGCGCGCCGCCGGCCCCAGCCACGCGACCAGCGCCAGAACCAGCAAGCGGGAAAGAATTGTGCGCTTCATCGTCGGCCTCCTGGTTGCTCTGTGCGCCAGCCCGAATGCGGGCGAGCCCGAGCGCGCTCGGGGCGGGTCCCGGTAAAGTCGGCCGAGAAGGGCCCCATCGAGACCGTGCCGCTCATCTCGTTGCCCTCCACCGTGCCGGTGTAGGTGGCTTCTAGGGTGCGCGGGCCCATGGTGATGGTGAGGGTGAAGCTGAACTTGTTGCCGCTCACCCAGCCGCTGGTGAGGGGGCGCTCCCCGCGCGGGCTGATGATGGTGCCGGTCAGGGTGCCGTCCTCCTCCATGGTGAGGTCGGCGGTCATCTCCTGCGGGCCCTGCGGAGTGCTGACGGTCAGTTCCCAGCGCCCGGTGAGGTCGACGGTCGGGGGCTCTTCGGGGCGGCCGGGCTCGCGGGTTTCGAACTTGCGCCCGTCGATGAAGACCATCTTGACCTTAGTCTTCTCGCCGAAGAGGTCGCCGTCGGTGACCACCAGGTTGGCGATTTTGCCCGGCTCCAGGCTGCCCAGGCGGTCGGCCACGCCGAAGATTTCGGCGGGGCTCAAGGTGAAGGCCCGCAGGGCTTGCTGGGGCGAGAGGCCCTTTTCAATGGCCTTGCGGGCGTTTTTCATTATTTCGGTGGGGCTGCCCAGGCCGCCGGAATAAAAGGCGAAGCGGACGCCGGCCTGCTCGAAGGCGGCCGGAGTGGTGGGGGCGTTGACGCGGAAGCGGAGCACCCGCAAGGGAGTGACGGCTTCCGGGTCGGCGTCCTTGGGCTTCTCCGGCCACTTGAGGCTGACCAGCACGGGGATGTTGTTGCGGGCCAGCTCCTCGGCTATTTCATAGCCCTGCTGGCCGCCGTAGAGGAGCGTTCTGGCGTCGACGTCCTCGCCCAGCTCCAGGGCGCGGCGGATTTCGATGGTCCGGTTGCCCGGGATCAGCACCGGCCAGTTTTCGGCCAGCGACTCCCGGATGGGCTCGAGCGTCCGGTCGTAGCTGGGGCGCTGGCGGCCGCGGGGGTCGTTTTCATAGAGCGACCAGGCCTGGTCGTAGTGCCGGGCGTCGAGGTAGACCTGCTTGACGTAAGCCAGGACACCCATCAGGGAGGAGGGGAAGCTCCAGAAGCCGGGCAAGGGCTGGAGGTTGATGCGGAGGGCCACCGGAGTCTTTACCACCATCTCCCGGGGCC
>JALLOH010000185.1 GCA_027717655.1 Acidobacteriia bacterium AH_259_A11_L15
CTCTAGTGGAGTGGGCTTCGCAGACGCCAGGAACTCTTTCCTCAATGGGCAAGAATTTCTTTCCCCGATGGGCCCCCGCGCTGGTGGTGGTCCTGCTGCTGGGCGGCTGTGGCGGCGGGGGCGGCGGGGAAGACCCCGTTGACCCATCTTCGGTTCCGCCGCCCACCATCATCATCTTGACCCTGCCGGACGGGACGGTGGGGATCGCTTACAGCGCCACGGTAGTTGCCATCCTCGGATTCCCGCCGTTCACCTGGTCGGTGACGGGGGGCGCGCTGCCCGACGGGCTCAGCCTGGACAGTTCCACCGGGGAGGTCTCGGGCACCCCCACCACACCAGGGACGTTCAACTTCACCATTAAGGTCACCGACACCCTGAACAACATGGACTCCCAGGACTACACGGTGAGGATCGGGGCGGCCATCCCGGTGGTGGAGATCATCAGCGTGGACAGCAACGAAGTGCTGGGCAACAGCGTCTCGGGGACGCCGGCGGTGAGCGGCAGCGGGCGGTTCGTGGCCTTCACTTCCTTCGCCACCAACCTGGTCAGCAGCGACACCAATACCGTGCCCGACGTCTTCCTGCGGGACCGGGTCTGCACGGACACCATTAGAGTGAGCGTGGCCAGCGGCGGCAGCGAGGGGGGGGGGCAGCCAGAGCTTTGCCCCGGCGATAAGTTCGGCGGTCGGCGGGGCGGTGTTCGTGGCCTACGCTTCGGACGCCAACAACCTGGTGGCCAATGACACCAACAGCGCCCGGGATATCTTTCTGACGGCAGTCGACGTAACCAGTTGTCCGCCCGCGGTGATCACCACGGCGCGAGTCAGCGTGGCCAATGACGGCAGCGAGGCCACCGGGACGAGCCAGTTGCCCTGGATCAGCCCCGACGGGCGGTTCGTAACCTACCACTCGCTGGCCAGCAACCTGGTGGACGCGGACAGCAACAACGTCTTCGATATCTTCGTGACCGAGGTGGACTTCTCCGGCGGTGTGCTGACGCCGTTGAGCACGCGGCGGGAGAGCACCTCCAAAGTGCGGCTGGCGATCGGGATCCCGAACACCACCGCCGACATTTTCAGCAGCAACACCATCGGCAGCAGCGGGCTTTCGATGACCCCGGACGAGCACGTAGGCCGGGAGGTGGAGATTGTCTCGGGGACGGGCGCGGGGCAGCGGGGGCTGATCACGACCAACAGCGCCACGACGTTCACGGTGACGCCGGATTGGACCACCGTCCCCGACAGCACCAGCGAGTTCCGGGTGGTGACGCTGGAGGACTTGACCTCGGACGCCGGGCTGGCGGCCGCCGACACCATCGGCAACGCGTCGCTCACCCTGACCGACACCGAGCACGCGAACGTGCTCCGGGTGGTGGAGATC
>JALLOH010000186.1 GCA_027717655.1 Acidobacteriia bacterium AH_259_A11_L15
GTGGCGAAGCTCGCCCATGAACTCCTTGACGTCCTTGAAGTCGAGGTAGACGGAGGCGAAGCGCACGTAGGCCACTTTGTCGAGCTTGCGCAGCCGGCTCATGATCAGCTCGCCCACCTCGCCCGAGCGCCGCTCGCGGTTCTGCGAGTCGGCGACCAGGGCCTCGACTTCGTCCACCAGCGCTTCCATCTTCTGCATGGGGACGGGGCGCTTCTCGCAGGCACGCAGCAGCCCGGCCAGCACCTTGCCGCGGTCGAACCGCTCCCGGCGCCCGTCTTTCTTGACGACCATGTAGGGAATTTCGTCGATGCGCTCGTAGGTGGTGAACCGCCGGTGGCACTTCAGGCACTCGCGGCGGCGGCGGACCGCGTCCCCCTCGCGGGCCGCGCGGGAGTCCACCACCTTGTCGTTCCCGTGGCCGCAGAAGGGACACTTCATCGCGCCCGCAGCCTAATACGAAGCACTCCCCGAGGCAAGCGCCCCCTAGAATGGTGTGAGTTTCCCCGAGGCGGGAGCCCTTCGGCTTCGCTCAGGACAAGCCTCGGGGCTCGGAGGTATGAAACTACTCCCTGCGCGAAAAATGAAGCAGCAGTAGGAAGCAAAACCACCGAGCCCCCACGCTCCTTTACCCCGAGCGCAGCCGAGGGGTGCCCGGGGAAGGCCGACGCGGGCAACGGGGCTTACGCCGCCCGCGCACACAGAACAACCACCATGCCGACCCAAGCGAGGGGCCTAGCTCCTCCCCGACACAAACTTGCCGGACTAGTCTCAGAATGCCCAGTAATGCGTCAAGAACGCGTTCTTGACGCATTTCGAGCCCAGAGAAGGGCAAGTGCCCCGCCCACGGCTGAGCGCAGCTTGATAAGCGAGGGCCGGTTGCCGCGGCGGCGGCTGCCGGGTAAGATGGGCGCGGGTAACCTCCCCGGCGGGGAACTTTTCGGCCCCCGACTCCGTTTCTCTTGGTGTAGGGCGGTCGATAAAAATGGAGCGGCAGAGGTGGACGATGCGGAGTTGGTACGACGGTGTTTGGCCGGCGACCCTGCCGCCTGGGAAGACATCGTTCGCACTTACACCCGCCGCCTCTACAACCTCTGCTACCGCTTCACCGGCCAGCGACAAGCAGCCGAGGACTTGACTCAGGAGGTTTTTCTTCGCGTGTTTCGGACGCTTCAAAGCTACGACCCGCGCCAGGGCTCCCTGGGCGTGTGGCTCCACCGAGTGGGGCGCAACCTGCTGATTGACTACTACCGCGCCACCCGCAAGCAGCGCCTGACGGTCTCGCTGGAAGACGAGGGGGTTCACATCGAGCAGCAGGAGTCCGCCGCCCCGGCCCCCGACCGCGCCCTGGCCCGCCGGGAGTTGAG
>JALLOH010000187.1 GCA_027717655.1 Acidobacteriia bacterium AH_259_A11_L15
AAATGCGCCACAAGCAGATTCATTTCGGCACCTCCGGCTGGCGCGGCCTCCTCGCCTACGACTTCACCTTCGAGAACGTCCGCGCCGCCGTGCACGCCATCGCCGACTACGTGCGCCGGAAGAACCCACGCAATCCCCGCCTCCTCGTCGGCTACGACACCCGCTTTTTCTCCGACGAATTCGCCCGCGAAACCGCGGAGATTCTCGGCCAGCGCCAGGTGCGGAGCTTTCTCTGCCAGCAAGCCACCCCCACGCCCACCATCGCCTACGAAATCCTCCGGCGCAAGACCGACGGGGGCATCAACTTCACCGCCAGCCATAACCCGCCCGAATACAATGGGCTGAAATTCTCCACGCCCGACGGCGCCCCCGCCCTGCCGGAGGTTACCCGGCAACTGGAAAAACTAGCGGCCAAGCATCTGGAGAAACCCGCAGCTCCGCCCAGTGCCCGCCAGGCGGGGACCTGCGAAGAGATTGACCCGCGGCCGGCGTATCTTGACAGGCTGGCGGAGATAATTTCGGTGGACGAAATCCAGCGCGCCGGTCTGAAGGTTGCCTTCGATCCGCTCTACGGGACCGGCGGGGGCTACGTGGACGGCTTCCTCGCCGCCCGCGGCATTGAAGTCCACACCCTCCACGCCCACCGCGACGTCCTCTTCGGCGGCCATTCCCCCGAGCCCGCCGACGACATTCTGGAGGAGCTTCGCCAGCAAGTCGGCGAGCGCGGCGCCCACCTGGGGGTGTCGACCGACGGCGATGCCGACCGCTTCGGCATCCTCGACCGCAACGGTACGTTTATCTCCGCCAACCACATCTTGGCGTTGTTGCTCGACTACTTGCTCGAGACCCGGCCCGACTGGCCCCGGGGCGTCGCCCGCAGCGTGGCCACCACCCACTTGGTCGACGCCGTGGCCCGCCACCACCATGTCGCTGTCCATGAGACCCCGGTGGGCTTCAAGTACATCGGGGAACTCATCAAGCAGGACAAAATCACCATCGGGGGCGAGGAGAGCGCCGGGCTCAGCGTCTACGGCCACGTGCCGGAAAAGGACGGCATCCTGGCTTGCCTGCTGGTGGCTGAAATGGTGGCCCGGCGGCAGGCCTCGCTCGGCGAGCAACTGCAAGCGCTCTTCCGCAAGGTGGGGGCCTACTATCCGGTGCGCGTGAATCTCCGCATGGAAGAAGCGGCCCGCGAGCGGGTGACCCGGCGCCTCCGGCGCGACCCCAAGAACTTCAACGGCCGCGCGGTCAAGGACGTCAACCGCACCGACGGCCTGAAACTCCTGCTGGCCGACGACTCCTGGGTACTGATGCGCCTCTCCGGCACCGAGCCCGTGGTGCGCTGCTACTGCGAAGCCCATTC
>JALLOH010000188.1 GCA_027717655.1 Acidobacteriia bacterium AH_259_A11_L15
CTCTCCTGGTCCGCAGAGGAAGCCGAGTGTTGGCCGATGACCTGCTGGCCATCCAGCCACGCCGCCATACGGTCGTTGCCTGGTCGGGAGTGCCGGAGCTCAAGCTAAGCCCAGCGGCGGCTCGGGCACTAGGCTTGCCCCCCCCGGCGGCTACCTCGCGTGGAGCCCAGAGAACCCAAGCGCATTTGGCGGGCCCCCGGGGCGCAAGGTTCACAGCCTCTAGCGGTCTTGTACTTCCCTCGCTTGATCTCTCCACGGGGAAGAATCCGTTTGCTGCCGCTCTCCCGTCGAGCGACCTTTTGGGCGTTGCTGGGCTTTACCTACAACGCCACGCTGCTTGCCCGGGGTCGGCAGCGCCGCCAATTCTCTCTTTTCACTCGGATGGCTCGGCTGCCGGGGCGACGCTTGCTGATTCCTCGCGGGCTTCACAAACTGGACGAAGTGGCGGAAAGAATCGAGCAGGACCTAGCCGAGCTCGGCCGCTAAAAGGAGAGCATCACTTCAAATCCGGCAGCCTCGGGATCTTTTCGTCCCGGCTCCACCCAGGCGTGGCCTTCCAGGTCAGCCTTTTCTCGCCGCAGGCCAATTTGCAGCCGGCAGGGTACCCCGCGGGCGCACAGAATGCGGTAGAGAACCAAGCTGCGAGTCAGACAGGTGGGCGAAAAGAGGCTGCGCCGGTAGGCGGCGTCCACCCAGCGGGCGATTTCCCGCCCACGCGCGGCCGCCGCCGGGCTGCGCGCTTCCCGCTCATCCGTGGACGCGGAAGAAGGCAGCCAATGGCGCGGCGCCATCCAGCGAACACTGAGCTCCACCGCCGGAATGACCCACAGACAGCGCAGGAGCACGCCCCAGTCGGCCTCCCGCCACCGGCGCCATCTCTCGCGGTTACTTCTCATCCACTTCCACCAAGCCCTTTTCGCGCAAGACCTTGACCAGGGCGCTCAAATCTTTTTCCAGTTGCGTCCGGTTGACGTCGTAGTCCTGCGCCAGCGCATCCACCACCTGCGCGGGCTCGCCCCCTTGCATCAGCAACGTCCACATCTGCGTGCCGGTTTCATTCAGGCCGAAATAGACGCCCGTCTTCAAGTTGAGCAGAACCATCTCACCGCCCAGCTCGCGGAAGACGACGTCCCGCGAGGCCCGGACCTTGCCCTTCAGCCCGGTCGTCATTGAACCTCTCCTTGCACGGCCGCTTGTTTCGGTCTTTCCGCAGCGTTCAATAAACCCGCCAGGCGAAACCAGCGCAGACCCCAATAGAGGAAGCCCCAGCCGGAGGGCAACTGCCCCACGGCCAAATCGGCGGCCGTGGGGTGCAGCAAGTGCACCGCATAGCCCAGGCGGTCGCGGAAGCGCTC
>JALLOH010000189.1 GCA_027717655.1 Acidobacteriia bacterium AH_259_A11_L15
ATTTCTTCGCCGCCGCTCGTGGCTCCGTAGTCGCCCGCCGACGGCTGGTCCAGCGCCGCAGAACGAACGGAAAGACCGTGCTTTCCGCCACTTTCAAAAAGTTAGCCAGCCGCCGCCGTTCCGCGGCACACGGACGGACTCGCTCCTGCACGATCCGGCTGAGACGAAAGGGGCTCATGTTCACAGCACTAGCCACGCCCACCTGATTCAGATCCAGTTCTAATAAGCGCTTTTTAAACGCGACCAGCATTGTGGTCTTACCTCCGTGTCGCGCCTATAATGGGGAGTTGCGAATGGGGGTCAAGCAGTTGCGGGAATATTAAGATGCAAATTCGTGAAAAGATTAGACGTTACATGCTACTGCGTCATATCGGGGGCTGGGTTATCCCAGTCGAGAAAGAGGAGCGTGTTCCCGATCTTATTTCGTTCGTGCTAGCCGGCGAAGCGAAAAGGGAGCCCACACCGGGACGGCGGCAAACGCTGCCGATGAGTCAGGCACCGGCATGTCCGTGGCCCCAAAAACCGCAGGGCTCAGACCCCGGCTTCGGCATGTCCCGCCAGGGGAAGATCAAATACCTGCGACGCTCAGATTTGGCGGAGCGAATTTGGTTTTCCATCAATGAGCTAATTGCTCAAGGGAAAACGAAAAAAGAGGCCAGTCTCATTGTGGCAGGCAAACTAGGCGGCAGGCTTGGAAAGTCTGGTCGGGGTCGGCCTCGGCAAGACAAGCGGCCCCGTGATCCCCTTGACGATGCTCGCATCGTGCAAACCATTTACGCAAAGTTCAATCGTCGTGTCCCTCAGAAAGATGCTATCCGCCAGTTTTGGCGGGCTGCATACAGTAGGTACCTGCAGTCGAGAGCGGGGCTTGTTAGGCCGCTTGACCTGCCGCAAGCCTGGGACTACTGGGCCAGGACCGGACGACTTCCCCCTGTGCCGACAAGCCGGATTAGAGTCCGCTAGTCGTCGTAGTCCTCTTCGTCGCCGTCCTCGGCCGGCTCCAAGTCAAGCTCGTCGGCAAGTACATCGGCAACAAGCTCCTCAACTTCGGCTGTAGATTCCGAGCCTGTCAATTCTTCCGCGAGCGCTTCGGTTACGGCTTCTTCCAAGTCCTTTGTTAGGTCTGAATCGAGCCAGTCCTCGCGGCTGATTTGGCCCTCACGGTAGAGATCGTGAAGCACAGTTGCCACGTGCTGCCGGCCGTGCTCGGCTAGCTGTCGCCTGCGGTTTCGCGCTTCGATCTTGCGAGTGAGAGGCTTGAGGGCTTCCTTGATTTCGGCCTCGACCTGGTACTCAGACAGATTCGCTGGCAAGTCTGCTAGAAGGTCACCCACGAC
>JALLOH010000018.1 GCA_027717655.1 Acidobacteriia bacterium AH_259_A11_L15
CCCAATTCGCCCGCGAGGTCTTCGCCGCCATCCCCAACTTCGAAAACCTCCTGGTGGACTTCGCCGAGGGCGCGGGAGCCGCCGCCCTCGGAGCCGCGCTGGGTGAGGGTCTGGCCGAGGATGACGCGGGCGATTTCGTTGTTGCAGAGCTGGTCGGCGAGGGCGAGGAAGACGTTGGTGTCGCCGGTGCGGGCGGCGTTCAAGAGTTCGGAGGCGATTTGGAAATTCTCGGGGATGGCGACGGCGGTTTCGGTGTTGATGGCCTCGGCGGCTTCGAGGGCGCGCTGCTTGTCCTGGTCGGAGGCGCCCTGGGGGTAGCGGACGACGACCGAGCCGGTCCCTTTCTCGATGAATTTCAGCCAGAATTTCAGATCCTGGCGCTTGAACCAGGAGGCCCAGAAGACGCGGCGGAGCAGGGGGCGGCCGCGGCGGTTGCCGTGGCGGGGGTGGAAGGAGTAGACGAGGAATTTGTGGTCGGGGAGGGGCCCGCCTTCGCCCAGGCTTCTGCGGGCGAGGCCGTTCGAGAAACGCAAAGGACCCGTCTGAGGTTGTCCGATAGGGCCAAACGAAAAAAGGTCTTGCGGCCTCGGCTTGAGGTCGCGGATGAAGACGGTGGAGCCTTCCTGCTCCCAGAGGATTTCAGCGAGGGTGAAGCCGTAGCCGGCGGCGTCGAGGAGTTCGTAGAGGAGGTTTTCGAAGTTGGGGATGGCGGCGAAGACCTCGCGGGCGAATTGGGCGCGGCGCTGGTCGGCCGCGGTGGAGGAAGCGGCGACGATTTTTCGCTCACGGCGGAGGACGCCGTCCTTGCGGGTTTCGAGGGCGGAGCTGATCTGGCCGTCCTTTTCTTCCAGGTCGCGGTAGAGGGGGTAGGCGGCGGGGCTGTCGGCGAGCATCAGGCGCCAGGCGCTCGAGGGGTTGTCGGCGCCGCTGAAGGCGACGGGGTGGGTGCCGGCGTTGGCGAGGACGTCGGGAGTCACCAGCTCGTCGGTAACGGGTTGCTTGGGGATGGCGGCGGGTTCGGGCATCTGCGTTCGGGTTTCCTGATTCAGCGGCCCCGCCCAGCGGGGCTCTTCCGGACTTTCTTCGCTCTGGACTTCTGAAGTTCGGGGCCGGTGATCCCGGCTGCCTCGGCCTGACTTCTCGCCAGGCGGGGCGGGTTGTAGCAGAGGGCGGGGAACGATGTCTACGGTTTTTGCGGTTTTTGCGGATTTTGCGGACGTTTTTTTCAGGAGGGGGTTTTTGAGGCTGAAAAGGGCGGTGGGAAAACCGCAAAAACCGCAGGGGCCTGGCAGGCACGGCTGAGGGAAAGGCCGAAGCGCACCCTTCGACTTCGCTCAGGGCGATGCTCGCTGAGGCTCGCATCGAAAACCGCAGGGGCGCACCCTTCGACTTCGCTCCCCTCGACAAGCTCCCTTCGGCTGCGCTCAGGGTCTCCGCTACGCTCCGACGGGGTCTGCGCTGCGCTGCGACGGGGTCTCCGCCCTTCGGCAAGCTCAGGACCTTCGCTACGCTTCGGCTGCGCTCAGGGCAGGCGGGGCGGGCCGGCGGCCAGTGATTCTCCGGGGCGAGTGGCGGCGCTGCGGTAAAATGAGCGGATGATTGAGGAGAAAAGTAGGCAAGGAGGGCAGGACGATGATGAGGACGGGGAATCCGACGCTGAGGGCGCAGACGTTCGTCACCGCGGGGCGGGCGGCGACGCCGGCGGAGGCGATGAGCGTCCAGGGCACGGTGAACAAGACCGGGCTGCTGCTGGTGTTGACGCTGCTGGGGGCGGGGTGGACGTGGAGGATTTTCTTTGCCGCGGGGGCGGACGCGGCGGCGGCGCAGGCGGTTTCGCCCTACCTCTGGGGCGGGTTGATCGGCGGGTTCGTCTTGGCGCTGGTGACGATCTTCAAGCGGACGTGGTCGCCGGTGACGGCGCCGCTGTACGCGCTGGTGGAAGGGTTGTTCCTGGGGGGTCTGTCGGCGCTGTTCGAGGCGAAGTTTCCGGGGATCGTGCTGCAAGCGGTGGCGCTGACCTTCGGGACGCTGTTCGCGCTGTTGTTTGCCTACACGTCGCGGCTGATCAAAGTGACGGAGAACTTCAAGCTGGGGGTGGTGGCGGCCACGGGCGGGATCTTTCTGGTCTACATGGCGACGATGATTCTGGGGTTCTTCGGGGTGGGGATGCCCTACATCCACGGCAGCGGGATAATCGGGATAGGGTTCAGCCTGTTCGTGGTGGTGATCGCGGCGCTGAACCTGGTGCTGGACTTCGACTTCATCGAAAAGGGCGCCGAGGTGGGGGCGCCGCGGTATATGGAGTGGTACGCGGCCTTCGGGCTGATGGTGACGCTGATTTGGTTGTACATCGAAATCCTCCGCTTACTCGCCAAGCTGCGCAGCCGGTAGGCGGAAAGGTGAGTTGAGATTCCTCGCTTCGCCCTTCGGGCTGCGCTCGGAATGACAAGGGGAGGGGGAGATTCTGCGCTTGTTGGCCCCTTCGCATGCGCTCAGGGCGAGCAAGCTGCGCAGCCGGTAGTAAAGAACCGACCCTTCGGCAAGCTCCCTTCGACTGCGCTCCCTTCGACTGCGCTCAGGGTCTTCGCTACGCTACGACAGGGTCTGCGCTGCGCTGCGACGGGGTCTCCGCTTCGCTCCGACGGGACAAGCAGGGCAGGCAGGAATGTCTGTCCTACTGTCGGGCCGCGCGGCGGGGGCACAGGGAGGCTTCGGCCCCGAAGCCCGAAGGTTGGGGAGCGGGGCCGAGGGCAAGCCATCTGCGGCAGGGAATCCTTCGGCCCCGAAGCTTCGGGGCTCAGGACAAGTAAACCCCTGCCCTACACAGACAGGAGTGGCGAGCACGCAGGGGGCAGGGGGGACGGGCGCCGGTTTTTCTTGACAATTTAGATTGCCCAGCATAGCTTTCCCGCGCTAAGAGGGTCGGGTAGGTCAATTCCAAAATGGGGGGTTTAACCATGCGCAGGAGAGGAGTCTTACTGGCGTTGGTGTCGGTAGCACTGCTGGTGTCGCCGTTTGCGGGACCGGTGGCGACGCAGGAGGAAGAGGGCACCATCGGCCTGGTGTATTTCGTTAGGGCGAAGCCGGGGATGGAGGCGCAGTTCGAGGAAGGCACCAAGAAGCACATGGAGTGGCATCGGCAGCAGAACGATACCTGGACGTGGGCGGCCTGGGTGACGATGAGCGGGGAAAACACGGGCCGCTACGCGTTCGGTTCGTTCGGGCATCACTGGGCTGACTTCGACAATCTCGGCGTCTCGGAAGAGGAAGACGAGGCGAACTACCAGGCGACCATGGCGCCGTACGCAGAATCGGGGGTCGCCCAGTACTACGCCTATCTGCCCCAGGTCAGCCGGCCGGCGCCGGCAGGGGAGTCGTATCCGCTGAGCGTCGTGCTGGTGTTCGAGCTGCGCACGGGCACGGAAGGCAAGTTCATCAACAACATCACCAAGGTGCACAAAGCCATCGAGAAGACGAACTGGGGCGGGTACCACGCGTGGTACGTGCTGGTCAACGGGGGGAGGCAGCCGATGTTCGTTCTGGTGCTGCCGCAGAAGAACTGGGCCGACATGGCGCCGCAGGAAACATCCTTCGAGGCCATGCTGGAGGAAGCGTTCGGGAGGCAGGAGGCTGAGTCGATCCTGAGATCGTTCAACCACACCATCAAGAGCGAGACCAGCTCGATTGTCCGCGATCGGCCCGACCTCAGTTACGTCCCGGGGGCAACGACCGAGTAGCGGCGTAGCAGTCAAGATAAAGCGGCGTCCGCAGTGGAGGCTGCTTTTTTTTTGGCCGCGCCGTGGCCAGGGTCAAACGACAGCGGTCTCGGAGGAAGGGCGGAAGCGGGCGGCGAAGATTCGCCTGCAGTCGGGCGAGGCCGTTTAGAAAACGAAGGCCTGAGAGGACGGGCGCAGCTCTGCCGTGGAGACGTAGTCGACGCTGAGTTCAGGTTCGACGGCGGCGTAGAGGGCGAGGGCCAGCGCCCAGAAGTGGTCCGCTAGTTTTCTGAATGCGACTGTCGCGCTTTGAGCCCCTCACCTCCAATGAGCATTATTGAGCCGAACAAGTACAGTTGAAAAAAGATCGTTCCCCAAACATTTCTCTCAATCTCGATAATCGCTCTGTAGTTGTCGAGCAACAGGCTGAACTGCTTTTCGAGCATGGTGACCCTCAGGGCGGCCTTCTGCATCTCCTGTTGGGCAGCATCAAGTCCCTTCCTAAGGATTTCCCTTGTGCGCTCGGTTTCCATTCCTAGCACAATGTCCCTGAGGGGGGACCAAACCAACTTTTCTGCTTGTGCTAAAAACTTTGTGTCCGCTTCCGCCAGGCTCTTTAGCGAAGCTCGCACTTCCTCAGACTCGACACGAGCATACAACCTAATTCGTAGTTCGTTGCGTTGTTCCCGCAGCGCTACCATTTCGTCTATGGTGTCGCTCACCGTCAACCAGTCGAAAACACGCTGCTGAAAAACAGGTTCTATCTCGCTGACAACCTGGCTTTGAACCTTATCTCCAATGTCTTTCATCTTCATCCAAAGCGGCAGCAACACAAGCGTAATCTTGATTTCCAGTTGTTCTTGTCTTGCGGTGGCCTCATTCAGCATTGCTAGGCGTGCTTCTGCGCGAGCATAGATTTGGTATTGCAAAAGCCATGAGACTAGCAACACGGCCAAACCGGCGATACGGAGAACTCTTGCTATTCTCTCTTTTCTGGAAGGCACCATGTGTTCGACCTCCTTGGCGGGACAGTTACGGTGCATTATAGCAAGACCTTACGTTAGAAGGTGCTCTGTGTGCTGAAGTCCAGAAGAAGATAGGCTGAGTAGTCGCCGGCCAGCAGGGCCAGGGCCCAGAAGTGGTCGCTTTGCCCGCAGTCGGGCGAGGCCGTTTAGAAAACGAAGGCCTGAGAGGACGGGCGCAGCTCTGCCGTGGAGACGTAGTCGACGCTGAGTTCAGGTTCGACGGCGGCGTAGAGGGCGAGGGCCAGCGCCCAGAAGTGGTCCGCGTGCCCGGCGGTGTCGGTCCGGTCGGCGTCGAACCGCCAGTGCCCGGTGGCGGTGGCGTAGCGCTTGACGGATCCCAGCGCGGCGCGAACCGCCGGGTCGTAGGGCAGCCGCAGGCGCCCGTCTTCCAGCAAGCGCTTCACCCGCACCGCCAGGTCTTCCTTCACTCCCAGCGTGAACTGCACCGGCTCCACCCGCCCGCCCCATTTCTGCTCCAGCTCTTCAGCCAGCATCGCCCCCAACCCCGTCGCGTCCACCGCGCAGCGTTGAACGAGATAGCCCGCAGCAGGGGCCACGGGGCTGAGCGGAATGTTTTTCGCGGCCAGCAGTGAATCGAGGGCGCGGTGTTGCTGGCTGAAGGGCTGGCGGTCGAGGGTGAGGACGCCGCGGGTGGAGTAGACGCGGGCCTCGGGCGGGGCCAGCGGGTTTTCGACCTCCAGCAGCCACAGCACGGTGAGGTCGCGCCGCCGGCCGATGTCGACGCCCAAGTACACGGCTCCCGTGCTTCGTGCTTCGCGCTGCGCCAAAGGAGCAAACATTTTGTCGAGCCCCGTGGCCCCCGCCGCGGGGAGAAAAGGAGGGGTGGTGGTGGCGGCGGGGTGCTCGGCCGCCACCACCAGCTCAGGCGGGATGTAGTGGGCGGCATCGGAGAGGAACCGGCAGCAGTACTCCTGCTGCCAGGCGTCTTCGTCGCCGATGGCCGCCCGGAGGGATTCGACATCGACGACGAAGCCTTGCGCGCGGGCGGTGGGGAGATCCACCCGGTGGGGAGACCAAATCGAGGAGCCAGAGGAAGCAGAGGATTTCTCCTTTGCCTCCTGCCAATCCACCAAACCGGCGGCGCGGGCCAGCTCGTAGTACTTCCCGCGGGCCCCGTTCGGCGTGGAGATGATTTCCAGTTGAAAGCCCCGCGTGGCGGTCGCGAACGCGGCTCGCCAGATGGCGTCGGCGTCGCGGTGAAAGCCGAACTCGTCCAGCACCACGTCCCCGGCGAACCCGCGCACCGTATCCGGGTTGGCCGGCAGCGCCACGATCCGGCTCCCGTTGTCGAGCCGCACCGTATGCTGTTTGAGCTGCATGCCTTCGATTGGCTCCTCGAAATACTCAGCTACGGCACCGGCGGCGGAAATGTGGTGGCGGACGTGTTCCATGGCCTCGAGAGTCTGGCGCTCGGAAGCCGAGAGCCAAAGGGTAAGTCCCGGTTGCGCCACCCGTTTGCACACCACGCGGTAGGCGGCGGCGAAGGTGAAACCGATCTGGCGGGCCTTGCAGGCAATCTTGAAGCGCGAGTCGTCCTCCACCCAGCGCTGCTGGTAGGGAAGCAGGTGTACCCGAAGGCGCTGGGCGCGCCGGCGGGGCTTCGACTGTTTGCGGCCTTGCTTACTCATCGCCCACGTCTTCCACCACGACGACCCCCGGGCCGTAGAGCTGGTCCAGGTGCTGCCTCAGGTTTTTTTTCTCGTCGGCGGCCTTGCTTCTTGTTCTTGTGGAGTCGCCCGGGATCGCTTTCAGAGCTTGTTGTAATTCCTTGATCAAGGCGCCACGGCGACCCCTCTGGTTCATGGCGGATGAGAAAAGGCGGGCGAGGAGGATTTCGCGGATGACGACGGCGCGAGGGGAATCGGGGTCGAGCCCCAGGCTGCGGGCCACCTTGCGGCACCAGCGCTGGTGGTCGCGCAGCTCAGCCACGGTTGCCTTCCAGTTGGGGTCGCCGGGGCGAGCCGGCGCAGGGGCGCCGTTCTTCATGGCAAATCGACCCCGGGGTCGTCGCAGGTGGCGTCGACCAGGTCGGCGCCTTGGGCGGTGATCCCCACCCGCACCAGCCGCGGCAGCCCGGGCAGCTCCCGCGAGCGCAGCTCCTCGTACTCCACGTAGCCCCGCGACCCCAGGTAGGCCACCGCCGCCGCCAGCTCCCGCGCCGTCACGTCGTAGTGCAGCCGCTCCAGCACCCCCAGCAGCACGTCGGCGTTCAGCCGCTCCGGGGTTTCTTCCGCCAGCAAGCTCAGCACCGCGCCCCGCAGCCGCCGCGCGCGCGCGGCCGCCTGCGCCTGCCGGGGATTCGGTTCGCGTTTGATTTTGCTTTTGCCCATGGGGTGTCTCTGCTCCTCGGCGGCGAGTTACGTCAGCGGCCAAAGCCGGGTGAAAAAGATTACCCATATGTCAGGGCTGAAGCCCTGACCCGCCTGGCTGGCCTCTGCGAGGCGGGGCGCCCCTGCTGCCCTGTCGGAGCGAAGCGGAGACCCCGCCTGCCCTGAGCGCAGCCGAAGGGAGCTTGCCGAGGGGAGCGAAGCCGAAGGGCTTCTGCCGCCGGGTAGCTCTAGCAGAGGGGCGCGTGGCCTGTCTAAGGTTTCTGCGGTTTTTGCGGTTTTTGCGGACGTTTTTTTTCGCGAGGCGCTTTTCCGCCCGCAAAACCCCCCTCGCAAATCCGCAAAAACCGCAAATTCCGCATAATGGAATTTGCCTTGAGCTTGCCGAAGGGCGGAGATCCCGCCTGCCCTGAGCGCAGCCGAAGGGAGCTTGCCGAGGGGAGCTGTGCCGAACGGGCAAACTCCGCAAATTGTTGGCGGAAGGGCGGGGTTTCTCGGAGCGAAGCGGAGACCCTGAGCGAAGTCGAAGGGAACCCCGCCGAAAAGAAGCCAAACAAAAAGGGGCTTTAGCCCCTGAGGGCGACAATTGGGTAGGGCAGCGGTTTACCCCCTGCCGCCATAGTTTTTGTCATTCTGAGCGAAGCCCGCAGGGCGGAGCGAAGAATCTCAGCGGAGATGCTTCGCTGCGCTCAGCATGACAACAGGAAAAGAGAGAATAGAGTTGGGCGTGCCAATTTCTCTTTTCTATTTTCCATTTTCTCTTTTCGCTGTTCGCCTCCCTCCCTGGTGGCACAGGTCTCTGGCCTGTGACCCCGTCCGCTTGACGCGCCGGGCCGACCGGGGTAGGCTGGCTCCCTTCCTTCCCCCGGGTCGGATCGCAAGGAGGCGAAAATGCGTCGCACCCGTTTCATCACCTGGTTTTTCCTTGCCCTGTCGCTGGGGTTTTTCCTGCTGCGGGATTTCCGGGTGGCGCTGGAGATGCCGCTGCTGAACTGGGCCGCCGCCCAGTTTCGCGCCGACCAGGAAGCCGAGTTCCTCAACAAGCCGCCCCCGCAGAAGTTCCCCTGGGTGGAGCGGCGCTTCACCCTGGAGCGCTACGTCTCCCCAGAAGAGCTGCGCCGGCGGGCCGAGGCGGGCGATGCCCGGCTGAAAGCCTTTGCCGCCTTGCATCTGCCCCGAGAGGAGATGGGGCAAGACATCCTCCGCTTCGCCGACCAAGCCATCGCGGCCGACCCCGAGCTTACCTGGGTGATCTTCAGCCTCTACAGCGTCGACGACCCCTTCGCCGGGCCGGGTGCTTCCGCCGGGCAAGTCTGGGCGCGCGTCGAAAGATTGGAAGCCTTTGATCCCGACAACGCGGTCCCGCACCTGTTGCGCGCCCGCTTGCTCCGGGCCGCGCGCGGCGACGACTGGCCCAGCCCCCGCGACGACGACTACGTGGACGCGCTGGCCGCGCAAGCGGAGTGGCGCCAAGCCATGCAGGCCGCCTATGCCAGCCCCCGCTATGACCCCTACGACCTCCGCCGCTTCCAGTTGGAGACCGCCGTGTTTCGCCAACAAGGCTGGGACCATCCCGCCGTCGTCTGGTTTACCAAATTGCGGGAGCCGTTTCGCCCGCTGCTTTTCATCCGGGAGTATGGAAACTTCTTGACACAAAAACTGGGGCCGGAGGCGGAGGCCGCCGGACGCCTGGACGAGGCGCTGGAGCACTACTGGCAGGCCTGGCTGTTCGGGGAACGCATGCGGGGGCAAGCTCAGGCGTGGATGATTGAGGCCCTGGTGGGGGAAGCCATCCAGGGCGGCGCGGTCGAGCGCCTGGTGCCGGCCTTGCGGCAAGCAGGGCGCCGCCAGGGAGCGGCGGCCGTCGAGCTGGCCTGGACCCAACTCCAGGAGAACCGCCGGCGCCGCGCCCACGAGATTTCCCTGGCCCAGACTCGCTCCAACTGGTCGGCCTTGTGGGTCAATGTCTCCGCGGGCTGCTGGGCCTTGTTCCTCTTGTTCACCCTGGCCTGTAATTTCTATCTCTACGGGAAGCGCTGGCTCCGCCCCCAGAAGCAAGGCCGCCTCTACCGGACGATGATGGTGGCGCAGAACTACGCTCCCGTGTTCCTCTTTGTCAGTGGCCTGGTGCTCTACGTCAGCTTCCTTCCCTACGCGCAAACCTTCGCCCACTATATGACCCTGGAAGAGCCGCTGCTGGATTTGGAAGGCCTGATTCGCTCCGCCCTCCCCGTCTGGGACGCCCCCTGGTTCGGCTGAGGCTCTGGAACGAAAACAGAAAATAGAAACTATAGTTTCGGCGCGCCGATTCCTCTTTTCTCTTTTCGTTCTTCGCTTACCCTCCCCGGTGGCACAGGCCTCTGGCCTGTGACCTCGCCCGCTTGACCCCCCGGACCCGTCGGGCTAGACTCGCACCCACCCTGAAGGAACCACCCCCGGAGGTCCACTGCCATGAAGACTCGCCTCACTCTGCTGATGCTGGTGGCCCTGCTGACAGCGGGCGCTAGCAGCCCCGGCGCACGCGGGGCCGCTCCCTCGCCCTCGCCCGAGGAAGAAGTGCTGGCGCTCACCCGCGAGCTGCTGGAAAACATCTACCTCCATCCCAACCCCGATTTTTACGCCGCGCATTCGGTCCCCGAGCTCACCGCCTTCGAGGGCGGGCCCCGCATCGAGGGGCTCGACCTGCACCTGTTCGCGCTTCAGCAACTTGCCCAGCGGCTCCAGCAGGAGCGGGCCCGCGGCGCGCGCCTCGAGCGCCACCTGGAGCTGATCAACCCGCGAGTGCAGCTCTACGCCGACACCGCCATCGTCACCTTCACCTCCGGCGTGTGGACGGTGGGGGCAGGGGAGTTCAGCTCCGAGTTCCTCAACGAGACCCGCGTTTGGGTTCGCCAAGGCGGCGAGTGGAAACTCGCGCACTTCCACAAATCCCCCTACGGGCCCGTGCAGTAGCGCCCCACCTATCGGCGCTGTGTAGGGGCGGGGTTCACCCCCGCCCGTCCCGTCCGAGCGAAGCCGAAGCGTAGCGAAGGTCCTGAGCTTGCCGAAGGGCGGAGACCCCGTCGCAGTGCAGCGCAGACCCTGAGCGCAGCCGAAGGGAGCTTGTCGAGGGGAGCGTAGTCGAGGGGCCCCTGCCTGGGGGAAGGGGCCAATTTCTATTTTCTATTTTCGTTCTTCGCCTGCTTGCCTCCCGACAGGCTAGGCCATAGACTTGGGCCAGAAGGAGGCGGTGATGCTTTCCTCACGCAAGCTCGCCCTGGTTCTCGTCGTATCTCTCCTGGCTCTCGCGCTGGGGGTCTCTCTGCCCGCGCAGCAAGAGCGCTGGGAAGCGCTGACCGCCCGAGTGGAACAGCTCTACCAGCAGGGGCAATACGCCCAGGCCGTGCGGGTGGCGGAAGAAGCCCTGCGGGTAGCCGAAGCCACTTTCGGCCCCCAAGACCCCCGCACGGCCACCAGCCTGAACAACCTGGCAGTGCTCTACAAGGCGCAGGGCGACTACGCTCGCGCCGAGCCCCTCTACCAGCGGGCGCTGGCCATCGACGAAAGGGTGCTGGGGCCGGAGCATCCCCACGTGGCCACTGACCTGAACAACCTGGCGAACCTCTACCACAACCAGGGCGACTACGCCCGCGCCCAGCCCCTCTACCAGCGGGCGCTGACCATTGACGAAAGGGCGCTGGGGCCGGAGCATCCCAACGTGGCCGCCGCGCTCAACAACCTGGGGGCGCTCTACTACCAGCAGGGCGACTACGCTCGCGCCGAGCCCCTCTACCAGCGGGCGCTGGCGATCTGGGAGAGGGCCCTGGGGCCGGAGCATCCCGCAGTGGCCACGGGCGTGAACAACCTGCCGTCGCTCTACCACGCGCAGGGCGACTACGCCCGGGCCGAGCCCCTCTTCCATCGGGCGCTGGCCATCGATGAAAAGGCGCTGGGCAGAGAGCATCCCGCAGTTGCCCGCGACCTGAACAACCTGGCGTTGTTCTACCGCGATCAGGGCGACTACGCCCGCGCCGAGCCCCTCTACCAGCGGGCGCTGGCGATCTGGGAGAGGGTCCTGGGGCCGGAGCATCCCACCGTGGCCGCCGCGCTGAACAACCTGGGGTTGCTCTACTACCATCAGGGTGACTACGCCCGCGCCCAGCCCCTCTACCAGCGGGCGCTGGCCATCTGGGAGCGGGTCCTGGGGCGGGAGCATCCCCGCGTGGCCACCGCGCTCAACAACCTGGGGTTGCTCTACCACGACCAGGGCGACTACGCCCGCGCCCAGCCCCTCTACCAGCGGGCGCTGGCCATCTGGGAGCGGGTCCTGGGGCGGGAGCATCCCAACGTCGCCACCGCGCTGGAGAACTACGCTCGCCTGCTGCGGGCGACGAACCGGGAGGCCGAGGCAGAGGAAATGGAAGCGCGCGCCCGCGCCATCCGCGCCAAGCATGCCCCGCCCGGACCCGGATCCAAGCAGTGACAACACGAGGCGGGAGCGCCGCGACGCCGAGTGGAAACTCGCGCACTTCCACAAGTCCCCCTACGGCGCCGTGCCGTAGCGCCCCTGCTATCGGGGCTGTGTAGGGGCGGGGTTCACCCCCGCCCGTCCGCTTGTGGAAGGGGATAAACCCCTTCCCTACATTGGGAGGACACTATCCGCGCGCGCGGCGATTGACAAGCGGCGGAGGAAAAGAGTACGCTTCGGAAAATCTTCTCTGTTCTCGTAGGCCGGGCGGAAGCGACCCATGCACCTGCAGATTCACGAACAGGAAGCGGGCCAGGTAACCATTTTGGAGCTGGAAGGGCGCCTCACCCTGGGCGAGGAGGCCGACGCCCTGAAAGAGAAGTTCAAAAACCTCCTTGAGGCTTCCAAGAACAAAATCGTGCTGCGCTTGGAGAAGGTGATCCGGGTGGACAGCGTGGGCTGGGGGGTGGTGATGCACGGCGTGCAAACCGCCCGCGACGCCGGGGGCGACCTCCGTCTGCTGAAACCCTCGCGGACCGTGCGGCAACTCCTGGAGCTGCTCGGCCTGATGATGCGCCCCGACCTGCTGCGCATCTTCCTCGACGAGCAGGAAGCCCTCGAAAGCTTCCAGCCCCCCCGCCCCCCCTAGCCGGCGGCCGGCGCCACCCGGCTACAGGCGGCTCAGGCATTCCTTGTTGCAGGTAATCGGGGAGTCGGGGAACAGCGAGCACTTCCTCACGTCCACGACCCGCAGGCTGCCGAATTCGTCCTCCCGCTGCTCCACCACCAGTTTGGCCCGCACGTCCTTCTGCGGGCAGCGCACCGAGCGGCCCGCCAGTCCCGGACCCCAGCGAAGGATGGTGTAGAAGAGAACCGCCCAGGCGGCCAGCACTCCCAGGATGGCTACGATCTGAACCGTTTCCATGGCTCGCTCCTTCCGCCCCTTGCCCGCAGTCGGGCCTCGCGAGCCGCCCCGGCGCGACCTCCGCTCAGGCTACACCTCGCAGAGCAGCTACGCAAGTCCAAGGAGAGAGGGGTAGTGGGCTAAATCTGTGTTGCTGAGTCTTAGGCGCGGTGAAGACGCTCGATTTCTAACTGTGGCGGGTGGGTTGAACAGTCAAACTTTACAAGGAAATTCCCGAAAAAACCTCTTCTACCTAATATCCCACCTACGGCGAGTCCCGAAGAGAATCCAGCCATAGTCTCAAATATCTCCGCCCCCACTTGAATCTTGACCTTGTGAAAATAGAGTGGGGATTCTGGAACATTCGGCCCACCAACGATTCCCTTTAGGGTATCTTCTACCCCGCTCTCAAGTCTCTTTATGCCGATTGCCCTGCACACGTTTGCGTGGAACAAGCAGTGGGGAGAGCCGGAATCCACAATGGCTTCAAATCGGCGAGTTGGTGGTGAGTGCTTATGAATCAACCTCACCCACAATACTGGCAGCCAGCCGAACTTTTCTTTTGGGAAGGCAGGGTGCGGGTCTTTGACGGGCCAGACCTTGCAGTCGAACTTCAACTCGCCAGCACCACCTCTGTCCAATCGGTTGGTACTTTCACCAAAAGAGGGTCTTTCTCTCCGGCCTGTTCCGCCTTAGAGACAGCCTCGTCATACGTTGCGCCGTAGGCCACCACTCGGCCCTCATCCTCTGAAAACGCAACCCACCCGTCGGGCGGTGCTTTCAACAACGCCTGAATACGCTCCTCTGGACTCATGATACTCATCCCTCACTCGGTTATTAGATGAGCGACCCCCGCAATTTGGATGCAGAGCTTACGTTTGGTCATGATACTTGTCAAGCAAAAATACTTGACAAGCCTATGTATCATATGATACATAAGTACCGATATGGCAACCAAGACAGTCAATCTTAGAGACGTGCCCGAAGACTTGGTTCGGAGAGCTAAAGCGTATGCTGCGCTGCAAGGACTAAGCCTGAAGGAGTTTATCCTACAGGCGGTTCGGCAAGTCCTTGATGCGGCTGGCCCAGAGATGGCTTCTAGGGCCTTATTTGTCCCCGCAGGAACGCAGCGAAAACGCCGCGCTCGACGGCCCAAACGCAAGAGGCCCCGCCAGTAGCGCTAACTGCTGACGGGGCCAAATCTCACCGGCGGACTAGCGGCAGGGGGTTAACCCTGCCTGCAGCAGGCAGGCCCCGCCCTACCCAAACCCGGTGGTGACAGCCTGATTTTCGAGCCTGCCCCGAGCGAGGCCGAGGGGTTTCGATTTTCCATTTTCGAGTCTTGGGTCACACCGGCATGGGACGCCCTTCCCCCCGGTGGTCCAGGCGGGCCATGACCTGGTCGACAAAATCCTTCAGCCGGATGCGCAGACTGTCGTTCTGGTACAGGAAGCGAATCCCCACCCCCCGGCCGGCCGCGCGCCTGGTCACGATTCCCGCCAGCCGCACCGGCTTCGGGTCGTCCGGCAGGTCGAACTCCACGTGCACCAGGGTGCCGATCGGCGGTACCTCCGGCAGGTCCAGTAGCACCCCGCTGGCGCTCAGGTTGATCACCTGCCCCAGGCACTCCTGCCCGTCCCACCGGCAGCGCATCGGCAGGGCGATCGGCGCCCGTTGATGGCGCCGCCGCTCCTCCAGCATCTGTCCCCGGGAGGCGTTCAGTAGGTGCCGCAATTGCGACGTGCTGACCGGCTTCTGCAGGAAGAAGTTGATCCCCACCTTGAAGCTCTCCTCCACCGCCTGCCGGTTGGTTACCCCGGTCAGCATCACCATCGGCACCTTCGAGTTCGACTTCGACTGCCGCACCCGCCGCGCCAGCTCCAGCCCGTCCATCTCCGGCATCTTCCAGTCCAAAAAAATCCCATCGAACTTCTCCCGCTCCACCAGCTCCGCCGCGTGCACGCTGTTGGCCAGCAGGTGCGGCTCGGCCCCCAGCTCTCCCAGCACCGTCCCCAACAGGCGCAGCATGGCCGTGTCGTCCTCCACTACCAGGATCTTCGCCTTGAACCTCATCGCAGTCCTCTCCCTTCACCGGTCGGTCTCGACCTGGTTCAGCCTGCGCGTCCCCGCGCAGGGATACCCGGCTCGCACTCTGCGGGAGACACAACGGCTCAAAAGGGAAGAGAAAAGCGGCACCCTAATACTAGGCGCTCCGGTCCCGGTTGTCAACGTGCTTCTGCGCCCGCCGGCCTCAGCGCCCCGGCCGCTTGCTCATATGCCGCTCGACGAAATTCTTCAGGGCGTCCCGTTCCTCTCGCGGGACTTTCGCGAAGTGCACCCCGACCTTTGGCCCGGGCGCGGTTCGGACCACGGTGGCTTTGAAGGAAAACGTCCCCGCCCCCGGCAGGGTGAATTCCACGGTCACCTCTTTGCCCACCTCCGGCGCCTGCGGCAGCGCTACCATCACCCCGCTGGCGCTCAGGTCCTCGCTTTGGCCTTTGATCCGTTTCTCCTCCCACGCACACTCCACCGGCACCTTCACCATCGCCCGCTGATAGCGCCGCCGCTCCTCCAGCATCGCCCCCCGGCTCGCGTTCAGCAGCCGCCCCAGCTCCTTCGGCCCCACCGGCTTGGAGAGGAAAAACGTCACCCCCAGCTTGAACCCCTGCGAGATGGCCCGCGTGTCGGTGTGCTCGGTGATCATGGCGATGGGCATCTTCGCGTTCGACTTCGACCGCCGGATCATCTGCGTCAGCTCTCCTCCCTTCAGCTCCGGCGTGTCCCAGTCCAAAAACGCCCCGTCAAATTTCTGCTTCCCGATCAACTGCGCCGCCTTGCGGCTGCTGGTAAAACAAACCGGCGCCGCCCCCATCGCCTTCAGCGTCGCCTCCAACTGCCGCAGCGCTGCGGGCTCGTCTTCCACCACCAGGATTTTCGGCTTGTGTGTCATCGCGTTCGGTCTCCGCGGTGCTCGGATGATAGGGGTGACGCTCCCTCGTGTCAACGCAGTGCTGGCCCGGATATTCCCGCCCGCCGAACGTCTGTCATGCTGAGCGGAGCGAGGCATCTCAGTTGAGATTCTTCGCTCCGCCCCACGGGCTTCGCTCAGAATGACACAGAGAATTGCTCGAGCCGAATCCTACTTGGTGGCCGGCTTTGCGCCCGCCAGCCCCGGCCAGTCCAACCCCCCCGAACCTTCGCTGCCCCCCAGCGCCCGGTCCAGGTTGTAGGCGGCGCTGATCAGCGCCAGGTGCGTGAACGCCTGCGGGAAGTTCCCCAGCGCCTCCCCCAGCCGCCCGGTCTGCTCGGCGTAGAGCCCCAGGTGGTTCGCGTACCCGAGCATCTTCTCGAACATCAACCGCGCCGCCTCCAGCCGACTGCGGTCCACTCGCCCCGCTCGCGTCATCGCCTCCACCAGCCAGAAGCTGCACATGTTGAAGGTGCCCTCGTCGCCCTCGATCCCGTCGTCCACCTCCGTGACGTTGTAGCGGTACACCAGGCTGTTCGAGACCAGCCCGCCCCGCCGCGGCGATTGGTTGGTCGCGTCCAGCGTCCGCAGCATCCGCGGGTCGGTCGGCGACATGAAGAACACCAGCGGCATGATCAAATTCGACGCGTCCAGCGCCTCTGACCCGTAATACTGCACGAAGGCGTTCCGCTGCTGGTGCCAGCCCTTCTGCTGGATTTCTTCGTAGAGGGCGTCGCGGTTCTTCAGCCACTTGGCACGGTCGGCGGGGAACGACCGCTTCTCCGCCAGCCGCAGCCCCCGGTCCAGCGCCACCCAGCACATCAGCTTCGAATACACGAAGTGCTGCCGCCGGCCCCGCACCTCCCAGATGCCGTGGTCCGGCTCCCGCCAGTGCTCGCACACCCAGTTGAGCAGCCGCCGCAGCTCCCGCCACAGGTCGTAGCTGATTGGGCTGCCGTACTTGTTGTAGAGGTAGACCGAATCCATCAGCTCCCCGTAGATGTCGAGCTGCAACTGCCCGCAGGCGGCATTGCCGATGCGCACGGGCTTCGAGCCCCGGTAGCCCTCGAAGTGCTCCAGCGTCTCCTCCGTCAAGTAGTGCCGCCCCTCAAGCCCGTACATCACTTGCAGCGAGCCGTCCGGCTCCAGCTCGTGGCAGCGCGCCTCCAGCCAGCGCATGAACGCCGCCGCCTCCTGCGTGAACCCGATGCGCAGGAAGCCGTAGAGCGTGAAGGCCGCGTCGCGAATCCAGGTGTAGCGGTAGTCCCAGTTCCGTGTCCCCCCGATCCCCTCCGGCAGGCTGGCCGTGGGCGCCGCCACCATCGCCCCCGTGGGCTCGTAGGTCATCAGCTTTAACACCAGCGCCGAGCGGTAGACCATCTCCCGCCACCGCCCCTGGTACCGGCAGCGCGCAATCCATCGCCGCCAGTACGCCACCGTGTGCTGGCAGATCAGGTCCGCCTGCTCCTCCCGCAGCGCCTGCCCGCAGCCCGTGCCCTCGGGAATCTCTTGCAGCAGGAACGTAGCCGACTCCCCTTCGCTCAGTCTGAACTCCGCCACCGCGTCCTGGCCCTCTTGCTTCAGCGGAATGCGCGTCGCCAGCCCCAGGCTCAGCGTTTTCGAGTGGAAGCTGAACCCGTCCGTCCCGCAGGTCTGCACTTGGTGGTCGTCCCGCGCGTAGTTGAACCGCGGCCGGCACTCCATCCGGAACGCCATCTCCCCCCGCACCACCCGCACCTGCCGGATCAACTGGTGCCGTCCGTGCCAGGGCGCCGGCTCGTCGATCGGCATCTGGTCAACCACTTCGCTGACCCCGTCCGGGGTGAAGAACCGCGTCACCAACACGTTGGTGTCCGGCCAGTAGAACTGCTTGGTCGCCAGCCGCTCGGCCTGGATGGGGTGGATACAGAAGTGGCCGCCCTTCCGATGGTCGAGAATTGCCCCAAACACGCTGGGCGAATCGAACCGCGGGAAGCACAGCCAGTCGATTGACCCGTTCATCCCCACCAGGGCCGCCGTGTGCAGGTCCCCGATGATCCCGTAATTCTCAATCGGTTGATATCCCATCGTCTCTTATCCGATGCTTCCTACCCCTGAAGGATAGCGCGGGCCTGCCCCGCTCCGCGGTGGTGAAGCATCTCAAGGCTGCACCTCGGCAACTGTTTTGTCATTCCGAGGGCGGGGGTTTATCCCCCGCTGGCTGCTCTCAGCTTCTCTGCACCTATTTGATTCACTCCCGCCCCGACCCGAAGCTTCGGGGCGGGGCGAGGAATCTGCTTGTCCATTCTACTCTACAGCATGTACTGCACGTCGGAGGCGTGCGTGGGGTAGGCGTAAAGCACCTTCCCCAACTGGCTGGCCGTCAACCCGTGCTGCATCGCCAGCGCAAACAAATTGATGGTCTCCTCCGCCTGCGGCCCCAGCAAGTGCGCCCCCAGAATCCGCTCGCTGCCTTCCTCCACCATCACTTTGAACCCCGAGCACTCCTCCCCGATTCGCCGCGAGGAAAACCACCCCGCGGTCTCCCCGTGGTTCACACGGAACTTCCGCCCTTGCTCCTGGGCCGCCTTCTCGCTCAGCCCCACCGCGGCCAGCGGCGGCACCGTGAAGGCCACGCTGGGAATGGCCCCATACTCAACCTTGGTCTGGTTTCCCCCCAGCAGGTTCGCTGCCACCACCCGCCCTTCGTAGCCCGCCACCGGGGTCAGCGGCGGCCCGTCGCTCCCCGCTGTGTCCCCGGCCGCATACACCGCCGGGTTGGTCACACTCTGCAAGTACTCGTTCAGCCTGACCCCGCGCCGGTTGTGCTCCACCCCGGCCTTCTTCAAGTTCAGCCCGGCGATGGCCGGCACGCGCCCCGCTCCGTGCACCACCAGGTCGGCCTCGAACGCCTGTTCCTTTCCGGCCTCGACCGCCTTCACCACCAGCCCTTTCTGGCCCGGCGTCTTCTCGATGGCTTTGGCCTCCGTGTTCAACCGCACCTTGATGCCCAGCTGGCGCGAGTACGCCACCAACTGCTCCACCAGCTCCGGGTCGAACCGCACCAGCGGTTGCTCGCCCCGGTGCAGGATCGTCACCTCCGCGCCCGCCCGCCGGGCCACGTGGGCGAACTCGAAGGAAATGTAGCCGCCGCCCACGAACGCCACCCGCTTGGGCAGCCGCTTCAGTTCCAGGAAATCGTCGCTCGTCCTCAGGTGCTTCTCTCCCGGGAGGCCCAGCTCCATCGGCTCCGCCCCCGCCGCGATCACCACTTTCTTCGCCGCCAGCTTCTCCGGGCCCACTTTCAGGCTCGTCGGCCCGGTGAACCGCGCCCGCCCGTGGAACGTGGCGATGCCTTTCTGCTGGAACCCCTTTTCCCGGCTCGCCGGCACCGGGTCGGTGAACGTGCGCTTGAACTGCATCAGCGCCTTCCAGTCGATTTTGGCTTTGGCCTTGACGCCTTTGCCTTCCAGCCGCCGCGCCCAGTCCAGCGCCTCCGCCGCCCCCACCAGCACTTTCTTCGGGTCGCAGCCCCGCAGCACGCACGTCCCCCCGTAGGGCCGCGAGTCCACCACCGCCACCGACCAGCCCGCCGCCCGGCAGCCCGCCGCCACCGTCGCCGCCGCCGTCCCCGTCCCGATCACCACCAAGTCAAACTCGTTGGCCATCGTCCCCTCCTCTCTTCCTCTGCGCAATCCCCGGTAGGACAGACCTGCCTGCTGGCAGGCAGGCAGGCATTCTTGTCTGTACCGCCTGCTCCAGGCAAGAGCTAAAGCCTTTTATCCGCCCGAAAGGTAGCGCGGGTTCCCGTTCACCCCGAGGCGCAGCCGAGGGGTGGGTACCCGCGGTTTCTTATCTTTACGGGTAGCGGCGAAGAATGCGCTTGGTCCCGCACCAGCGGGACCGCATTCCTCGTCGGTTCTTTACCCCCAGGCGGGGCCTGGGGGCTCGACGAGTTTATTTTTTCCTTCACCCGAGCGCCGAGGGCCGCTTTTTAGCGGCTCAAGCGATTCGCTCCAGGTCGGCCGCGCTCAGCACCCGGCCGCGGTAACCGAAAATTCGCTGCAGCCAGCGCACCAGCGTGGGCGAAAACTTCTGCACGTACCACTGGTCGGCCGCGCGCCGGTTGCCCAGCACATAGGTAGGATAGGGATGAATCGTGTCGGCGATCTGCCGCAGTCTCACCCCGTTCCGCAGCGCCACCGCGTACTCCCCGATCATCTCCCCCGCGTTCGCCCCCAGGATGCTGACCCCGTAAATCTTCCCCGTCAGCCGCCGGGCGAAGACTTTGATCAATCCGGTGGTTTCGCTGTCGGTGACCGCCCGGTCGATGCGGGCGAAGGGGAACCGGTAGACCGCGTAGCTCGCCCCGCGCTCCTTCAGCTCCGCCTCCCCTGCCCCCACCTGCGCCAGCTCCGGTTCCGTGTAGGTACACCAGGGGACGTGCCGGGAATCCACCCGTACGGGCAGCTTCAGCAGCGCGTTCGACACCGCCACCTTCGCCATGTGCTCGGCCATGTGGGTGAACTGGAACGGGCTGGCCACGTCCCCGGCCGCGTAAATGTTCTTTGTCGTGGTGCGGCAGCGCTGGTTGACCCTGATCCCCTTCTTGTCGAACTCCACCCCGGCGGCGTCCAGATGCAGCCCCTCCACCTTCGGCCGCCGCCCGATCGAAATCAGCACCGCGTCCCCTTCCACCGTCAGCGCCTGCCCGTCCCGCTCCGCCGTTACCCGCACGCGCCCGCCGCTCTGTTCCACCTTCTTCAAGAACGCGCCCAACTGGTAGACGATGCCCTCTCCCATCAACGCTTCCTTCAGCTTCTCGCTCAGCTCTCCGTCGTCCCGCGGCAGGATGACCGGGTCGGCCGCCACGACCACCACCTCCGAGCCCAACCGGCGGAAGGCTTGCGCCATCTCCGTGCCCAGCGGCCCCGCCCCCACCACGATCAGCCGCCGCGGCAGCTCGGTCAGCGAGAAGAGAGTTTCGTTCGTCAGGGTGTCGACCCGATCCAATCCCTCCACCGGCGGGATCGCCGCCACGCTCCCCGCCGCCACCACGAAGTAGCGCGACGTCAGTTGCCGCTCCTTCCCGGTTTCCTCCTCATAAATGCTCACCGTGTGCGGGTCGCGGAACCAGGCCCGGGCGTGCAGCACCGTGACCCCCAGGCGCTCCAGGTTGGGCGGGGCGTCTACCTCTTCGTAAATCTGGTTCTGGATTTCGCGCACGTGCCGCATCACCTCGGCCAGCCGCACCTGGGGGGTGGCCGGTGGCAGCCCGTAGCGGTCGGCGGTGCGGAAGGTGTGCGCCACCTTCGCCGCCCGCAGCAGCGTCTTGCTGGGCACGCACCCCGTCCAAGTGCAGTCGCCCCCGAGCTTCGCCTTCTCGATCAGCGCCGTCTTCGCCCCCAGGGTGGCGGAAATCCCCGCCGCGGTCAGCCCGGCGGCGCCCCCGCCGATCACCACCATGTCGTAGTCGTAGCCCATCTCGCCCCGCCCGATGGTAGCCGATTTGCCCCTGCTTGTCCGCTTCGTGACCGCCGCGGTTGCTGGGCAGGAAAGAGCAGCGTATGATGCCGCCGTCGGTGGCCCGCAGTTTTCGGGGCGGGGAGGTCGCGGCATGGGCCGAGCGCTTGCGCTCGTCTACGGGGTTCTCTGCTACTTGATCTTTCTGGCGTCCTTTGGGTTCGGCCTCTGGTTCGTCTGGACGATGGACCGGCCCCAGCCGGAGGCGCCCCTGGGCCGGGCCCTGCTGATCAACGCCGGCTTGCTGCTGCTCTTCGCTTTGCAGCACAGCGTGATGGCCCGCCAGGGGTTCAAGCGCTACTGGACCAGGGTTGTCCCGCTCGCGCTCGAGCGCAGCACTTACGTGCTGGCCGCCAGCCTGGCTCTGCTGGCCCTGTGCTCCTTCTGGCAGCCGATGCCCGGAGTCATCTGGAACTTCGAAGCCGCCTGGGCCCGCATCCTGCTCCACGCCTTCTTCTGGCTGGGCTGGCTCCAGGTCCTGGTCGCCACCTTCATCCTCGACCACTTCCACCTGTTCGGGCTCAAGCAAGCCTGGGCCCACTTCCGCAACCGCCCCTACCAGCCGCCGGTGTTCCGAACCCCGGCTATGTACAAATTCGTCCGCCACCCCATCTACGTGGGCTTCCTCATCCTCTTCTGGAGCACGCCGCGCATGACCCTCGGCCACCTCATCCTCGCCGTCGTGGTGGTGGCCTATATCCTGCTCGGCATCCACCTCGAGGAGCGCGACCTCCTCAACCTCCACGGCGAAACCTACCGGCGCTACCGCCGCGGCGTCTCCATGCTCATCCCCTGGCCCCCCAGGAAAACCCCTTCCTAGGTGCTAGACGTGTTTGCGTAGGGCAGGGCCCTGTTTCTTTGTCCCGGGTAGGGCAGGGGTTTACTTGTCCTGAGCCCCGATCCCGAACCTTCGGGATTCGGGGCCGAAGGATCCCCTGCCGCCTGAAGCCCTCTACTTCGAGCCCCCAGGCCCCGCCTGGGGGAAACGGCTGCAACGGTTTCCCCGCGAAAGGTAGCGCAAGCTTGCCGTGCTTGCCCCGCGCGCAGTCGAGGGGAGCGAAGCTAAAGGGTTCGCCCGCGCAAGTGGGGCTACCCGCGGCTTTTTACAAACCGCAGGAAGGCCTGCGGCCATCCTGCGCTACCCATCCGTCCGTCTGGGTAGGGCAGGGGTTTCCCCCCTGCCGTTGGGGCCTTTACTCCTTGTTGTCATGCTGAGCGAAGCGAAGCATCTCAGTCTGAGATTCTTCGCTCCGCCCATCGGGCTTCGCTCAGAATGACAACGGTGGAGTGCGGTGCCGTTCCTTTCTTGCTGAGCCCGGTGGCCTGTCCTGAGCGCAGCCGAAGGGCACCCGCCACCGGGAATTTCTACACTCGCGGTTGTGGTTTCAGCGGCGGGGCGGTGGGCAGGGTGACCAGTTGGTGGTGACCGAAGGTGAGCACGTCTGTGGGGCAGACGTGGATGCACATTCCGCAGCCGATGCAGCTCGAATTCCACATCCCGAACGCCTCCCCCTTCACCGCAAACCGCATCACGTCCACCCCCACCTCGCAGTAGCGGCTGCACAGGTTGCAGGTGATGCAGCGGTGCTTGTCGGCGGAAATCCGGAAGCGGCTGGTCTTCTTCCCCACCAGGTTCATCCACCCCACCACCGGGCACCAGTAGCGGCACCAAATCTTCCCGCCTAGGAAGATGTACATCGCCACCGGGATGATGGCGATCAGGAACAGGTCCACCGTATAGGAGTAGAGCTTGCTCAGGCTGATCCCGGCCACGGAGAGGTCGTAGCCGGCCGCCACCAGCACCGTGGCCACCGCCGCAGACCCGGTGACGAAATAAATCTGCCGCTCCTTGCGGGTGTTGCCGACGCCCTTCGGGGAGTAGTGCCGCCAGGAGTCCCCCACGGTCTCGGCCAGCCCGCCGCAGCCGCACACCCAGGTGCAGAATTTCTTCCCGTGGAAGAAGGTGAACACCGGCACGGCGATGAGGGCCAGCCCCAAGCTCCACCACCACCAGAACTGGCTTTGCTGGAAGTGCTCCACCGTCCCGGGGTGGAACACCAGCGGCCACGGGTAGAGCAGGCCCCACGCCTTCCAGTCGCGCAGGATGAACAGCGGCAGCAGGAAGAAGAAAAACGTCTGGAAGAAAATCAGCGAGGCCAGCCGCAGCGTCTGCTGGCCCCCGAATCCCTTCCGCACCCGCCAGCGAAACTTCTTCCAGCGCCGGATGGCCTTGACCCCGAAGCCCACCATCACCAGCGTGTAGACCAGCGGGTAGAGCGACCCCAAATCCCATTCGTTCCCCGGCAGCCCCAGCGCTACCGGCGCCGGCACCATCACCGCCCCCGGCATGAACTTTTTGATGAGGTAAAACGCTCCCACCGCTAGGATCACGAAGGCGAACAGCAGGTAGCGCCGCAGGTCCCAGTCGCGCTCGTAGGCGATGTGGATTTTGCGGAAGAAGTCCAGCGGCAGCTCCGTCTTCTCCACTCCCAGGAAGGGCAACACCACGTCGTTCTTCACCCGCAGCGCCGGTGCCGAGGGGGTCTCCAGCACCACCGCGTCGGGCTCCACCTTCTTGACCTTGGCGTTCGCCAGCCGGTTCAGCCGCCCCGCGCGCACTTGGGTTTCCACGCTTTCGATCAGCTCCGGCGCCGCTTCTTTCAGCTCGGGACTGGAGTGGACCAGGGTGACCCGGTTGTGCCCCATCAGCCCCAGCGCCGTCTCCAGGGCTTCGTTGGTGTCGCCCACCACCAGCAGGTCCCGGTCGCGGTACTGCGCCGCGTCGGGGGGCTCGTAGAAGACCTTGGGCGCGGCTTCCTGGCCCACGTCGAGCTTGGTCAGGTAGATGAGCTTCCCGATGCAGAGGATGACCCGGTCGCAGACGTAGCTGCGCTTGTCGGTCACCACCCGGAACTTGTCGGTCTTCTGGATGTCGGTGACCGTCTCCCCCAGGCGAGCGTTCAGGGAATACTTTTCGAGTTGACTCGCCCACACCTCCACCAGGTCGCAACTGCGCACGGCGGCGCCGTCCCCGGGCTCCTGCCACCACAGGTCCCCCTTCACGTCCGGGTCGCCGGTGGAGGCGTAAAACAGCGGCTTGCACTTGGCGAAGTTGCGGACGGTGGTGAAAAGCTGCTTCTTCTCCAGCAGCAGGTAAGGCTTGTGGGTTGCGGCTTTGGCCGCGGCACCATCGCCGCCAACCCAACGCGGGGCTCTAGCCCCTGAAGTGATTGCTTTCTCGAACTCCAGCGCCGCGCTCACCCCGGCGGGGCCACCCCCGAGGATGAGGACGTGGGCGTCGCAGGGCGGCTTGCAGGCCAGGTCTTGCGAGAGCAGGTGCCGGGCGACCTCTGCACCGGTGTTGATGGCCGCCTTGATGTCGGGCGTCCCGGTGACGTCCCCGGCCAGATACAGTCCCGGAATGGACGACTGCCGGTTCTTGTCCAGCAGGGGGAACCGCGGCCCCATGTCCCAGATGCTCCCGGGTTTGCCAAACCATTTCATCGCGGCGTTCCTGGCAACGTCAGACCGACCCTCCGAAGCCCGCAGGGCGAAGCAGGGCGCGGCCCCCTGTCGAAGATACTACCCGCCTGGGTGAACCAACTCATCAGCAACTCGGCTTTGAGGGTCCCTGTCTCTAGGGATGTCCAGCAGCGGGCCAAGGATTCGGCGGGGGCTGGGGAGGGGGGAAGGCGTCAGCGCGCCTCCTCGTTCGGCGAAGCCCGCCGCGCGCCCGCCTCTCGGAGCAGCTCCTGGATCTTTCGCTCCGTGCGCGCGTAGGAGCCCTCGCCGATAGCCTGGTAGACGATGCGCCCCTCGCTATCCACCAAGTACATCGCCGGCCAGTACTGGTTCCGGTACCGCCGCCAAGTGGAGAAGTCGTTGTCCAGCGCCACCGGGTACTCGATTCCCAACTCCTCGACCGCCTCCTCCACGTTCTCCAGCGGCCGCTCGAAGTCGAACTCGGGCGAATGCACCCCCACGATCACCAGCCCCTGGTCCGCGTACTGCCGGTGCCACCCCTTCACGTAGGGCAGGACGTTGCGGCAGTTGTAGCAGGCGAACGTCCAGAACTCGACCAACACCACCTTGCCCTTGAGCTCCTCGATCTTGAGCGGCTCCTTCTCCGGGGTATTCAGCCACTGGCTCTCCGGCAGCGCTGGGGCTCTCCGCGGCTTCACCTCGCCCGCCCATTGCGCCGCCGCCCCCAGCGCCGCTACCATCGCCCCCGCAGCGGCCAACGCCAAGAATCCCGGGCCCAAGCGGCCTGCACTTTGCCTGCGCATACTCCCTTTGGATGCCCCTCGCCCTCACAGGATACACGAAGCACGCTGCGGCTGGAAGGTGCCCGGACTGAGCACAAAAGAAAACGGGCCGGCCTCGTTGCTTCGAGTCCGGCCCCAAAATGTTTTTTCAAGGTTAGAGGCGTTCGACGTTCGCGGCCTGCAGGCCCTTCGGGCCCTGTACCACTTCGAACTCCACCGCGTCGCCCTCGTCCAGCGACCGGTAGCCGGTCGACTGGATGGCCGAGTAGTGGACGAAGACGTCCTCACCCGACTGCCGCCGGATGAAGCCGTAGCCCTTACTGGCGTTGAACCACTTCACTGTTCCTTGTTCTTTGTCGCTCAACTTCGGTACTCCTTTTCATGTGTTACTGTTTGCCGCTCGTACCGCCCCTGGCCAGGTCCGCCCGGTGGGCACGAAAAAAGCCGCCACCCGTTTGGGCCTGCGGCTCCGTTTGACGCTGTCAAACTGCGACTACAAGACCAACAAACGCGAGCCTAGCCTAGCAGAGCCCCCGCCCCCTGTCCAGCCCTAGCTTGGCCGGGGAATCCTAATTTGAGTTCAACCCAGCGGCTTGTCCTGAGCGCAGCCGAAGGGCTCCCTTGTCCCGTCGAAGCGGAGCGGAGACCCCGTCGGAGCGTAGCGTAGACCCTGAGCGCAGCCGAAGGGAGCCTGCCGAGGGGAGCGAAGTCGAGTGGCGCCACTGGGCCTTGTGGCAGGAGCCAGTAGCGGCGAGGAATCCCGCGGCGCGGGATTCCTCGTCGACCTGTCCGGGAGAAGCCGACCACGAAGCCTTGGGCTTGGTCGCCGCTACCTGGTCCGTTCGGGACAGGGGTGGCAGTCCTGCTGCGGGCAAATTGCGCCATGCGGTTTTTGCCCGTTCGACTTCGCTCAGGGCAAGAATCGCACTCCGGGAGAGTGCGGTTTTTGCGGATTTTGCGGTTTTGCCGGCCGCTTTTTGGGGCTGTTTTTGTGCCTGGTAAAAAAAACGTCCGCAAAAACCGCAAAAACCGCAAAATCCTTAGACACCCCGCCCGCTTCTTTGCTACTACCCCCTAGCCATGACGGCGCAGCAAGCCAACTTCCTCTCCCGGCTGGTGCCGGCCGTGCTCGCCCTGCAATCCCGCACCGGCCTGCCCGGCTCCGTTGTCTTGGCCCAGGCCATTCTGGAGTCCGGCTGGGGCCGCTCGCTCTTGGCGCGGCGGAACAAGAACCTCTTCGGCATCAAGGCCCACAAGCGCTCGCAGGCGTCGGATTCCGCCGCCTTCATCACCACCGAGTACGAGGCCGGAAAGGCTCGGCGGCAGAAGGCGCGGTTTGCCAGCTACCGCAGCTACGACGCTTGCTTGCAGGACTACGCCCGCCTGCTCTGCCGCCCTCGCTACGCCCGCGCCCGCGCCGTGGTCGCCAACCCCTTCGCTTTCGCCACCGAGCTCCAGCGCGCCGGCTACGCCACCGACCCCCGCTACGCCCGCAAGCTCCACCTGCTGATGCGCCGCTACCTCCTCACCCAGTACGATCTCTCCCCCGGCGCCCGCGCCCAGGGCAGCGCTGAGCCCGAATCCACTGGCACCCGGGTCAAAACCCAGTAAGGAGCCCCGTTATGAACCTCGGTTCTGCCTTTCATTTCTCTCCTGTAGGGCGGGGCTTTACTTGTCCTGAGCGAAGCCGAAGGATCCCCCGCCGTACGTCTCACGCCCTGCGGCTGGCCACGTCGTTCGTCCTGGCGACGATTCTTGTCCTTGCGGCTTGCGACAACGACTTCGAGCGTAACGCCTACCGCACCCTGAAAGTCGCCAAGGTCGAGTACGAGCTTCTCCAGGAGCACGCCGCTCGCTCCTACCTCGCCGGCCGCCTCACTCGCGAGCAGTGGGACCGCTTCGCCCTCGCCGGCAACCGCTTCATCGCTGCCCACACCCTGGCCGCCGACCTGATGAAGACCTACCAGCAGGTGCGCCGCGCCGGCGACGCGGAAGAGAAGCAGCAGCTCCAGGCCCGCGTGGAAGCCGCCCTCGTCCAGCTCCTCCCACTGCTCGCCGACCTCCGCTCCCTCCTCAACTCCTTCCAGCCCGACCAGCCCGCCGTGGAGGAGTAACTGTGGGGGAGGGGTGTACCCCCTCCCCCTTTGCCTCTGACCAAACGCGACCCGCAAGGAGGTTGTCATTCCGAGCCCCGACCGCGAATCTTCGGGGCGGGGCGAGGAATCTGCTTATCCGCAAAGGAGAACCTGATGCCCCTTACCAAACGCGACGTCGTCTCTTGGGCCGAGCTCCTCCAGCTCATCGCCCGCATGGTCCTGGCGGCCGTCGAAGCCCTCCGCGACGACGACCCGGTCGACTTCGACGCCGTCAAAATCACCCTCACCCCTCAGGAAGCCCTCCGCCGCCTGCGGGCCGAGCGGGAGGGCAGGGAACCGTAGGGCAGGGGTTTACTTGCCCTGTCGGAGCGTAGAGTAGACCCTGAGCGCAGCCGAAGGGAGCTTGTCGAGGGGAGCACAGCCGAAGCGTTAGCCGTGCCGAATGCCGGCGGCGGGTTGGCCTCATTCGCGCCGGACGCCAAGCCCTCAAGATATGTCTGAACCAGCCAAACCCCAGCGCCGATACCTGCGAGCCACGTTTGCCGGGGGGGCAGGCGGACTCGTCGCTGTCGTGTTCTTCCTCTTGGAGGAACGCCCCCAGCTCGCCCGCCTCCTGCTCGAGCGCGTGATCATCGCCTGGGGTCCCCAGTTCATCATCGTCCTGCTCTTGATCGTCTTCTTCTACCTGCTGGCCGACCGCTACGTCCCTCGCCTCATCACCGCCCAGAGCGAGACCGCCCTCGCCCTCCAGCACCTCGCCGGCGCCGTCGAGCAGCTCCTCAGCCGCGACAACGCCTTCCAGCGCGAGCAGGACGTGCTCCTCAACCACGTCGCCCGCCGCGTCGACTCTCTCCACCGCCTGCTCGAATCCCATCGTCGCGCCCTCAACGGTCGCCTCGCTCGCTTGGCCCCCTTGCCCGGGGCAAAGGCAGCAAACCCGAGGGAGGTCTCGGCTGGCCACAACTCTGGCCCTGCGAAGAACCGCCGGGCCGCCGCCAAACGTGTCCGTCGCTCCCGCACCTCCTGACCTCCCGCTTCGCTTCGGCTTTCGCCTTGACCTCCTCCACCCCTTCCGCTATAGTCCCTCGGCACCCACCGGGGCTGGTGATTCCAACGGGCACAAGTGAGGGCGGCAGCGCACAGCTTCGCGCAGCGGACGTGCACGCGGACCCGCCGGCTCCGAATTCTTCAACGAACGGAAAAAGGAGCCTGTCGTGCAACTGACCTTCTGGGGCGTGCGCGGGTCGGCGCCGGCGCCGGAACGCGACGCTTGGCGCTACGGCGGCAACACCCCTTGTCTGGAGATTCGCGATAGCGACAACCAGATCTTTATCCTGGATGCCGGCACCGGCATCCGCGACCTCGGCCGCCAACTCCTGGCTGACTTCGCCATTCCCAACCTCCAGGCCAACCTCCTCTTCACCCACTACCACTGGGACCACGTCCAGGGACTGCCCTTCTTCGAGCCCCTCTACTTCCAGGGCAACTCCTTCAATATCTTCGGGCCCCGCCCCCAGGCCGACGCCCCCTCCAGCCTGGCCGGTGTCCTCCACGTTCTCTTCCGCTCCCCCTTCTTTCCCATCAGCACCAGCGCCCTGAAGTCCCACTACAGCTTGCAGGAGCTTGACTGGTCGAGCGACTTCACCCTCGGCGCCACCCGCATCCGCACCTGCCGCCTCCACCACCCCCAGGGCGCTCTGGCCTATCGCCTGGAGAACCGCGGCGCCGCCATCGTCTTCGCCACCGACCACGAGCCCGGCAATGAAGAGTGCGACCGCGTCCTCCTCCAGCTTGCCCGCGGCGCCCACCTTCTCATCACCGATGCCCAGTACCGCCCCGAAGAGCTCGGGGCCCAGAAGGCCGGCTGGGGCCACTCCTCCTGGAGGGCCGCCGCCGAGCTGGCCCGCGCCGCCGAGGTCAAAAACCTCTTCCTCTTCCACCACGATCCCACGCGCACAGACCTGGAAATCGATGAGTTCCTCCACCAGGCCCGCCGCATCTTCCCTTCCACCTGGGGCGCCGCCGAGGGCATGCGCCTCCAGGTCACCCGCCGCCAGATCCGCCTCGACACCCGCAGCCACCGCCTCAGCCAGCGCGCCCCCGTCCACTGGCCCGTCCAGGTCGAAACCCGCGAGCAGGGCGTCCGGGTGCGCGAGGAAGCCCGCGTTGAAAACATCAGCTTCCAGGGCGCCTTCTTCGTCAGCCCCCGCCACTACGACCTCCAGCAGCCGCTCGAGCTCACCCTGCCTCTGCCCCCCCCGCGGCCAGGGCAACGGCAACGGCTCGGAAGCGCCAACGCCCTCCGAGATCCGCCTGCGGGGCTACGT
>JALLOH010000190.1 GCA_027717655.1 Acidobacteriia bacterium AH_259_A11_L15
CCGCGGCGCCAGGCCCACGAACCAGGCGTTGTCGACCAGGTGGCGGCGGGGCGCCCCCGCCCCCCGCTCCAGTCTCTCGGTGCCCACCAACTGCGCCGTGCCGGTCTTGCCCGCCACGTCCACCTCCGGCAGGTGAGCCACCCGCCCGGTGCCGCCCGCCTCATTCACCACTCCCCAGAGGGCGTCGGTGATGAACTGGACGGTCTCGGGCTTGAGGGCCACGCGGCGGAAGACAGGCGGATTGTCCGGGTCAAGCAGGATGCGCGGCTCGGGGAAGACTCCCCCGGAGGCGATGACTCCCACGGCAACCGCTAACTGCAACGGCGTGACCATGAGGGGGCCCTGGCCAATGGCCACCGAGATGGTTTCGCCGTCGTACCAGGGTTCCTTCCTGACCCGTTGCTTCCACTCCCGCGAAGGTACCAGCCCGCCTTCCTCGCCCGGCAGGTCAATCCCGGTGGGGCTGCCCAGGCCGAACTCGCGGGCGTACTGGGCGATACGCTCGATGCCCAGCCGCCGTCCAAGCTGGTAGAAGAAGACGTCGCAGGATTCGACCAGCGCCCGGTGCAGGTCCACTCGGCCGTGCCCGTTCGGTCGCCAGCAGCGGAAGATGCGACCGTAGTGGTTGGCCCACCCGGGGCACTGCACGGTGAAGTTCTCATCTATTATCCCTTCCTCCAGCGCAGCCGTGGCCACCACCACCTTGAAGACCGAGCCCGGGGCCAGTTGCGCCTGGATGGCGCGGTTCAGCAGGGGCTTGTCGGGGTCCTGGGTCAATTGCCGCCAATCTTCCGCCCGGATGCGGATGGCGAAGAGACTGGGGTCGAAGGCCGGGCGGCTGACCATGGCCAGGATGTCGCCGGTGCGCGGGTTCAGCGCCACCACGGCTCCCTGGTGGCCCTCCAGGGCCCGCTCGGCGGCCAATTGGATGTCGTAATCCAGCGTGAGTTGAATGGGGTGCCCGGGGACGGGCCGGATCATCGCCAGCTTCTCCACTTCCCGCCCGCGGCTGTCGACGATCACTCGCCGCGCCCCGTTCTGGCCCATCAGAGTATTGTTATAGCGGCGCTCCAAGCCCAGCTTGCCCACCAGGTCGCCCAGCTCATAGCCGCGGGCGCTGACCTCTTCTGCGGAGGTCTCTCCCAGGTGGCCGAACAGGTGCGCCCCGAACTGGTCCGGCGGATAGCGGCGGCGATACATCAAGACCAAATCCAGCCAGGGCACGTCGGTGCGGTGGGCTTCGATGAAAGCGATGTCGGCCATGCTGGCCACGTCCTTGAGGACGATGGGTTGGTAAGGGGCGGCCCCTTCGAATTCTTCCAACCTCTCCTCGAT
>JALLOH010000191.1 GCA_027717655.1 Acidobacteriia bacterium AH_259_A11_L15
CCCCCGGCCAGGACAAGTTGATCAAGCAGCATCGCGCCGGCCCGGTGGCCCTGGACGAATTGGAAACCCTCATGCGCACCCTGGCGGGGACGAACCAATGATGCGGTGGCTCACCGCCGGCGCCTTCACTCTCTTGCTCGTGGGGATAGTCCTGGTAGGAGTCTTGGGCCCGCCCCCGGCGAAAGCCGGCGGCCCCATCGCCGTGGGGGGACCTAACCTCGGAGTACAAGGTGTCCCGTTCACCTGGGATACCAGTTCCCCCATCTCGTACCGCCCGGATCAAGGTGGCTTGGGCAAGTGGGACAACATCACGGCTCGCAATGAAGTTGCGGCCATGTTCCAGGTGTGGGAAGACGTTTCCACCGCCACCATTGCGTTCACTCAAGGACCGCTGCTGTCTTCGGATGTCGACACCGTTCCGGAATTTAATGCTCTCAGCTGCCTCGACAAGCCTATCGTTTTTGACGAAGACGGTTCCCTCTTTGACGATTTGGGATTTGCCGCTGGCGTCATCGGATTCGCCGGGCCTTGTTTCTCTACTTCTACTTCGGTGAGCCGGATTGTGGGTGGCTTGGCCGCTCTGAACGGAAAATTCATCGACATCATTATGGGGAACGGCGACCTCACCGACGACGAGTTCCGCGCCGCCTTCATCCACGAATTCGGCCACTTCTCCGGGCTCGACCACTCCCAGATCAATCTGAATTGCCTGACCGCCCCTCCGTGTGGGGCAGACGACGAAGAAGGCGTTCCCACCATGTTCCCCCGCCTGCTGGGGGAGTTTATGAAGACGCTGGCCACCGACGACATCGCCTGGATTTCCAACCTCTACCCCTCGGCTACCTTCAGCACCAGCTTCGGCACCATCAGCGGCACCATCCTTTTCTCCGACGGCGTCACCCATGCCCAGGGGGTCAACGTCATCGCCCGCCAGGTGGATGATTCCGGAACCCCTGCGATTGACGAGTCCCGCCGCATCGCCGTCTCCGTCGTCTCCGGCTTCCTCTTCACCGGCAACCCCGGCCAGAGCGTGACCGGAACCAACCCCGGCAGCTCGTTCGGCGGCCGCGACCCGCTGCTCATCGGCACCTTCGACATTCCTGTGCCCCCGGGCAACTACACCGTTGAGGTGGAGTCCATTTTCTCCATCTTTGACGTCGGCTCCAGCGTCGGCCCGTTCGACTTCCCCATCCCCAACCCGGGTGCCGACGAGTTCTGGGACCTGGGGGAGTCGGCCACCGACGTCACCACCGATTCCGACCCGGTTACGGTTACGGCCGGAATTACCACCGCCGGCATTGATATCATCTTGAACGGTACCCCGACGCCAGTGG
>JALLOH010000192.1 GCA_027717655.1 Acidobacteriia bacterium AH_259_A11_L15
CGAGCATACTGGGTGGGGAAATACCTCTACAAAAATCTCTTTCTAGGGCCGGCCCTTCTCGTCCCTCCAGGCTGATTGTGCCGCTCACCAAGGCGCCCGAATAAAGGAACCCGGGGCCGCGGTACTCCCCGCCGTGCGCCCTTCCTCTCACTTTGATGGTCAGAGTGGCGTCGAAAGTGGTCGCCTCAGAACCGAGCAGCTCCACTCCCGCGGGCGCCAAAATTTCTTCCACCAACTGCTCGAACGGGAGTTCGATGTCGGCCTCCCCATAGCCTTGTTCGATGAGCACGCGTAACTTCATCGGGGCGCCTGGTTTGGGGCTGATTTCGCCCGGGGTCCGCTGCCCTGCGTAGAAAAAGTAGGCCACCAGGGCCAGCACCGACGCCAGGCCGAGGATCGGAAGCCAGGCCTTCTTCATCGCTTCTTGCTCCAGAAATAATTTTCGACTGAGATGGCGCCCCTGCGTCTGCCGGAATTCTAGCACGGCCCCCCCTTTTTTGCTGCCTTGCGGGCGCGCCTCGGTGCTAGACTAGGCGACCGGAGCGGGCTCGGGGAGCGAGTCGCCCGCCCGGCGCGGGAAGGAATTCCCTCATGCGGTACAACAACATCCTGGAAGCCGTGGGCGGGACGCCCCTGGTGCGGCTGAACCGCCTGACCGAGGGGATGAAGGCCCAGGTCTACGTCAAGGCGGACTACCTGAACCCCGGGGGCTCGGTCAAAGACCGCATCGCCCTCACCATGATCGACGAGGCCGAGCGCACCGGCAAGCTGAAGCCGGGCGGTACCATCATCGAGGGCACCAGCGGCAACACCGGGATGGGCCTGGCCCTGGTGGCCACGGTCCGCGGCTACAAGGCCATCTTCACCATCACCGACAAGCAGTCGAAGGAGAAGATCGACTTGCTCAAGGCCCTGGGAGCGGAGGTCATCGTCTGCCCCACCGCTGTCGCTCCCGACGACCCCCGCAGCTACTACTCGGTCGCCCGCCGCCTGGCCCAGGAGATCCCTAACTCCGTCTACCCCAACCAGTACGAAAACCCGATGAACCCCGAGGCCCACTACCGCACCACCGGGCCGGAAATCTGGGAGGACTCCCAGGGCAAGATCACCCATCTCGTCATCGGTTTGGGCACCGGCGGCACCGTCAGCGGGGTGGCTCGCTACCTGAAAGAAAAGAACCCCAAGGTCAGCATCGTTGGGGTGGACCCCGTCGGGTCGCTCTACTACGAATACTTCAAGACCGGGAAGGTGGGCAAGGCCTCTACGTATGTCGTAGAAGGCATCGGCGAAGACATCTTCCCCGCCACTATGGATTTCTCCTTGCT
>JALLOH010000193.1 GCA_027717655.1 Acidobacteriia bacterium AH_259_A11_L15
GGAAAGGGCGGGAGAGCTGCCAGCCGCAGGTGCGGCAGGTATTCAGCTCGGCAAAAATAGATATTCCGCAGCACGGACAGTCCATGGTCGTCTTTTACCGTCGGCGCTGCGGAGCGCTAACTGCGCGGATGCTAGCAAACCCCTCAGCGCAGGTCAACGCTTTTCAACCGGCACCAGGCCAAACGGTTCCGCTCATGAAGTGCGGCGGCGGCGGCCGCTGGGCGCGGCCGCCACCCTCTACCACAAGTACGGGCAGGGCTGTGCTGCCGTCGCGGCGCAGTCCTTTTCACCCTGTCACGGTCGGCCATATGTACGAGTATTCTTGTGGCACGTCGCGCACATTCCAATCAGGTTGCCTAGTGTATCTCCTCCTGACCGACTCCTGTGGTGTGCTTCCCAGAAGCCATAATTCAGCCCGTGTGGGCACCGACGTCCTGCGGCATGGTGATCACATACGCTCATTCTACATTCGCAGCGACCGCCTGCACGGTCATATAGCAGCTTGCGTGCTTCCTTCGATACGGCCATTTTTCTCTCCCTGTGTGTTTCTATCCCTCATCCGCCCTCGGTGGCAAGAACCTAAGGACAATTTCCTTGCGAGCGCGGAACCCTCCTTTTGTTTTCTCTACAAGATCCATTTGAAGCAGTGCATTGAGGTCTCGGGACAACGTCTTGGTGGTTTTTTGGGCGTAGGCAGCTGCCACCTTCGGGCTGATTTCCGGCAGCTTGGCGAGCGGCACAGGCTCAGGCTGGCGGGATAGATCCAGCACTAGCCGCCTTCTGCGTGCGCTGCTCTGGCTCGATTTGTCCTTGAATGCCTCGTGAACGTAGTTCCGCCAAGCAATGTCCCATTGCTGATACCGGATTACATCCAATTGAGACTGAAGACCATCGAGAAACCCTTGAACCGCGTACATCAGAAAGGGGAGCACCTCTCCGCCTGAGTGGCTGGACTGGTCCAACAGGCGGTAGTATTCACTGCGCGTCTGATTGTAATGGTTGCTGAGGAGATGTGCGGAAGGAGCAGGTACTCCCGACCCCATCAATATTTGAAACTCCATTAGCCGGGCGGTGCGTCCATTTCCGTCACCGAAAGGGTGTATCCAAGCCAGATAGAGGTGTGTGAAGACCGCCTTCACAATTGCGTAGACTACGGCCATTTCTGGTGTAGGCGTGAATGTATCGCTGTTTAGCCATTCACATAGGCTGTCTAGCAAGTACTCGCAGTCTTCGGCGGGTGCTCCTTTGTAGCGCGCCACGCCCACCTCGTACCTCCGGATCTGACCCGGCA
>JALLOH010000194.1 GCA_027717655.1 Acidobacteriia bacterium AH_259_A11_L15
GGATGGGCCGCCGAGGCATGAATCGAACCCTGTGGACGCTGCTGGTTATCTTCATCCCCAATGCCATCGGCTTCATCATCTACTTCATCCTCCGGCGGCCCATCCCGCGGCCTTGCCCGAAGTGCGGCACTCGCCTGCGAACCGAATTTGTCTTCTGCCCCGCTTGCGGGCTGGAGATCTCGTCCAAGTGTCCCTCCTGCCAGCGCGCCGTGGAAGCCGGCTGGGCCAACTGCGCTTTCTGCGGGGCCAAAATCACTTAGACATCGTAGTTTCTTCCCTATCGAATCGAGGGGCCGGAGCACTTCGGTTGCCCGCTGCAGCGCCTCCCGCAGGCGCTCCAACTGGTCCAGGTGCTGCTGGAGACGGAAGTGCCGACCCAGCCACGGCAGGAATTTCTTCTCCAGGACCGCCAGGGCGGCGTCCTGCCTCAGGGCGTTCTGGGTCAAGGTGAAGCGGGCACGGACGAAGGCCTCTTCGCGAGCCACCCGGCAGGCGACCCCGTAGTTGCTGCGGCTATTGGTGATTCCAGGGCCGACCACCTCGGCCTTCTCATCCAGGATGACCGCCTTGGTGGTGGTCGAGCCCAGGTCGATGCCGACCTACGCCGCTGCTGGTGCGGGGATGGCGCGCCCGGAGGGATTCGAACCCCCGACCTTCTGGTTTCCGCCGCCGGCGGACTCTATCCAACTGACCCACGGGTGCTCGATCTTCCCGCAAGCCGACGGACTTCCTCTCGTCCCTTTCCCGTCTTCAAATAACGCTCACGCCGCATGGCTTCGGCGCGTGTGGCGAATGATTCCTGGTGAACCAGTTCCCAAGCCTGGCCCCGCGTGGATTTCGTGACTCCGGCGTTGTGCTGCCCAACCCGCTGGGTTACGTCCGATGTGAAGCCGACGTAGTAACGACCCGTAGCCAGGCTCCGTAGGATGTAGACGAAATACATCGAACTAGCGGCAGTCCGGGGGCCGCGTTGACACACCCGGGGCTCGGCCCTAGAATGGAGTTCTCACCCCGCGCGCCCGTAGCTCAGCTGGATAGAGCGTCTGGCTACGAACCAGAAGGTCGGGGGTTCGAATCCCTCCGGGCGCGCCACTACAGCGCGCGGGTGCGACAGGTGGCGCCCGTCCCCTTCAGGCAGTAGTCGTAGCAGTTCTTGTGGGCGACGTAGACGCGCCGGAACGACTCCTCGAGCGTGGTTCCCAACTCGAAGCGGGCGTCCTCGTAAATCACGGGGCAGGGGTAGTAGCGCAGCGTGCCCTCGATCTTCTGCAGGCAGCGGCTGATGTGCCAC
>JALLOH010000195.1 GCA_027717655.1 Acidobacteriia bacterium AH_259_A11_L15
CTCACGTACTTGGCGGCCCCGATGATGAACAACAGGATGGCTAGCACCTTGATGCCCACCATCACGGTGTTCGCCCGCGCGCTCTCGCGAATCCCCCGCACCAGCAGCACCGTCAGGATCAGGATGATGAGGAAGGCGGGCAGGTTGAAGTAGGCGCCGGTGTACCCCCCCCGCCGGCGTCGAAGAGGGGTTCCGATAATTCTCGCGGAAACTTCCAGCCGAAGATGTCCAGGAACGCGTTCAGGTAGCCGCTGAAGGCCACGGCCACGGCGCTGTTCGAGACGGCGTACTCCAGCACCAGGTCCCAGCCGATGATCCAGGCCACGATCTCCCCCAGGGCCGCGTAGCTGTAAGTGTAAGCGCTGCCGGCTACGGGAATCATCGAAGCCAGCTCGGCGTAACAGAGCGCCGCGAACCCGCAGGCGATGGCCACCAGGAGGTAGCTCAGGGCGATGGCGGGGCCCGCCCCGGGGCGCCCGTGGATGCCGGTGGCTTCCGAGCCGTGCAGCAGCAGGTCGAGCACCGGCGCGTGCCAGATCGAAGGCACCGCGACTTCCCTGCCCAGCGCCGCCGTCCCCGAGAGCGTCCACACCCCGGCGCCGATCACCGCCCCCACGCCCAGCGCCGTCAAGCTCCACGGCCCCAGCACGCGCTTCAGCCGGTGCCCGGCTTCTTCCGTTTCGGCGATCAGGCTGTCAACGCTTTTCGTCCGCCACAGTTGCGACCCCACACTGTCTCCTTTTCAGCAGGGGATAACCCTTTGCAACGTCGGTGAATGTTTATTGTGTAGGGCCCGGGTTTATCCCGGCCCGCAAACCCTCCGGCGGGGGGTAAACCCCCGCCCTACACGGTTAGCAAAGAACCGCTCCACGGATAGTCTTGGGGGGTTCTTGCCAACCCCCGACGTACCGGGTTCTGCCAAATGTAAACACATTTTTCCTGCAATGATTCCTCGCTGCGCAGTTTATGGTCAAAGAAACTCTGCTGCCAGAGGGCTGCTTTCCCATAGTGTCGTCTCATCTCCGCCACCGCTTGGCCTTTCAAGCGACGAACAAAAGCGACAACACCGTTCTGGCCCGCGGAACATATTAGATGCAGGTGGTCGGGAAGGACAGTGTAGGCGGCGATTTCGACATGATGGTTCTGGGCCGCCTGCCGCATAATGTCCACTATGAGAGTCCTGACTTCCTGTCTTGCCAAGTGAGGTTTTTTGTCTTTGCAGCAGACCGTGAGGAAATACCAGGCTCCGGGAATACGGTAGTCGGACAGAGGAAGGCGGATACGCTTGCGC
>JALLOH010000196.1 GCA_027717655.1 Acidobacteriia bacterium AH_259_A11_L15
GGCCGGGTCGGGGTCGGGGAAGCGCGCCAGCACCGCTTCCAGCGTGGGAGGGTCAAGCTCGAATCCGTCCCACCAATAGCGGTAGATGTTGTAAACACAGGTGCCGCTGCGCAGCAGGGCGTGCACCCGCTCGGGGTGCTTCCCGGTGCTGGTCAGCACCAGCCCCACCAGCTCCTCCAGTCGCATCGGCTGGCGCCGCACCGGGCGCAGGTCGGCGTACTGCGCCAGGTCTTCGCTGAAGCGAACCGAGATGACTGTGGCGGGGTCCATCGGTCCCTGTAGGGCGGGGGTTTATCCCCCGCCGCAAAAGCAGGGAGGGCATAAAGCCCTCCCCTACACGCCGTTATCGTCAGCCGGAGAGGCGTTGGCGGACCAGTTCGTTCACCTGCTTGCCGTCCACGTTCTGCCCGGCCAAGCGACCCATCACCGCTTTCATCACCTTGCCGACGTCCTTCGGGGTGGCGGCGCCGGTTTCTTGGAGCGCTTCTTCTATCGCCTGGCGGACGGCGTCTTCGCTGACCGCCGCCGGCAGGTACTTCTCCAGGATGCCGATCTCTTTTTCTTCCTGGGCGGCGCGGTCGGGCCGGTTGCCTTTCCTGAATTCTTCGGCGGCCTCGCGCCGCTGCTTGACCAAGGACTTCACCACCGCCATGGACTCGGGGTCGTCGAGCCCGGCGCCTTTTTCGATCTTGCGGTTGTGCAGCGCCGTCTTCAGCAGCCGCAACGCGCTCAGGCGCAGCTCCTCCTTGGCCTTCATGGCTGCGGTCAGCTCTTTCTGCACGAGGTCAATCAGGGCCATTGGCTTTGCCTCTCCGGGAGAGTATTCAGGCCAGCAGCGACTCGGGCCGCTCGGTGTCGGGTGGGAGAAGTTTTCGGACGCGCACGAACCCAAACCCCACACGGTTTTCATCGAGCGAGAAGAAGCTGCCCGCCGGCGCTGGTTCCGCCGGCAGAGCTTCTGGGACTTCCTGATGGAGCTGGCCGACGGGAAGCAGCCGGGCTATGTGGATTACTCCTACTATGACCGCGCCGACCTCTACCGGGCGGAACTGGCCCCGAGCGAGCGGGCGCGGCTGGCGCAGGAGAGCCGGCGGCTGGCCCCGCGCCGCCTCTGGCAGCCGCTGGCACGCGGCTCCGCTTGGGTGACGCTCGAACTCGCTTGCCGGCGCTAAAAACTCAGACTGTCATTCTGCGCGGGGCCCGGCCGGCCGGCCGGCGAAGAATCCCGCAGCCGCGGGATGCTTCTCCCGCAAAGCGGGATCAGCATGACAA
>JALLOH010000197.1 GCA_027717655.1 Acidobacteriia bacterium AH_259_A11_L15
TGGGCCCCCAGTTCTATGTGGGTTCACTGACCCTACTGCACTCCGTCGGTGCGACCGACTCGACCGATGCCGCCGTGCTCACCCTGTCGACAGCGGACGGCGGCGAGAAAACCGTGGAAGTAGCCGGCGGCAACTTCGAGATCCGCAGAAAGCTCTGCCCCTCGACAGCGGCCGTGGGCAAAGTCCCGATCTATCTGTCGCAAGTCGATACGAACTACTGGTTGAAGCCCCTGCCAGATCACTCAGCGCTCTACTTTCAGTTCAACCAGGTCCGGGACGCGGAAGGGGAAAAGATCACCGAGTTTGCCCAGCGGCTCTGGGCGAGGCTGGCATCCCGCAACATCGACAACGTGATCGTCGACGTGCGGCACAACAACGGCGGGAACAACTCGCTGGTGCGGCCGCTGGTTCGGGTGCTCGTTGCCTTCGAGATGGCATCACCGGAGCACCGGATATTCGTGATCACGGGCCGCAACACGTTCTCGGCCGCGCAGAACTTCATCAATCACGTCGAGCGCTGGACCAATGCGGTCTTCGTCGGCGAGCCCAGCTCCTCACGCCCGAACTCCATCGGGGAAGAAACGAACCTCCGCCTGCCCTACAGTCGCATCTTGGGCAGCATCTCGACACGGTTCTGGCAGGACTCGGATCCGGGGGACGAGCGAGCCTGGATCTCGCCGGACATTCCGGTCGTACTATCGGCCGGCGACTACTTCTCAAACCGGGACCCGGCGCTGGAGGCCATCCTGGAGATTCTCGCGCCCGACTCAAAGTAGCGCCGCTTCGAGCAGTAACACAGAGGAGTGCCGCTAAGAGGGGAACCTAGTAGCACTTGACTGAGAGCGGCGACGTTCCGACCCCCGCTTCCAGGCCCTGCTGCGGCGGATGAACTTCCCGGAGTAGGCTCATCACTCCCACCCGTACCGAAACCATGTGGTTTTGGCGCGCCGAAAGGCAATGGTTTCGGCACACTGCGTTGACTTGCCTGGGAGCGCCACATAAGATGACGGCTCTGGAAGAGGCGTCTTTCCCTTGATCGGCCAGACCATTTCGCACTACCGCATCCTGGAGAAGCTGGGCGGCGGCGGCATGGGCGTGGTCTACAAGGCGGAAGATACCAAGCTTGGCCGCTCCGTCGCCTTAAAGTTCCTACCGGAAGAGCTGGCGCGAGACCGCCAGGCCGTGGAGAGGTTCCAGCGCGAAGCCCGTGCCGCCTCCGCCTTGAACCACCCCCACATCTGCACGATCTA
>JALLOH010000198.1 GCA_027717655.1 Acidobacteriia bacterium AH_259_A11_L15
CCCCGCCCGGCGCCGGAGGTTCCTTGGCATGCGACTCAGCCATGGATAGACGCTAGCGGGATGGATAGGGAGGGCCGCCCACCTTGACCCCGGGTGGTCCCTGCGCGGCGAGTGCCCCTCTAATTGCCCGCTTTACCCCCTAGTTGCGGGCAATCTTAGCTCTACTTCCAGGCAGGAAACAAGCAAAAAAGGAGGTTGGCGTCCCCGGCCCGTTCGACAAGCTCAGGACACGGGGACGCAAACGCAGAGCGTTTTCGTCCCCGGCGGGATTTGAACCACGCGTCTCCTCGCAGAGGACGGGGGCTCCAGGGCCCTACAGCCAGACGGCAAACAAGCTAGTGCCGGAGGAGGCCTCTTCCTAGCTACCGGAAGAAGAACTCTGGGATTCGATTTGAGCGCAAATCTCGTTCCAGGCTTCCTCCGACACCTGGGAGAAGATTTCAGCCAGGCGAGGGTCAAACTGCGTTCCGGCGCAGCGACGCACCTCCTTTTGAACCGCGGCGAATCCGGGTGCCTTGCGATAACAGCGGTTTCGGGTCATCGCATCCAGGGTGTCAGCGAAAACGAACAAGCGGGCTCCTAGAGGAATCTGTTCGCCCGCGAGTCCGTCTGGGTATCCCGTGCCGTCAAAACGTTCATGGTGATGTCGGATGATCACCCCCGCCGGCTGCAAAAACGAGATAGAGTTCAAGAGTTGCTGGCCCACGAAAGGATGTCTTTTCATTTGCACTCATTCCTCTTTCGTGAGCTTGGCCGGCTTGAGCAAGATGTTGTCCGAGACGGCAATCTTGCCGATGTCGTGCAACAGGGCGGCGTGTTCGAGTTGAGGAAGGTGGGAGGGGGAATACCCCGCCAGGCGGGCCAAGTGGCTGGTGTAGGCGCGGACCCGGAAGGAATGGGCATAGGTTTCGTGCTCGCGGGCGTCGAGGGCGGCCACCAAGGCTTCCAGTGTGCCCTCCTGCAGCCGTTGCCGCTCCAGATCCTTCTGCAATAGCTGCGCGTTATCCAGCACGCTGGCGGCCTCCAGGGCCAGCACGTGCAGAATCTCCCGGTCAAGGCGGGAAAAAGCGGCGGGGTGATGGCTGTCGAGGTAAAGCACGCCCAGCAGGTCGCCGGGGGAGGTCACGTAGGTGGCACTACTCGTGCGGAGCCGGGGAAGCGAAAACAAGGGAATGGCAATGACCGACCGGAGCTGCTGCGCGACAACGCTGCGGGCCTCGCGCAGGGCTGCCGTGGCCTGGGCCACAT
>JALLOH010000199.1 GCA_027717655.1 Acidobacteriia bacterium AH_259_A11_L15
TGTAGTGCACCCCACTAATTTAGACACTCAGGGCCTCGGTTTTTAGGTCACTTCCAGACCCCACAAAAGCCTCCCGCGGTGTCCGGTCGCCCAGACTCTGGTGCGGCCGGTCGTGATTGTACTCCCAGACGTAGCGCTCGATCGAGGCCCGAGCTTCCTCCAGGCTCTGATACTCGCTGACCCAGACCTCCTCCTCCTTCAGGCTGCGGTGGAAGCGCTCGATGTAGCTGTTGCCCTCCGGGTGGTGGTAGGCGGTGCGGCGATGAGTGAGGCCCAGCTCCGTCAACGTCTCCAGGAAGCGAGCGGAGGTGAACTGGGTGCCGTTGTCGGTGGTCAGGGTCAGGCCGGCCCGGCGACTGCCCGCCGGCAGCCGCTCTAGGACAGCCTGTTCGACCGCCGCCAGGGCTTCCTGGGTGCGGCAACGAGCGGAGAGATCCCAGCCCACGATCTCCCGCGTATGGCAGTCGATCACACTGACCAGGTAGGCCCATCCCACCCCCGGACCGGCCCAGACCTTGGTCAGGTCGGCCTGCCAGACCTGGTTGGGTCGCTCGGTCTCGACCCGCCCCCACTCTTTGCGCCGCCGGGCCCGCAGACGACGGGAGCGCACCAGCAGCCCCCGCTCCTGCATCACCCGCAGCACTCGTTTGCGATTCACGGTCAACCCTTCCTTGCGCCGCAGCCACCAGGTCACCCGCCGGTAGCCGTAGGCCGGCTTGGCCCCACAGGCGGCCACGATCTCGCCGTCCCACCGCCGGTCAGCCCGGCTGCCCCGGGGCTGCTTCCGGTAGTAGAGGCTGGAGCGGCTGAGGGCCAGGGCCGTGGCCACCAAGGCGGTCTGATAGCCTTTCTCCACCAGCTCCCGGGCGCGGGAGTGAGCCTCCCCGCAGCTCACTCCCGCACAACGTTTTTTAGGATCTCGACCTCCAGCGTCTTCCGTCCCAGTGACCGCTCCAACTGCCGGAGGCGCCGGTCCTTCTCGCTCTCTGCCGCGGCCGCGCTCTTCCCCCCGAGCGCGGCCCGAGCTCCCTGCTCGGCTTCGTCCTTCCAGCGGTAGTACAGGTTGGGGGCGATCCCGTACCGCCGACAGGTCTCGGCGATGTTCCCGCTCCGCAGCCCCTCCCACACCACCTCCCACTTCTCTTCCGGAGTCCGTTGCACCCGTGCTTTCCTGGTCATCTTCGCCTCCTCTTGGAGGCCCTGATCATACCCAGGTGGGGTGTCCAGTTTTAGAGGGGAGCACTACA
>JALLOH010000019.1 GCA_027717655.1 Acidobacteriia bacterium AH_259_A11_L15
AAGAAACCTTCCTCTTGCGCGCCATTCTAGGCCCCACCCGCAGGCAAGTCAACGCCGTGTGCCAAAACCATTGCCTTTTGGCGCGCCGAAACCACAACCTTTTGGCATGCAATATTGTTCGACGAGGAATACTGTTTATTGTCTCCGCCTAACTCGCTCAGCTATCAGCTCCGGAGACCCCGTTCCAGGCTCAGGCGCTCCGAATCCCTCGAAGCGAGATGGACTAGTCTCGCAAATTCAAATACAAGTTTCTGCTTCGCTTGCCGAAACCGATGTAGAGCGTCTTCTCGCCGTCTTCCAGAAACTCTCCCTTAATCTCCTTGATCTGCTCGTAGCCCTCGTCGGGGGCTGCCACGCGCACGCGAATGACGCGTTTGCCGGCGGGCACCTGAACGACTTTGGCGAAGCTGCCTTGCACGTCCGTAATCAATCCACCCAATCGCTCTTTCACTACGCCCGTCATCTCGCCCTGAAAAATGCGGTCGCCGTCGGCCCAGATCGAAAGTTCGGCGGAGCGGAAACTGTGCTGGCACTGCACATTGAGGGTCGCCTTGGGTCCCAGGTAACTCACCAGCGAAGAAATTCCCCACAGTAGGAGCAGGGCCCCCACCGCCACGGCGTAAATCTTTGGGGGAATTCGCCGCGCGTAGTCAATCGACCGCCGGCCCAGGGCAAAAGCAGCCTGTCTCTGCGGCGATCGCCAGGCGGCTTCCGTCCCGCGCCTGAGATGAGACGCGGCAGCCCGGCTCTTTGGATAAAGCCACCGGGCAAAGGCGTACAGGCCTTTCCCAAGAGTCACAACGCCGTGCACAACCTTCGGAGAGATGATCTGGGCAAAGCGCCGTAAACGACCTCCAACAGAAGGAGCCGGGGCCGCAACGGCTGCTCCGGCCGGAGGGCCAGCTACTTTTGCCACGATGGTCCTCTCAGAAATATCTTCTCCTGCCACTTCACCCAGCGAGCTCGGGCGACGGCTGTTCCACAAGTCCTCCAGATCATCAGCAAATTGTTTCCCGCGCGGGTACCGCTGGGCTGGATCTTTTGCCAGGGCTCGGCCGACCACGTAGTCGAAGTCAGGGCACAGCTCCGGATTAAGTTGCGTCACCGGCGGTGGGTCCTTGTAGACCACCTGGTAGGAGAGCGCGGTAGCGCTGTCCCCTCTAAAAGGCTTCTGACCGGTGAGCATCCGGTAGAGGATGACTCCTAACGAGAACAGGTCCGAGCGGCCATCCACGGCCTCCCCATTCAACTGTTCGGGGCTCATGTAGGCCGGTGTGCCTAGGATCGTGCCGGCCTGCGTCGCCTGGGTCATGGCCAGCTTGGCGATGCCGAAGTCGGTGATCTTGGCCCGACTTTCCTCGGTCACGATGATGTTGGCGGGCTTGATGTCCCGGTGGATGATTCCGCGTGCGTGAGCGTAGTCGAGCGCTTCGGCCACTTGTTTGACCCACGCCAGCGCTTGTCCGACCGGAACCCCTTGGGCGGCAAGAGATTCGAGGGTCTCCCCCTCGATGAACTCCATCACGATAAATGGGATCTGGGTGGCTTCGTCTTCCGCGACGTCGTAGATGGTCACCAGCCCCGGGTGGGAGAGCTTGCCCGCCGCCTGCGCCTCCCGAAAGAATCGCTGTCGATATTCCTCCTCATCGGCTGCTGGGGCGCCAGCGATGGAGATGGTCTTCAGGGCAACGATGCGATCGATCTTGGGGTCGCGGGCCCGGTAGACAGTCCCCATCGCCCCCCGTCCAAGCTCTTCCAGAATCACGTAGCGCCCCAGTTGCTTCATCCCTGACTTGATTCTAGCTCAATATCCGTTGCTCATGCATTCTTGCTAGCCGCAAACACTAAGAACTCTCCTCCATCAGACCGCGCCAAAACCATTTCTTTCCGGTCCACAAGCGCGCTGTCGAGACATTCTCTGCGTTTGTTCTAGTGGGCCCGAATGTAGATTGGCCGCCGAAGTGGTGTCAAAAGGCCTTGGCGGGGTTTTGGCACATTGTCCGAGGATGATGGTTCGCTTGTCCCTAATTCGGGCTATGCGACCGCGGCCCAATGCGGTCTTCGCGAGACAAAACTTGGTGTCAGTTCTGGTGTCAGTTTGTTTTGCAATTTTGTGCAGTTAGGCGCGCGATGCTGCAAAGTGCAGTCGCACGGAACCCCTGTAAAATCAAGCGATTTGCAGCATGCTGCAATTTGGTGCATGTTGGCGCAAGTCGCTAAAAACGGATTTTAAGTCCCTTGCGTCTGCCAGTTCCGCCACCCGGGCGTTCTGAAAGGGAAGGGCCTCGCCTTCTACGCTCTGAGCCGCCAGCCGCTGTGCAGTGGGAATTGTAGCCGCTTCCAATGCATCCTGACCACTCCCGAGGGCTGCCAGCCGTTCACAAGCCGTCTCCACCGCCGGGGCGAGCCCCCTTCCCCTATTAAAGGAACCACGCTTCGGGGATTACGATGTGAGTGTCTGTTTTCTCGATGCCCTCGATGCCTTGAATTTCCTGAATCACCAGCTTGCTCAGTTCGTTTTCCTCCGCCACCTCCACCGCCACGAAGACATCGGGTACGCCCCAACAGGCATCCGCTGCCTTCACCCCCCGAAGACGGCTCAGTTTCCTAATCACCTCTTGGACTTTGCCGGGGGCCACATTGACCAACACATAGGCTCGCATCCTTTGTCTCCAGGTCTGCCCTACGCCTCCCAAATGATGTGCGTGTCGGTTTGTTTCACGCCCGCCACCTTCTGAATCTTGTTGAGGACGAAATCTTGCAAGGCCTTCAAGTCACCTGTTTCCACCAGGGCAATTATATCCGGCAACCCCCAGCAAGTTTCGGCAGACCTAACGCCCTCGATCGCGCGCAACCTCCCCACCACGTCAGTGGATTTCCCGGGCTCGACGGTAACGAACACATAAGCCTTCATCGGCGTACCCTCCTACGAACTAGTAGGATTCTACCGCGAAAGGGGTCGGTCGGGGAGTCCACCAAAGTGAGGGGCCGGCTAGCCGAACCACTTGGTCAAACTAGCCACTGTCCCTCCAAGAGACGGGAGAAGGCTAGAGCGGTTAGAAGCGGCGCGAGAAGCGGAAGGCCTTGAGGATGCTCTCCAGGTCGATGACCCCGTCCAGCCGCCCCACGTCGCCGCGGTTCACCACCGGCAGGACGCCGGGGCCCTGGCTGAGCCGCTCCAGGGCCAACTCCAGCGGCTGGTCGGCGTGCACGTGCACGTTGGTCTCTGCCCAGAGCGACACCTCCTCCAAGCGCCGCTCGGGCTCCCCCTCGGCCAGGGCCTTCTCCAGCATATCCATTGTCACTATCCCCACCAGCCGGTCGTTGTTCAGCACCGGGAAGCAGTGGCCCCCCAGCTTGCGGGCTCGCTCCCAGGCGGCGGCCAGCGTGCTCTCCACCGGGATGGTATCCACTTCGCGCCTCATCACGTCGCGCACCCGCCAGCGCCCCGCCGCCGCCCGCGTAGCGGCCGAGGGCAGGTGAATGCCGTCCTGCCGCAGCAAGGCGTGATAGACGGGCGTGGGCTGATACCGGCGGGAAATCATATAGCTGATCATGTTGGCAATCATCAGCGGAACGATAATCTGATAGTCCTGCGTCAGCTCGAAAATCATGAACACCGAAGTCATCGGGGCGCGAATGATCCCGGCAAACAGCGCCCCCATCCCCACCAGAGCGTAGGCGCCCGCATCCCCGGTCGGAAACAGGGCGAGGTTGCCCATGATGGTCCCCGTGGCCCCGCCTACCATCGCCCCGATGAACAACACCGGCGCGAAGATGCCTCCCGCATTGCCCGAGGCGTAGGAGACGATGGTCGCGATGATCTTCACCGCGGCCAAGACCAGGAAGCCCATGAGCAAGGCTTCCCCGTTGAACAACCGACCGGTGAATCCCTTGAGTTGAAGATTGCCGTTCAGCGCGTCGCTGACGGAATCATATCCCACTCCCATCACCTGGGGAACGGCAACGAGAACCAGCCCGACTACCAAGCCGCCCATAGCCGGCTGAAAAACCACAGTCCAGCTAGGTAGGCGGACAAAGAACGCTCGGCCGCGCAGCAACCCTTTGCAAAAGGCCACGGAGACAAAACCGCCCACAATCCCCAGCACCGCATAAGCCAGCAATTCTGCCGGATGCTCCAGCGCATACTGGGGGACCTCGAACAGGGGCTCATTCCCCAAAACCGACCGCCGCACCACCACCGCCGCCACCGAGGCCAGCACGGTCGAGCCCATCACCGCCGCATTCATGTCGCCCACGATCTCTTCCAGCGCGAACAGCACCGCCGCAATCGGAGTGTTGAAGGCCGCCGAGAGCGCCGCCGCCGCCCCCACCGGCACCAGGTTGCGCACGTTCGTCGGGGAGAGACGGAACCACCGCCCCATCACCGAGGCCAGCCCGGCCCCGATCTGCACCGACGGCCCTTCGCGTCCCAGGGAGTGGCCCGCCGCAATGGTGAGCGCGCCGGTGACGAACTTTCCCACCGGAGTCCGCGCCCGCATGACCCCGCCGGCGAGATGGAAAGCCGCCGAGGTCTGCGGAACCCCGCTGCCCCGAGAGTCGGGGAAGTAACGGAAAAGAAGATACCCGGTGAACAGGCTCACCAGGATGAGCACCAGCACGGTCCGCCACCCGGAAGGCTCGTCCAGGCCAAACAAGTCCAGGCGGAGAGTCTCGATGGCCAGGTGAAAGAGGACGGCAGAGAATCCCGCCACCAGGCCGATGATCAGCGTCAGGGAAAGGAAAACCTGGGTTTCCGCCAGCCGCAGTCGCGCCAGCAGGCGCGGCAGCCACCCTTGCCAGGTTTTTTCGGCTCTTTCTGGCATTCAACTGTAAAGAAGAGGAAATTAGCCCGAAGGCCAGTATAGCGAAGAGTGACAAACTTTCGAGACCCTTCTTCGATGTTCGGGGTCTTACTGGAGAGAGTTTGCCTGGGCCAGCCTTTCGGGCAGTCCGCTGCGCACCAAAATGGCCAGCGTCTCCATGAAGAAATTGCGGGCGTATTTCGCCCGCTCGCGCGGCGGGAACTCCGCCAGCGCCACCCGCCGGACGAGCGCCGGCCCTTGCGCTTCCCGGAACTCCCAGCGGGGCGGCCGGGCCGTGTACTTGGTCAGCAGCTCGTAGCTGGAGCGGAACAGACTCCCCGGCGCCCGCACCCAACGCTGGTGGAGCCTCCCCTCGGCCGGCTCCACAAAGGCAAACACCACGCACTCAGGGGGGTTGAAGGCAGGGGCAAAGGGTCCGCGCGCCCAGTTCGGCTCGCGGGTGAGAAAACCGACGAAAATCCCCGCCCGGCCTTTTCCTCCCGCTCGCGTGAAGGAATACCCCCAAAGCGCGCGGCGCCGCTCGGGCACCACCCGGAACTGCAGCAGGTAACCCGCCGCCAGCTCTTCCAACCAGTCTGCCGGGATCGGCGGGCGGTTGCGGCTTCGACCCCGAGCCCGCATCCGCGACTTAGAAGGGGTAGCGGTGGGCTTCGAGCACGGCGCGGGCGACTTGCCGGCGCAGGGCCACCCCGTTCACCGGCTCGCGCTTCAGCAGCCGCCGCAGCAGCGCCAACTGTGTGCGCAGGGTGTCGCCGCTCTCGCACGCCGCCAGCACGCTCTTGGCCTGCTTCTCCACCCGGTCGAGGGCGTCGGCGAGGAACACCCGAGTGGCCGCCACGGGCAAGGCGGCGCGCTCCGCGCCCTTGGTCTGCAAGAGCTTCTGGGTGCGCAGCAGGGTGCTCTCCATCGCGAAGGCCTCCATCACGATGTCGGAGAGCGCCGCGGCGACCTCCTGCTCGTCCGCCAGCTTGTCCATGTACTTCTGCACGGCCACCCCGGCGGCAAACAGGAAGGTCTTCTTGGCCGCCGCCACCGCGGCGGCTTCGGCCGCCAGACCCTCTCCGGCAGGCGTCGCCGGCAGCGCCGGCCCGCTCATCAACTCGTCGGCCACTTTCTTGGCCGCCGCCATCAGGGGCAACTGGCCCTTCATTGCGCGCTTGAAGAGCATCCCGGTGATGAGCAGGCGGTTGATCTCGTTGGTGCCCTCGAAGATGCGGTTGATGCGGGCGTCGCGGTAGGCGCGCTCGGCGGGATAGTCCTGGTGATACCCGTAGCCCCCCAGGATCTGCACGAACTCGTCCACCACGAAATCGACCATCTCGCTGGCGTAGACCTTGTTGAGGGAGCACTCCACCGCATACTCCTCCAGCGCCTTCATGGCGTGCTGGGAAGCGTCGGCCACCGTGAGGTCAACGCCCTGCATCGCGGTGTCGATCATCCCGGCGGTGCGGTAGATCATCGCCTCGGTGGCGTAGGTCCGAATGGCCATCTCGGCGAGCTTCTGCTGGATGAGGCCGAACTCCGCGATGGCCTTGCCGAACGCCTTCCGCTCCAGGGCGTACTTCGCCGCGGCCGCCAGGCAGTTCTTGGCTCCGCCCATGCAATAGGCAGCCAGCTTGAAGCGGCCCGCGTTCAGGATGTTGAAGGCCACGATGTGCCCGCGGCCGACTTCGTGCAGGAGGTTTTCGGCGGGCACCTTGGCGTTGTCGAAAAAGATGGGCACGGTGGACGACCCCTTGATGCCCATCTTCTTCTCCTCCGCCCCCACCGAGAAGCCGGGGGTGTTTCGCTCCACGATGAAGCAGGAGAACTTCTCCCCGTCCACCTTGGCGAAGACGATGAACACCTCGGCGAAACCCCCGTTGGTGATCCACATCTTCTGGCCGTTCAGCACGTAGTGCCGGCCATCGGGCGTCGGCTCGGCGCGCGTCTTCGCCGCCAGGGCGTCGGAGCCGGCCTCGGGCTCGCTCAGGCAGTAGCAGGAAAGCCACTCCCCGGAGGTGATCTTGGGCAGGTATTTTTTCTTCTGCTCTTCGGTGCCGAAGTAGGCGATGGGCAGCGTGCCGATGCCTGAGTGGCCGCCGTGGGAGACGGCGAAAGAGGCATAGAGGGCGATCTTTTCGGCGATGATGATGGAGGAGGCCTTGTCCAGGCCCATCCCCCCGTAGGCTTCCGGAACGTCCGCCCCCAGCAGGCCGAGCTCGGCCGCCTTGCGCAGCAGCTCGGGCATCAGCCCTTCCTTGTGCTGCTCCAACTCCTCGGCGTGCGGCAAGACTTCTTTGGTGACGAATTCCTCCACCGTCTGCCCGATCTGCCGCTGCTCGTCGGTGAACTCTTCCGGGATAAAAATTTCTTCCGAGGCCCGGTCCTCAACCAGGAAGCTCCCGCCGCGAATTCTTTTCTGGGTGGCTACGGTGCCCATCGCTTGTCCTTTCTACCTAGTGGGGCGTCGCTGACAGCTTCATTCTACTGCAAAGCTCGCTACGCGGGCGCGATTTTCTTGAGTTGCTCGACGTAGTCATTCGGCAGCTGGTGCTGTTCCGCCCCCTGGATGATCTTTTTCCAGGTAAGGTACTTCCGTTACCCACCCAAGCGTTCAGCCATCTTGCTTCTTTTCTTGGAAAGAGCGTGTGCCTCAGAGATGGTCTTGCAAGTCAGCAGAGCATCAAACATGCACCAGACTCTGTTGTTCCGGACAATTCTTTTTCCGGTTCGGACTTCTCTCGGGGGCGCGATGGCTGGTCCAAGCTTGTAGAGAAAATGGACCGTTCGCTCCTTGGGTGGAACTCTTGAAATCAATCCACGCTTGTGGAGCTCACGCTCATCTGCGAGTTCGTAGCTATTCACATGGTGAATGGATTGGAGCTTGCCGTCATATCGAAAGGCGACGTAATTCGGAGGTTCTTTCGGCCAACCGTGCACGCCCACCGGATGGAAATAGACCCCCTTGCGGGTCACGTTAATGATTCCTCTACCCGTCAGTGACACGACGTAAACCCTGTTCGACTTAATATCCTGCACGGTTACTATCCTCCCCAGATACGAGAGCATTTCTCGAAGTAGTCGCTTCTCTCTGTGGTTGCCCTTTGGAAGGGCCCGACTAGCCACGTGAGCGACTGCTTTCCACGAAATCGCCTGGACCGGAATACCCCTGACGTTCCGGCGTTCAAGATGGTCTTCGGCATACTTCGCGCTGCATTCACTAAGGACAAGAATCCTGCGAGTCCGGCATCCGTCTTTACAAAGGCGGAGCGCATACTTTCTTAACTGTCTGACTCCCGGAAGGTTCCATCCTTTCTTCGCTTCTACAACAAGGTAAAACTCGCCTGGCACTCTGATCTCGATGTCAGTGATGCCTTGCGTTCTCCGATAATCCTGGAGCCGAATTGTAACCTCGCTGACCTCGCCTTCATAGTGGATCGTTTCCTTCAAAAACCCCCGCAGAAAAGCTGGCGAACTATACAAGGCCCAGCCCACAGCACAAGTGATGTCATTCTCGTCCCGTCCGAGAAGTTCAAAGATAGATTCAATCGGCTTGTTGTGGAGGTACAGCTGCGGCATCTCGATACCTTAGGTCACATGCACAGCAAAGCGTCCTTTCCAATCCTCGCTGGGGCGACACGGGCAGACGTCTGTGGCGTGGACTGGAATAGGGCTGTCGGAGAATTCACTCATCGCTTCACGCGGGCGCGATTTTCTTGAGTTGCTGGACGTAGTCATCCGGCAGCTTGTGCTGTTCGGCGCCCTGGATGATCTTCTGCAGGTAGAGCCGGTCGGGCTTCAACCCCTTGCGCACCCGGCGGGCCAGGTAGACCTGGGCGGGAACCTGGTTGCCCTGCTCGTCCACCACCCTCACCTCCACCCGCCGGTAGTGGTCGGGGACGCCTTCGAAGCGGTCCAGCGCCCGCATCTGCTGCTCGGTCAGCCGGTAGAGAACGCCCCAGACGGCCTTGCCCTCGGCGGGAACCAGGTTGCCCGTGCCGGTGCCCCCGCGGGAAATCTTGTCGAAGTTGAGCCCGTAATTCTCCAGGCGCCCAAGCCTTTCTTCCCGCGGCTCGCCCGCCCGCTGCACCACCTGAGCCCGGTCCATGTTCGATGCGTACGCGAAGTGCCAGACGGAGTGATTTGCCATGGTTGTTTACCTAGGGGCGAGGTGCATCCCGCCCGAGATTCAACCAACCTCTGTCACTCTGAGGAGCTCCGACCCCGTTCTTTGCGGCGGAACTACAAAGAATCTCATCGCATAGTTAATCGCAGCCTGAGATTCTTCGCCCCGAATCCCGAAGGTTCGGGACGGGGCTCAGAATGACAGAACTTCTCGGAACAAATCAGTTCAGCCGCTCGAAGATGCCGGCGGCGCCCTGGCCGCCGCCCACACACATGGTCACCATGCCGTAGCGCCCCTGGCAGCGCTGGAGCTCATAGAGCAAGGTCGCGGTAAGCTTCGCGCCCGTGCAGCCCAGCGGGTGGCCGAGAGCGATGGCCCCTCCGCTGACGTTGAGCTTGGAGATGTCCAGGTCGGTCAGGCGCAGCACAGCCAACACCTGGGCGGCGAAGGCCTCGTTCAACTCCACCACGTCAATGTCGTGGGCGTGCAGGCCGGCCAGCTTCAGCGCCTTGGGGATGGCCAGCGCCGGCCCGATGCCCATCTCCTCGGGGGCCACGCCCGCGGTGGCGTAGGCGACGAAGCGGGCTAGGGGCTTGAGGCCCAGCTCGCGGGCGCGCTCGGCGCTCATCACCACGGCGGCCGCCGCCCCGTCGCTCATCTGCGAAGCGTTGCCCGCGGTGATAGTGCCCTGGGCGTGGAAGGCTGGCTTGAGCGCCGCCAGAGCCTCGCGCGAGGTGTCCCGCCGCGGGCCTTCGTCGGTGTCAAAAGTGAACTTCTCTTCCGACGGCTGGCCGTTGTTGAGCACGCGGTAGCTGACCTCGACGGGCACGATTTCATCCTTGAATTTTCCGCTGTCAATGGCCTTCACCGCCTTCTGGTGGCTGGCGAAGGAGAACCCGTCCTGCTCCTCCCGGGTGATTTCATACTTGCGGGCCAGGTTTTCGGCCGTCAGGCCCATCGAAAGGTAGGCGTCGGGATAGGTCTCCATCAGGGTGGGGTTGGGCGCGACCTTGTGCCCGCCCATGGGCACCAGGCTCATCGATTCGGTGCCGCCGGCGACGATAACCTGGGCAAAGCCACACATAATGCGTTCCGCCGCCTGGGCGATGGCCTGCAAGCCCGAGGCGCAGAAGCGGTTCACGGTAGCGGCCGCGGCGCTGTGCGGTATGCCCGCCCGAAGCGAAGCGATGCGGGCCACGTTCATCCCCTGCTCCGCCTCCGGCATGGCGCAGCCCAGGATGACGTCCTCGACTTCCTTCGGCTCCAGGCCCTGGGCGCGGTTCAAGGCTCCCTGGATAGCTAGCGCCGCCAGGTCGTCGGGCCGGGTGGCCCGCAGCGCGCCCTTGTAGGCCTTGCCCACCGGCGTGCGACAAATCGAAGCGATTACGGCTTCCCTCATTGCTGTTCTCAACGTTCCTTGAAGCCCTACTCCATTCTACTCAATTGCGCAGGGGCTTGCCCGTCTTCAACAAGTATTGGATGCGCTCCAGCGTCTTCGGTTCCCCGCAGAGGCTAAGGAAGGCGTCCCGCTCCAGGTCGAGTAGGTACTGCTCGCTCACCGGCTGCGGGGGGTTCAAGGCGCCGCCGGAGAGCACGTAGGCGAGTTTGGTGGCGATCTTGACGTCGTGGTCGCTGATGCGGTCGCCCCGCCGCAGCAGGTGGATGCCCAGCTTCATCTGGGCGTAGGCGGCCTCGCCCGGCACCAGGATGTCGCCGCGTGGTGTCGGCGGGCGGTAGCCCTGGCGAACCAGCGTCAAGGCGGTCTGCTTGGCGTCGGACAGCAGGTGGTCGCGGTTCATGCTAACCAGGTCGCCCTCACGCAGGTAGCCGAGCCGGCGGGCCTCGTCGGCGCTGGTCGAGACCCGGGCCAGGGCGATGTTCTCGAAGACCCGCCGGATGCGGCTCAGGCGATCGAGCTCGTCGGCGGCGGCGTCCACGGCGCGCACCACCATCTCTTTGCAGCCGCCCGCGGCGGGAATGATGCCGGCCCCGGTTTCCACCAGCCCGATGTAGCTCTCCGCAGTGGCCTGGGCCCGCGCGCTGTGCAGCACGAACTCGCAACCGCCGCCCAGCGCCAGCCCGTGCGGGGCGACGACCACCGGCTTGGGGGCGTACTTGAGCGCCATGGTGGCGCGCTGGAAGGAGCGCACGGCCAGCTCCACCTCGTCCCATTCCCCCTCCTGCGCCGCCACCAGCAGGATCATGATGTTGGCCCCGGCAGAAAAATGCGGCCCCTGGTTGCCCACCACCAGGCCGTCGAAGCCGACCTCGAGCTGCTCCATGGCCACCTGGACCATCTGCAGGATGTCGGCCCCGATGGTGTTCATCTTGCTGTGGAACTCCAGGCAGGCGATGCCGTCGCCCAGGTCGAGGAGGCTGGCGCCGGGGTTCGCCCGCACGATTTTCTTCTCGGCGTGCCGGTCGGCCAGCAGGAGGACGCCCGGGCGCTCGGGAACGAACTTGTGGCGGCTGCGGCCGAGGTCGAAGTAAAAGCGCTGGCCGTCCTGCCGCAAGTAGAAGGTGGGCTGCTTGGCCTTGGTCAAGCTTTCGACCAGGGGCGGCAGCCGCCGGCTCTGCTGCCGCCAGCGCTCGACCACCAGCCCAACCCCCACTGCGTCCCAGAGCTCGAAAGGACCGCGCTCCCAGTTGAAGCCGTTGCGCAGGGCTTCGTCCACTTCCACGATGGTGTCGGCAATCTCCGGGATGCGCATCGCAGAGTAGTGCAGCAGGTCGTCGAGCACCTGCTGGTAGAAGCGCCCCACGCTGTCCTTCGAGCTCAACAGCAGTCGCAGGCGCTCGCCGATGTCCTCGGCGCCGCGGGCTAACTCCAGTTGCGGGAAGCGGGCTTTCTGCCGGGGGCGATACTCGAGAGTCTTCCAGTCGAGCGCCAGGATTTTCCGCTCCCCCTTCTCCCGCACCCGCTTGTAGAAGCCTTGCCCGCTCTTCTCCCCCAGCCAGCCTTTCTCCAGCATCTTCAGGAGGAAGCCGGGCAGCTCGAACAGCTCCCGGCGCTCGTCGGTCGGCAGGTTGTCCCGCAGGTTGCCGACGACGTGGGCGAGGACGTCCAGCCCGACCAGGTCGGCGGTGCGGAAGGTAGCGCTGCGCGGGAAACCCAGCGCCGGCCCGGTCAGCTCGTCCACCTGCTCGATGCTCAGGTCTTGCTCCTGCATCAGCCGCAGGACGTTCAGCATGGAAAAAGTGCCGATGCGGTTGGCGATGAAGTTCGGAGTGTCCTTGGCGCGGACCACCGCTTTGCCCAGGCGGCGCTCGGCGAAGTCGGAAACTGCTGCCAGCACTTCCGGCAGGGTGTCCGCCGTGGGGATGACTTCCAGCAGGCGCATGTAGCGCGGCGGGTTGAAGAAGTGGGTGCCCAGCCAGTGGCGGCGGAAATCCTCCGAGCGGCCCTCGGCGATCTTGTGCAGGGGCAGGCCGCTGGTGTTCGAGCTGATGATGGCGCCGGGCCGCCGCACCGCTTCCACGCGCTCCAGGAGCGCCTGCTTGATCTCCAGCCGCTCCGCCACCGCCTCGATGATCCAGTCGGCTTCCCGCAGCCACTCCAGGTTGTCCTCGAAGTTGCCCGGGCGAATCCGCTCGGCGTACCCGGGCAGGAAGAACGCCTTGGGGTCGGCCTTCTTCGCCGCTTCCAGGCCGGCGCGGACGATGCGGTTGCGCACCCCGGGATGCTCCAGCGTCAGCCCCCGCTTTTTTTCCTCTTCGCTCAGTTGGCGGGGAACGACATCCAGTAGAATCGGCCGGAAGCCGGCATTCGCCAGGTGCGCGGCGATGCGGGCGCCCATGACGCCGGCACCGAGGACGGCAAAGGTTTCCAAACGCGGCATCGGATTGAGAATCCCCGCAGGAGACGTGGGGCCGCCGGCCCGCCAGGGCCAGCTACCGAAGGCACTTGTCAGCCTAACGAAAGCCCCCGCAGGGGTCAAGCGTCTCGCCCGCAGCAACTCTGGCGTGGCTCAGCGACTCCAAAGATAGTAGGGACACGGGGAAGGAAATGAACCGCAGCCGATGGAGGAACGTGCTTCAGCAGGCGTGGGCGAGCTTCCGCGCCTTCGCTCGCCAGCCGGGCACTACACCCCCCGCCTCAGCGCCCCCGCAACTGGGGGTGGCGCTGGCCCGACTCCGCCATCGGCCAGCTCGCGCGCGATCCTGATTCTATGCACTTGGGTAGGGCCCTGACGGCCGCGCAGATTGTTGACGCCGTCCGCCAGCGCACAAGCATCGCCGTCGGCTTGACCGTCGCCGAGCACACCGGCCGGACCGAGGCCCGGCAAAGGAGCTGATGTAGGCAGAGGAGAGCAATCCCGACCTGGTCGCGTCGGGACCACCTGGAGCGCAACCTCCTCTTGTCTTGCCAAGTAACCCTAGCGCTTGCCCGCCTTCACTTTTTCGTCGCTGTACTTCGGTACAGTTGACAGCGTGGCCTTAATGGGCGAAGTTGAAATCGGAAATTCCAGTTCAAAGGAGGTACAGTGTGAGGATGAAGCGTCTCAAGACCTTGCCTCTACCTTTCGCGTGCGTGCTGCTTTCAATGTTTCTGCAGCCGGCGCAAGCTGACTGGGAGACGATCAAGTTCTCCGTGGCGAGCTACAACGTACACGCCACTTGCTTTGCAGCCAGTATTTGGCTGGGGTACTAGTCTTCCGAGCCCCTTTTTCAATCGCCACTGAGACTAAAACACGTAGGAGGAGGAAACCATGAAACATAGTTATGCCTCTTTGTTTTGTCTGCTGACACTAGCCTTAGCTCTACCGGTTACCGAGGCCAATGGCCAGATTCGCCAGACAAAAGGCACCATTACCGTGATCGCCGTGGACAAGGAGTCGACGGCCGTAGCAATAGCAATAGGAATCAAGAAAGAAGAACTCTACTATCTCAACAAAGACAAAGTTGACTATGTGGATCAAAACGGCAAACCTCGCAGCAAGGCCGATCTACGTTTGGGACGAGAGGTAGAGATCGAATGGAAAAAGGTGAACGAAGGGCTTGTAGCCCAGAAAATTGTTTTCCATCTGCCTAGCAGTGTACCTCCCATTCCAACCGTGGTTGAACTCGTAGGCGCACGGAGGGACCTTGTCGACAACCAATTGTTTGGCGAAAACAGATGGTGGAACAAACTCATTCTAGAGAGGTTCTCCTTCCAAGGGAGTTTTGGCCGAGGCTTGACATTGAGTGATGTAAGGGGAAGAGAACTAACGGTTACGCGAACCGACAACTTCACCGCTGCCTATTCAGTCACACTCTCTATCCCTTTCAGTGCCTTTTCTGGAAAAGTATTTGTAGATCGGAAGAACCAAAAGAATCTGACGGACGAGGAAATCACAATCAGGGAGCTCTATAGTAACTTTAGCAAGGCGAAGGATGCCTATCTGAATTGCCTTACGGAGACAGGATGCCGCGACAGTGGCTACGAGATGCAGAAGCATGCATTGGAATTGCTTGTGAGGGCGGGGATGGAACAAACTGCCGACTTTGATCAGTGGCAGAAGTTCCTGCCATAAAGCACCTGGCGGGGCGCCTTTTAGGAGTAGTCGATAGTTTTGTCCGCACTGCAAGCCGGGAGAATGTCAAAATCCTTGCGGACAAATTGTTGATGTACCAAAGTTCGGGATCGGGCAGCTTTAACTTTCTTGGAACAGTCTCGACTGCCGGCCTCCTCCGCAACTTCTGAGCGAAGCCCAGGCGAACAAAACCCCGGCCCATAACCTCCACTTGGCCACCGATCGCCGCCATCTGGCCACTCAATTCCGCCCGCCCGGCCATCTACCCCCGCCCACCACAAGTGCTCTGGTTGTGTCTCCCCGGCAGCGGTGCTATAGTGGCGGTTTGCGGGTCGCTCCCCAAAGTTCGGGATGCCGCACCGGCCCGCGGAATCCACTCCGAGAGGTACTCCGATGCTGAAGGCGTCTCTGTTTCGCAGAGGAATCCTACCGGCCGGGCTGGTGGTGCTGGTCGGCCTGGGCGTGGGCTTGACTCAGGGCGCGCCTCCGCCCGCGAAAGTCTTCCCCTACGCCATCCACAAGAAGACGCTCCCGAACGGCCTGGACGTCATCGTGATCGAGACCCCGGAGTTCAAGGACGTCTTGAGCTTCAACACCCTGGTGCTGGCCGGGGCGCGGAACGAAACCGAGCCGGGCAAGACCGGCCTGGCGCACCTCTTCGAACACATTCTCTTCCGCCACCGCTACGCCGGCGAAGACAACGCCTACGGGCGCCTGATGGACGAGCTGGGGACGCACAACAACGCCTGGACCTGGTTCGACGTGACCTACTATCACCCGCTGACCTTCACCGGGAACCTGACCGGCCAGGGCGGCCTGCCGGGGGTGCTGCCGCTGGAGTCGGCGCGCTTCACTGCGCTCGATTTCACCCAGAAAATTTTCCAGACGGAAGCCGGGGCGGTGCTGGGCGAGTACCGGCGCATCGCCAGCTTCCCTTCCGTCCGGCTCAGCGAGCGGGCCACGGCGTTGCTCTTCCCCCACCATCCCTACGGGCACACCACCATCGGCACCTACGAGGATGTGCTCGACATGCCCAACGAGTATGAAGCGGCGGTCCGCTTCTACGACACCTACTACCGGCCGAACAACTGCGTGCTGATCATCGCCGGCGACGTGAAGGCAGAAGAAATCCTCCCGCGGGTCGAGCCCTACTACCGCGACTGGGAGCCGAAACCCGTGCCGCCCATCCAGCCCACCGCGGCGCCGCCGAAAGGCCCGCAGCGGGAGCACGTCCCCTGGGACGCGGACGTGGCCCCGTTGGTCTGGGTGGCCTACCGGATGCCGGAGTTCAAGCCGGGCACAGCGGAAGGGGCGGTGGCGCAGGTGTTGAACGAGCTGCTGGTGTCGCCGGCGGCCCCGCTGTTCAAGAAGCTGCGCTACGAAAAGAAAACCGCCAGCACCCTGGGCTTCGCCGAAGGCACGCAGGGATTCGAGAGCTTCGACTCGCGGATGCTGGTCCTCTCGGCGCAGCTCTTCAAGGAGAAGTACGGCGAGGAGGGCGAAGCCTACTTCAACGATGTCATCGAAGACATCATTGCCGGGGTGGAAGAGTTGAAGAACTTCTCGAAGCAGCCCGGCGCCCGGGAGCTGCTGGAGACGCTGAAGAGCAAGTACCGCTACGACTTCTTGGCCCAGATGTCCAGCCCGGCCAACATGGCGCAGACCTTCGCCTGGTATTACCGCTTCAACCGCGACCCGGAGGTGTTCGAGCACCTGCTGGGCTCGGTGGAGCGGCTCACCCCGGAAGACATCGACCGCTTCGCCCGCACCTACTTCGTCCCCGAAAACCGCGCGGTGCTGACGCTGGCGTTCCAAGCTCCGGAAGCAACCGCCGGGAACTAGAAAAATGAGAAAACAGAAAATGGAAAACAGAAAAGCGACGGTTCCCATGCGAAGTCTGCCCATCATTTGGTTGACAATTTTGCTTGGGCTGGCTGTGGCCTGGGCCGCGCCCGCGGCCGAGGCCCCGCAGGTGGTGACGCTGGATTCCTCGGCGCCGCTGCTTGAGATCAGAGTGATGGTGAAGGCGGGCGCGGCCGACGACCCGCAAGGGCTGGAAGGCCTGGCCTATCTGACCGGGCGCCTCTTGATCGAGGGCGCCTTCGGCGACCCCGAGAACCCGGTGACCAAAGACCGGCTGGCGGAGATCACCCGAGCCTGGGGCGGGGGCGCCTATCCCGACGTGGACGTCAGCAAAGAAGTCAGCGTCTTCTCGATGACCGTCCCCCGCGAAGTCCTCGACACCTACCTCGAGCAAGTCCTGAGGCCGATGTTCACCCGGCCGCTGTTCGCCCCCGACGAACTCGACCGGGTGCGCGCGGAAACCCTGACCTTCCTGCGCTCCGGACGCCTGGAGCAGATCGAGCTGGTGGGGTTGATCGCGCTCGACAACGTCATCCACCAGGGCACCGGCTACGCCCACCCGGACCTGGGCACGGAGATGGGCCTGCAGCAGGTGACCGCCGAGGCGGTGCGGCGCTTCTACGCCACCTACTACACCCCGGAGAACATCGTCATCGGAGTGAGCAGCGCCGAGCCCGCCATCGTGAAGCAAGTGCAGGAGGCGCTGAGCGGGGTGGGCCGGCTCGAGGCAGCTTCTTTCCGCCGGCGCGCGACCCAGCCGCCGGCGCCGGTGCGCGGCCGCGAAGTGTTGATCGTGGCCTTGCCCAACGCCATCTCCACCGGGCTGCACGCCGGCTTCCCGCTCCCCATCACCCGCGCCCATCCCGACTACTGGCCGCTCTACGTGGCCAACATTTGGCTGGGGACGCACCGGGACAGCTTCTCCCACCTCTACCAGGTCATCCGCGCCCGGCGGGGCTACAACTACGGCGACTACTCCTACATCGAGCACTTCGAGGGGCGGCCGTTCAACCTCTTCCCGCCCACCAACTCCCCGCGGCGCTACCAGTACTTCAGCATCTGGATTCGCCCGGTGCAGCACGACTACGTGCACCACCTCCTGAAAGCGCTCACCTGGGAGCTGGAGAACTTCGTCCGCACCGGGCTCAGCGAAGAGCAGTGCGCGCTGGCGAAGAATAAGGCCCGAGTGCTCTACCTGAGCCTGGCCGAAACCCCCGGGCGGCTGCTGGGCTACCGGCTGGATGACGCCTTCTACGGGATGGAGCCCGGCTACTTAGGAGGTTATCTCGAGACCATCGACGCCGTGAGCTGTGCCGAAGTGAACGCCGCCATCCGGAACTACCTGCAGGCGGAAAACCTCCGCTACGTCATCATCACCCACAAGGACGAAGCCCCCAAGCTGGCCGCGGCCATCGCCGCGGGAGACGCCGCCTGGGGAAAGTCGCCCCTGGACTACCGCATCGATGTCGTAGAAGAAGGCGGGAAAAAAATCTATCAGGTGCCCGCCGACAAGCTCGAACTGCTCCGCCGAGACGCCGCCTGGGCCCACCACTGGCTGGACATTCCCCGCCAGCGCATCCGCATCGTCCCCGCCGAAACCCTGTTCCGCACCGCCGCCCTCCCGGAGTAACTCCCGCGTCCTTCTCGTCATCCTGAGCCCCGAAACTTCGGGGCGAAGGATCTCACCGGAGCGGAATACCTCGGCTGAGATTCTTCCCTTCGGCTCCGCTCAGGACAAGCGGCCTAACGGCCTCAGAATGACAAGCGGGGAGCGCGGTGGCCAGACTAGCGGAAGAGGAAGAAGAGGAAGGCGGCGTAGGCGGTGAGCAGGGCGGCGCCTTCGAAGCGCGAGATGCGGTGGCCGGTGCGCAGCACCAGCAAGGTGGCCGCCGCGAAGCCGAGTAGCCAGACCATCTCGAAGTTGCGCACCGAGACGCTCACCGGGATGGGGCGAACCAGGGCGCTGATGCCCAGGACGCCCAGCAGGTTGAAGATGTTGCTGCCGATGATGTTGCCGACCGAGATGTCGGTCTGGCGCCGGGCGGCCGCCACGATGGAGGTCGCCAACTCGGGCAGCGAAGTCCCCACGGCCACCAGCGTCGCAGCGATGACGATCTCAGAAATGGCGAATCGCCGGGCCAGCGCCAGCGCCGAAGTCACCAGCAGGTGGCCGCCCACCCCCAGCAGGACCAGCCCGACCACGATCAGCCCCACCTGACGGGCGCGCGGCTCCCGCAGCAGCAGCCGCCGTCTGGCTTCCAATCGCTCGAACTCGGCTTCCACGGCCGCCGGTTCGCGGCGGGCCCAGCGCAGGGAGAACCAGAGAAACACCATCAGCCCGGCCAGCAGCAGCGCGCCCTGCCAGCGGGTGTAGCCGCCCGTCCAGGCCAGCCCCCACACCAGCACCGTGACGCCCACCATTACCGGGCCTTCCCGCTTCAGGAGCCCAAGGTCGGAACGCAGCGGTGAAAGCAAAGCGGCGATGCCGAGGATTAGGCCCGGGTTGGCGATGCTGGAGCCGATGATGTTGCCCAGCGCGGTGTCCGTTTGCCCGCGGAAGGCGGCCAGCGCGCTCACCACCACTTCCGGCATGGAGGTGGCGAACCCCACCACGGTGATTCCGATCACCAACGGGCGCACGCCCAGCGACGCGGCCAGCCGCGCCGCCCCGCGCACCAGCCACTCCGCCCCCAAATAGAGAGCCGCCAGCCCCGCCAACAAACCGACGTAATGCACGGAGAGAGTCTACACGAAGACGCCGCGCCTCATTAATCTCGACAGATTCCTACAAGGAAGGGCTGAGATTACACGGTGGCGATATGCCTGACGATGTCGGCGGTCGCCTTGTCAAGGTCATCGAACGTGTAAAGGTCAATGTCCCCAAAATCTAACGACCGGAGATACCGGTTCTGAATGTCATCTGGAGGAGTTCTGCCTGCAATTACTACGCCCTTCACCTTTGCGACCTCTTCTAGCGTGAGACCAAAACAACCCAGAGCTGCGGCCCTATGGTCGTCAAATTTCTGAAGCCAGTGGCGAACTTGGTCAAGGGCATGTTGAGGCTCGGAACGCAAACCACCATCTTTTCTCAGCAAAGGCAGCCCGGGTCTCTCAATTTCGACCAAGAGTAGCTCCCTGCGCTGATTCAAGATTGCGAAGTCGACAACGTAATAGGAAAGGACCGGCTTCTTGACCAAGATCTTCTCGGCTTGGAAAAGAGAAAAGAACAGTGGGTTCTTCTCCAAAAAGTCTTGGCATTCCTGCTCAACTGGATCGGAGTCGAGTAGCTTGAGGAACTCCCGACACTTCTGCTCCAAGACAGAACGTTCATACAAACGAACGGAGTCAAAGATGTCTTTGCCTCCGGGCATTAATCTGCACCGGAGGAGTCCATGAAGCCCAGTACGCAAGTACTTTGGTGAAAATTCGAGCTTTCCACATGCACAACGAAAGTCCTCATGCAGGTCCAAGTTCCAGACCCACCCATCGCTTTCGAGCCGCTCACTTTTTTCAATTCCAGCATATGTTTTCAACCCTGCACCACACTGATTGCATGAATACGACGCCCGAACAAACTTTAGTGCCAGCGGGTCGCTCCGCAAGGCAGTAAGGTCTTCGGCTGTGTACGGTTGCACTGGCGCATGCGCCAATTCCAAAGACCCGAGATACGCCTCGTCATCCGGAAGTATGTGCAATACGTCGTAAGTATCCGGGTCAAGGACGACTATGTCGACTTCTATGGGGGCAGCGAAATGCCTCCATCCTGGAAAGGTCGCACCTGAAGAAAGTTTCTTGGAAACGACGGTGCCTCTCTCGTCAATGGCGTAGGTTTCGCCTTCGCTTGCTGTCAATTTCAAATCAAAAAATCTCTTTGTCCGCTTCCCGCGAAACCCAAGGGAAATCGTTTCTCCTATTACAGGATTGTATATTGCCAAGAATGGCCGGTGACCCTTCAAGCTAAAGGGAAAGACATGAAAAACCTTGCTTGTGGACAAACCCAAGATATTTGTGTGCCAGAAGGCAGGGTGGCCCTCAGTTACGTCGCTTGCGCGGTCGCACATCCCGAGAAAGGCAACTTGAGGCGTCAGCGTTGAGTCGTCGCTCACTAGTCAAGCACCTCACAATCAAAGAAGCTCCGCGGACGTGGCTCACAAATACTATATTAGGGTCCGGCCCGCTTGGCTACCTCTGCATTGCACGAGGCCCGCCCTCACTGTTCGACTGCCAGTCTTCCTAGTCGGCGGGGGTGGTTTGTTTGGCCAGCGCGCGAGCTTGCTGGGCGATGTGGCGGGCGGAGAGGCCGACCGCCTCCAACAGCTCCTCCGGCTTGCCCGAGGTGGGCAAGGTGCCCACGGCAAGATGCACGACGCGGATGTTCTCATCGGCCAGGGCGCTCTTGACCGCCTCGCCCAAGCCACCCTCGCGGAAGTGGTCTTCGGCCACCAGCAGGGTGTTGCCGGTGGCGCGGGCAGCTGAGAGCAGGGTCTCGCGGTCGACCGGTTTGACCGAATAGAGGTCGATGACCCGCAGGCGGATGCCTTCTTTCTTGAGTTCCTCGCAAGCCTTCAGGGCCTCGTGCAGGGTGACGCCGGCGGCGACCACCGTGACCGCGTCGTCGCCGCTCTGGCGGACGACCTTCGAGCCCCCGGCGACGAACTCCTCGTTGTTGTCATAAAGGACGGGAGTCTTCATCCGGGTGCCGCGCAGGTAGACGATGCCTTCCAGCTTGGCCGCCTGCTCCACCAGCCGCTCCATGGCCACCGCATCCGAGGGGTAGAAGACGGTGGAGCCGGCCACGGCGCGCATCATGGCCAGGTCCTCCAGGCCCATCTGGGAGGCGCCGTCCTCGCCGATCGAGACCCCGGCGTGCGAGCCCATCAGCTTCAGGTGGGCGCGGGAGACGGCGGCCATGCGGATGAAGTCGTAGGCGCGCGTCAAGAAGCAAGCGAAGGTGGAGACGAAGGGGATGAGGCCGCAGGTCTGCAGGCCCACGGCCACCCCGACCATGTTCTGCTCGGCGATGTAGCATTCGATGAAGCGGTCGGGGTGGGCCTGGTTCAGGACTTCAGCGAAGGTGGAGTTCTTGACGTCGCCGTCCAGGGCGATGATGCGGGGGTCGGCCTCCGCCAGCCGCTTCAGGGCGTTGCCGTAAGCCTGGCGGGTGGCCACTTTGTCGCCGAGCTTGTAGCCGGGCGCGGCCAGCGGCTTGCTTGCCGGGACCGGCCGGGGCGGCGGCGGCGGTTTGATCTTGGCCTGCACCGGAGCGCTCGAAGGCTGCAACCCCTTCAGCGCCTTCTCCAGGTCGTCCTTCGGCACCGCCTTGCCGTGCCAGCCGTTCTTGTTCTCGAGGAAGCTGACCCCCTTGCCCTTGAAAGTGCGGGCGATGATGGCCACAGGCTGGCGCTTGACGCGGGCGGCTTGGGCGAAGGCTTTCAGGATTTGGTTCAGGTTGTGGCCGTCGATCCGGAAGGTCTTCCAACCGAAGGCGGCAAAGCGCTTGGCATAGGTCTGGGTATCGTGCTGGAGCATGGTGGGCTGGGATTGGCCCAGGCGGTTGACGTCCACGATGGCGCAAAGGTTGTCGAGCTGGTAATGGCCGGCGAAGGCGGCGGCTTCCCACACCGAGCCTTCGGCGGACTCGCCGTCACCCAGCAACACATAGACGCGGTAGCCGGCCTTACCGCGCTTGCCGGCAAAGGCCATGCCGGCGCCGACGCTCAAGCCCTGGCCCAGGGCGCCGGTGGCTACGGGCGAAGCCGCGAAGCGCGGCGTAGGATGGCCCTCGAGCTCGCTGCCGAACTGGCGCAACTCCATCAACTTGTCGGTGGGGAGGTAGCCGGCTTCCGCCCAGGCGGCGTAGAGGATGGGCGCAGCGTGGCCCTTGGAGAGCACGAAGCGGTCGGCGGCGGGGTGGAGCGGGTTGCGCGGGTCGTAGCGCATCACGTGGAAGAAGAGCGCGCTCACCAGATCGGCCGCCGAGAGGCAACTGGTGGGGTGGCCGGAGCCGGCCGCGGTGGTCGCCTTCAAAGAATGAATGCGCAGCCGGGTGGCCTTGTCGCGAACGAGGCCCAGTGTTTGCCTGGATGCCATAAGCTCCCTTCCTTCCCTGATTTCGATGGCGGCTTCGCCCGGAGGATGCAAGCTCAAACTCCATTCTAGCATAGCGGCTAGAGCCGCCGAAGAATGAAACTTATTTCTGTGGAAAACGTAGATGAGGCAGAGGAGAATAGGGTTCGACTTCATCAAGGGGAGGGGTTCCCAATGCGAGTTCTTAACCGTCGGGTGGTTTCCGTAACCGCGCTGCTGGCGCTGGTGCTGGCGGCGCCCGCCCTGGCCACGGCCCAGAGCAATCCCACCGGCTCCTGGGAAGGGGAGGTTTCCCTACCCGGAGTCTCGCTGCAGATTCAGGTCGAGTTGAAACAAGCCGAAGGAGCCTGGCAGGGCACCATCTCCATCCCGCAGCAACGCGCCCTGGGCTTGCCCCTGGAGAACGTGCGCTTCCAGCCGCCGCAGGTCTACTTCGAGCTGGTGGCCGGCCCGGCGGTGGCGGTCTTCCAGGGGACGCTGGAAGGCGACACCATCCGCGGGACCTTCACGCAGGCGGGCCAGAGCTTTCCCTTCACCCTGGAGCGGGAGCCAGCGGCCACCCCGGTGGAGCTCCCCGAGGGGATGATTCCCCGGGACATTCTGCTGGGCAACCCAGAGCGTGCCAGCGCGCAAATTTCGCCCGACGGGACGAGGCTCGCCTACCTGGCCCCGGACCAGGGCGTGCTGAACGTCTGGGTACGCACGGTGGGCGAGGAAGACGACCGCGTGGTGACCTCCGACAAGAAGCGCGGCATCCGCTTCTTCGGCTGGCAGCCCGACAGCCGGCACATCCTCTACATCCAGGACCGGGACGGGGACGAGAACTGGCACCTCTACCAGACCAACCTGGAGACCAAGGTGACCCGCGACCTCACCCCCTTTGCGGGCATCCAGGCGCAACCGGTGGCCATCGACCCCAACTTCCCCGATCAAATTCTGGTGGGGATGAACATCCGCGACCCGCGGCTGCACGATGTCTACCGCATCAGCTTGAAGACCGGCGCCATCGAGCTGGATACGGAGAACCCGGGGGACGTGGCCGGCTGGTCGGTGGATCACCAGCTCCAGGTGCGCGCCGCCCAGGTGTTCGCCCCCGACGGCGGCACCGTCATCCGCATGCGCGACAACCCGGAGGCGCCCTGGCAGGAGTTCCTGCGCTGGGGGCCGGACGAAACCTTCGGCGGCATCATCGGCTTCACGCCCGACGGCCAGGGCGTCTACCTGATTTCCAGCGTCGACGCCAACGCCGCCCGCTTGCTGGAGATGAACATCCAGACCGGCCAGAGCAAGGTCATCGCGGAAGACCCGCAGTACGACGTCGGGGGCGTAATGATGCACCCGACTACGCACAAACTCGAAGCCGTGCAATTCGTCCGCGCCCGGCGGGAATGGAGGTTGATTGACCAGTCCCTCGCCGCCGACTTCGCGGCTCTCCGCCAGGTGCGCGACGGCGACCTGAGCGTCTCCAGCCGCAACCTCCAAGACACCACCTGGATCGTGGCCTACATCGAGGACGACGCCCCCGTTTACTACTACGCCTATGACCGGCAGACGAAACAGGCCACCCTGCTCTTCAGCAACCGCCCGGAACTGGAAGAGTACGAGCTGGCCGAGATGAATCCAGTATCGTTCCCGGCCCGCGACGGGCTGAGTCTCCACGGGTACTTGACCCTGCCGGTGAACCAAGAGCCCAGCAACCTCCCCATGGTGCTGCTGGTGCACGGCGGGCCGTGGGGGCGCGACGTCTGGGGCTTGAACGGCGTGGTGCAGTGGCTGGCCAATCGCGGCTACGCGGTCTTGCAGGTGAACTTCCGCGGCTCCACCGGCTACGGGAAGGACTTCCTGAACGCCGGCGACCGGGAGTGGGCCGGGAAGATGCACGACGATTTAATCGACGGGGTCCACTGGGCCATCGAGCAGGGCTACGCCGACCTGGAGAAGGTTTGCATCATGGGCGGCAGCTACGGCGGCTACGCCACCCTGGTGGGGCTCACCTTCACCCCGGAGGCGTTCGCTTGCGGGGTGGACATCGTGGGGCCGTCCAATCTGGTCACCCTCATCAACTCCATCCCGCCCTACTGGAAACCGATCAAGGCCCTGTTCGACAAGCGCGTAGGCAAGGTGGAGACCGAGGAGGAATTCCTGCGCTCGCGTTCGCCGCTCTTCAAGGCCGACCAGATCCAGGCGCCGCTCTTAATCGCCCAGGGGGCCAACGACCCGCGGGTGAACCAGGCCGAGAGCGAGCAAATCGTGGAGGCGGCCCGGCGAAACGGCAAGCAGGTGATTTACCTGGTCTTCCCCGACGAGGGCCACGGCTTCGCCCGCCCGGAGAACCGCCTGGCCTTCTACGCCGAGGCGGAGCGCTTCCTGGCCGAGCAATTGGGCGGGAGGGTGCAACCGCCCACGGAAGACGAGGCTGAACTATTGGCGCAGGTCCGCCAGTAGCGGCTCAGGCGGACCGCAAGGCCGTGGCCGGGCGGGCCTTCACCCGCGGCTCCGGGCCCAAGCGGTGGGTCAGTTTCCGCTTCAATTCGGCCAGTTGCAGGGGGCGGAGCGACTCGCCGGGAGCGGCGGCGACGACCACGGCGGCGCGCGGGAACTCCTTGCGGCGGTCGAGCTCGAGCCCCGCCGCCTCCAGCAACTCCTGGAAGAGCAGCCCGCGGTCGCTGGGGCTGGAGCCCCACATCCAGAGCTCCTCCTCCTGCCGCTGCAAGTAGCGCAGCACGCTCTGCAGTCGGGCAATCAACCGCTGCGGCGAGGCGGCCACGAAATAGACTCGCAGCGTCCATCCGTTCTGGGTGTAACGGGCCTGGATGCGAGCCTCGTACTTGCCAGCCTGGTTGGCTTCAACCCCGACCCGATAGGTATTGACGGGAGCGCGCCGCACGGTCACCTCGAGCATTCAAGGATGCCAAGACTTCCCGGTAGGTCCTCCGTTTCCAGCAGGTGGGCCTTCCCCTAGGGAAAGGCGAGAGTCTAGTCCAAAGCCACAGGAATGGCAAGAAATTAGCGGAACCCCGCTAAGCGATTGAAAACAAAGAAGAGAAATGGCTAGCTGCTGCCCACCATCTGGTCGATGGCGGCCTGGTTGATTTCCAGCTTGCCCTGGGCGCGCAGCCGCTTCTTCAAGCTCTCCTGGAAGACGCTCCAAACCAACAAGCGCTTCTGCTGCAGCAAGGCGTCACGCAACCCTTCGCGTTCTTCTTCGGTCAATTGGCTCAGGTCCGCTTCGGTGTGCTCCACCACCTGAAAAACCACCCAGGCTTGCCCGACCGGCAGCGCCGGGCTGACTTCCCCCGGCTCGAGGCTGAAGGCCACCGGGGCGATGTCCCGCGCCGCCCCCAGGTCGGCGAGGAAGTCGTCTCGGCTGAAGGGGTCAGTAGTCTTCACCTCCAACCCCATCTGCCCCGCGGGCGCGCTCAGGCCGCCCTGTTCGGCCGCCTGCGCCGCCAACTCGTGGGCAGCTTCCCGGGCTTGTTCCCTGCCGTGCTCCTCCCGGAAGGCGGCCAGCACGCTGCCCCGGACCTCTTCGAAGGTGGCCGGGCGCGCCGGCTGGACTTCCTTCAACTGCAGCACCGCATAGCCCGGCGGGACGCTGACCGGCTCGCTCACCGGCGCGTCGGCTTGCCCGGCCGAGTCAGCCGAGAGGCGGAACGCCGCTTCTTGGAAGCCCGAATCCGGCCCGAAAGAACCCACCGCCTCGTTCCGCTCGAACAGGGCGGAGTCGCGCACCTCCCAGCCTTGGGCCTGCGCGGCTTCCTCGAGGCTCTGGCCGCCGCGGACGCCGGCGACGATTTGGCGCGCCTGCTCGCGGGCCAGGCGGCGGACCTTTTCCATCTTCACGATGGGCTCAATTTCCCCCCGCATCTCTTCCAGCGAGCGGACGTGCTCGCGCTGGTAGTCGAGCACCTGGACAATCTCGAACCCGTAGCTGGTCTCCACCAGCACGGCCGGGTCGCCGGGCGAAAGCGAAAAGAGGACCTGCTCGAGCTCGGGTACGGTCTGACCGCGCCGCACCCAGCCCACCTCGCCGCCCTCCTCCCGGCTGGTGGGGTCGTCGGAATGCTGGCGGGCCAACTCGGCGAAGTTCCTCCCCGCCCGCACCTGCTCGAGGAATTCGCCGGCCTGCTGCCGCAGCGCCTCTTCGCCCTCTTCGGCCTCCGAGCGCAGCAGCAGGATGCGGCGTATCTTCGCCCGTTCCGGCAGATGGTAGTCCTGCTGGTGGCGCTGGTAGTAGTCTTCCAACTCCTCGCGGCTGACCGGCACGCGCCGCCCCAGGGTGTCGTAGTCGACGGCCACGACGCGCACCGCGCGCCGCTCAGGCATCAGGTACTGCTCCTGGTGCTCCTCGAAATAGGCTCGGACGGCTTCCGGGTCGGGCTGGAGCCGGCGGGCATACTCCTCGGGGCGGAACAAGACATAGCCCACCTGGACGGTTTCGTTCTGGCGGCGGTACTCCCGCTCCACTTCCGCGGGCGCAACCGTGACCCCGGCGGTCACCCACTGGAGCAATTTGGCCTGCAGGAGTTGCTGCCGCAACTGCTCTTCGAACTGGGGCACGCTCATCCGGAACTGCTGCTGCACCAGTTGGCCGTACACGTCCATCCCCACGAACTCCCCGCCGGGATAAACCCAAGAAAAGCCCCGCAGGCGGGCGGCCAGCTCCTCGGGCGTCACCTGCAAACCCAGCCGCTGGGCCTCATAGGTCGCCGCCTGCCGGCTAATCAAGTCCTGGATGAGTTGGTCCAAGATCAAGCTGCGGAAGACCGGGCTCTGGGTTCCCACCTGGGCGAGGAATCGCTGGAAGTCCTGTTGCACCTCCGCCTGGGTCAGGGCCCGGTCCCCGATTTGGGCCACCATCCCCTGCGGGTCGGTCAAGGAACCACAGCCGCCGGCTCCCGGCACCAGGTAGACCAGCATGGCCCCGCCCACCAGGAAGACGATCACGAAGAGCAAAGCCTTGACTGCGATGTTTTTTCGACGAAACAGCTTCAGCATCGGTTGACTCGCAAGGGATCCATTATAGGCCCGCCGCGCCCCAAGCTCAAGTGACCCCCCCGGGGCCGGAATAGGATTGAATCCCTTTGCAAGATTGTGCTACTTTCAGTAGTGGGGGATGAGCCCGGCGGGTCGCGCGCGACGCGCCTCCCGGGGGACGGTATGAGCCAATATCCACAGGGTTCGAGACCGGACGGCGGCTGGGAGTACTGGACCACCGTCACCTACCGCAGCGTCATCTTGATCGCCATCGCCCTGCTGATCATGGTGATAGCCGTGTGGGCGCTGTTTTGGCGGGAGAGTTTTGACAGCGTGCTGGCCAAGCTCACCAGCGGCGGGGGCGAAAACGGCTCGGTGGAGGAAGCGCCGCACGCGCGCTTCGTCAACCTGGACGGCACCGTGCGAGTCAAGAAGCGCGACTCTGTGCAGTGGGTCAGCGCCGACTACTCGACGCCGCTGCTGGCGGGCGACACCGTGCAGACGGGGGCGAACGGGATCGCGCGCATCACCTTCGTGGACGGCACCACTTACGTGGTCAAGCACGACACCCTGATCGTCATCGAGCGGCACGAGACCGACGAGAACCGCGCCACCCGGATAGCCGTCCAGATCACCTCCGGGGCGGTCGACCTCTCGACCGGCAGTTGGGAGGCGGCGGGTTCCAGCTCCGAAGTGCGCTTCGAAAACGCGGTGGCGCGCATAGAAGAGAACACGCGGGCCGCCATCCGCCAGGACCCGGAAGGCCAAATCCACGAAATCACGGTGAGCGAAGGGCGAGCCCGAGTGGAGAAGGGGGAGGAAACCATCGAGGTCGGGCCGTACGAGCGCGTCGGCTTCAGCGACCCGAACGACCCCTTGAACAAGCAAAAGGTCATCGCGCCGCCCAAACTGCTGCGGCCGCGGAACCTGGAGCCCATCATCAGCACCGACGCCCGGCGGGAAGTGATCAACTTCCGGTGGGAGCGGGTCCAACAGGCACGCAGCTACCGCTTGGAAGTTTCTGCCTCGCCGCTGTTCACCAGCTACGTGCTGGACCGGAGAGTCAACGCCAACAACTTCCGCTGGCAAGGCTTGAACCGGGGGGAGTACTACTGGCGGGTGCGATCCATCGACGCCAAGGACGAGGTCAGCCAGCCCAGCCAGCGCAACACCTTCACCCTGGCCGAACAAGCGGCCGCCGAGCAGTTGCTGCTGGAGATCGAGGACATGATCCAGCATGGGCGGGTGATCGAGATCGTGGGCCGTACCGAACCCGGAGCCACCGTCACCATCAACGCCGAGCCCGTGGCCTACGTGGGACCGGACGGACGCTTCAAGCACTTCACGCAACCGCTGCGCAGTGCCGGCGCCCACCGCATCACCATCGTCGCCCAGAACGCCCGCGGCGAGGTGGTGACGCGCACCAAGACCGTCTACGTGCAGTGAGGCCGGCGGGGAAACGGGTGAGACCGCCACTGCCATGAATTTCCGCTCTCTGTTTAGTGTCTTCTCTTCCGACCTGGCCATCGACCTGGGCACCGCCAACACCCTGGTTTTCGCCCACGGCCGGGGCATCGTGGTGAACGAGCCCTCCATCGTTGCCCTGAACAAGCTGAACGGGGACATCTGCGCCGTGGGGCGCGAGGCCAAGGACATGCTGGGGCGGACCCCGGGCAACATTGTGGCCATCAAGCCGATGAAGGACGGAGTGATCGCCGACTTCAAAATCACCGAGAAGATGCTGAACTACTTCATCCAGAAAGCGCACAACCGCAAGCTGCTGGTCCACCCCCGCATCGTGATCGGGGTGCCCAGCGAGATCACCCCGGTGGAAAAGCGCGCCGTGCAGGACTCCGCCTACCGGGCCAAGGCCAGCGAGGTCTACCTGGTGGAGCAAGCCATGGCGGCGGCCATCGGGGCGGACCTGCCCATCACCGAGGCCTGCGGGAATATGGTGGTGGACATCGGGGGCGGGACCAGCGAGATCGCGGTCATCTCGCTTTCCGGCATCGTCTTCTCCCGCTCGGTGCGGGTGGCGGGCAACGAGATGGACGAAGCCATCATGCATTACCTGAAGCGCAAGTACAACATGCTGATCGGAGAGCGCACGGCCGAGATGATCAAGCTGGAGTTGGGCTCGGCTTTCCCCCTGGAAAAGCCCCTGACCATGGAGATCAAGGGGCGCAACCTGATTGAGGGCA
>JALLOH010000001.1 GCA_027717655.1 Acidobacteriia bacterium AH_259_A11_L15
CACCGCCCCCGCGGCCAACCCTCCGCATCGTGACCTTCAACATCCACCACGGGGACGACCTTCCTGCTCTAATCGAAAGCCTTCGCCGGCACCCGGCGCTGTGCAGCGCCGACATTTTTCTCCTGCAAGAAATCGAAAGTTACCCCGCGGAAGGCGCCAGCCGCGCCCGCCAACTGGCCCAAGCTCTGCGAATGAACTACGTCTACGCTCCGGCTCGCCGCACCCAGCAAGGCGGGACGCACGGCCTGGCCATCCTCAGCCGCTATCCGCTCTCCGACGTCCGCGTGCTGCCCCTGCGGCAATTCGACCTGAACGTCCACACCCGCCGCCGCATCGCCCTGGCCGCCACCGTTCACGTGGGCGGCCATCCCCTGCGACTCTACAACCTTCACCTCGACACCCGGCTCAACCCCCAAGACCGACTCGAACAGCTCCGCCCCGTGGTCGACGCCGCCCGGGCTCACGCCATCGCCGGCGCCGTCGTGGGCGGCGACTTCAACACCAATCCTCTTCGCTGGCTCTTTCATGTGATTCCCATCTTTCGCTCGGATCAGGCCGGCGCGGTGGACGATTTCATGCGTGAAAACGGCTTCGATACTCCGGTCGCCCACGCCGGCTCCACCAGCCGGAAGGGATTATTCCGGTTTCGCCTGGATTCCCTCTACAGCCGCGGTGTCCACATCCAGGCCTTCGGGGTCGAACGCTCGCTCGAAGTCTCCGACCATCTGCCGGTCTGGATCGACATTGGCTGGCCACCGGGGCCGGGCCAGACGCGCTGAGCCAGCCATGCCTTGTAGACAGTGATGCGGCCGCGCGAATCCTCCTGGGGGCCTATCCGGAGCCCGAGAAGGCTCTGGCTGGGATGGTTCGCCGCTTCGATTTGATTGTGGCCGAGCGCCTGCGGGCGCGTGGTTCGATTGACGACCTGGTGCCGCCGGCCGTGGCGGAAGCCATCCGCCGCCGCGGGCTCTACGCCGCGCGCTAGCGCGGCTCCACCTCGAAGGGCATCATCACCAGCACCGGCTCGCGCCACAGCGGCGAGCGGGTGGGATCGAGCCAGGTTCGCGGCGGCGTCCCGGTGCGGCTGCTGACCCCCATCCACTCGGTGAATTGCTCCCACGAGGTCTTCCGCCGGGGGAAGATCTTGTACTCCACCGGCTCCTCGGCGGGGATGTTGGCCAGCTCTTTCGCCACCTCCACCGCCCGCTCCAGGCCGCCCAGCTCATCCACCAGCCCGAGCTCGTGCGCCTCCGAACCCAGCCACACGCGCCCCTTAGCGATTTCGTGGACTTCTTCGACTGTCATCTCCCTGCCGTTCGAGACCCCTTCCAGAAAATTGTCATAGACGTCCCGCATGAAGCGCAGGATGGTTTGCCGTTGCGCGGGGGTGAAGTTCTCGAATTCATAGAAGAGAGTGGAATTGGGGTAGGGAGCCACGTAATCGTTCGTGATTCCGAGCAGGTTGTAGAACCCCTTGATGTTCATCTTCCCGGTCACCACCCCGATGGAGCCGGTGATTGTCCCCGGGTCGGCCACGATCTTGTTCGCCGACATCGCAATCCAGTAACCCCCGGAGCCCGCCACGTCCGACATCGAGACCACCACCGGCTTTTCCTCCCGCGCCAGCACCACCTCGCGCCGGATGATCTCCGAAGCCAGCGCCGAGCCCCCGCCGCTGTCCACCCGGAAGACAATCGCCGCCACCGAATCATCCTTCCGGGCTGCCCGCAGCGCCGCCGCGATCGTGTCCGACCCCATGTAGCGCCCCAGGAAGGGATCGTAGCCGCTCTTCCCGGGGACGATGAGGCCGCTGGCATAGACCAGGGCGATTCTCCGGCCCCGCGTCGGGGCGCTCCGCTCCAGATAGGAGCCTACGCTGATGGTGTTCAACTCCTGGCCGCCCGCCTTCTCCTTCAGCAGCTCCCGATACTCGTCCCAGTAGACCAGCCTATCGATTAGATTCGCTTCGACGGCTTCCTCGGCCAGGTAGGGCCCCTCCCGCACCAACTGCTCCACCACAGCCGGCTCCAGCCCGCGGCCGGCTGCGATTCCCTCCACCAACTGCCGCTGCCAGGTCGTCACCAGGTCGGTCACCACCTCTCGGTGGGCTCGCGTGTACTCTCTCTCTGTCAAAATGTTCCGCGCTGACTTGTACTCGGCGATGTGGTAGAGGTCCGGATAGATGCCCAGCTTGTCCAGCGTCCCCCGCATGAAGGTGGTGTGGCCCATCAGGCCCACCAGCGTGACGTCGCTGGTCGGCGTCAGGTACACCTCCGGGCAGGCGCTGGCCAGGTAGTAGCTCAGGTTGCTGGCCGATTCCAGGTAGGCCGTGCAGAACTTCCCGCTGGCCACGAACTCCGCCAGCTTCGCGCGCAGCTCCTGGACCTTCCCGAAACCCATCTGGACGTACCCCACCTCCAGCGACAGCCCGACGATCTTCTCGTCCCTCTGCGCCCGGTCGAGCGCCTCCAGCAGGTTGCGAAAGACGGTCACGTCCCCTTCCCAGAAACGCGCCCCCAAGTCCGGCCAGTCCTCTTCCGCCACCGGCCCGGCAATCCTCATCTTCAGCACGGTATTGGCAGGAATCCGCCCGGCCAGCAGCGCAGCCACGATCAGCCCGACCACCACCACCAGCACCAGAATCAAAAACACCCACTTCTTGCTCAGCGCCATGACTATCCTCCCACCAGGTAACTAGATTCGGCAAAGGCGAGAAAAACCATCTTAGGCGAGCCGTCTCCCAGCGTCAACAGAGGGGAAGGCCCTGGCAACTCCCCCTGGCCCCCGCTAGAATATGCGCCCCCATGCGCGAGTGGACTCGCGAGCGCTACGCCTTTATCAACCTGCCCCACGCCCACACCATCGTGGGCCGGCTGGTCCGCTGCCTCGCCGTCGAGCAGCAACCCTGCCCCTTCGCCGAAACCGCCTTGCCCGACCTGCTCGCCCAGCTTGACCGCCTCTTGCGGCCCTACCCCGAGGACCCGCCTGAACCGGTCGCCCTTCAGGTGGCCGACGAAGTGGCCGCCGTGGCTCGCCAGTTGGTGGGGGAAATCCTGGTGGTCGGCTACCGCGGGGACCGCCTGGGCCAGTGCGTCCGCAACCTCTTCGAATGCCTGGGACTCGCCGCCGAGGGCGCCGAACTCTCCCTCCGCTGCGGCGAACGCCCCGATTCCCTCCTCCGGCCCTGAGCCCCTCTAGGGCTCAGCTACCTCCGGCGAGAACAATTCGGGATCGAGCCCCACGTTCACTTCGTAGCTCTGCACCGTTTGCTCTGACGCCTTCTTCCCGTCCTGGAAGGTGACTTGTTTGAACGGCACCGTCAGCCCGCTCACCGCCCGGAAATCCGAATAAAGGTTCTCTTCGTAGACCGGCCCGGCGAAGGGCGACCACCCCTGGAAACCCCTCTTCAGGATTCGCCCCGTCTCCTGTTCCACGTAGAGCTTGACCGTGTCGCCCGACTCGTCCGTTATCGCAATGACGTCCGCTTCGCTCCCATTCACCGTCTCACTTTCTAAGTACTGCACCTCGCGCTCTCCCTCGTAGGCCTCCAGCAAGAGGACTTCCGGGCTGCGCCTCATGGCCGCCAACAAGCGCTCCTCTTGCTGCGGCGGCAACTCCTGCACGCCCCGGGGCGACTTCTGCCAGGCGCGCTCCCCATCGTAGCCCAGCGACACCTCCCCAAACGGCGACACCACGTCCTGCCGAAGCTTGACGGGCGGTTGCCAGTGCGTCTTGACAATCAACTCGAATTCCCCTTGCGGGGTCACCTGCGTGACCTTCGAAAGTACGGTGACGTCGCGCAGGCTTCTCAGCGCCTCCAGTCCCCCCATCCCCTCGATGGCTCTCTCCAGCACCTCCCGCCCGCGCGCGCGGGACTCCGGCGTGGCTTCGGCCGGCATGGCTGCCTGGCTGCTGGGTGGCGGGATGCTGATGTCAACCGTGTTGACGTTCCCCAGCGCGCTCAGCGGCTGGTCAAAGTCCTGCTCCCGCCCCACCGCCAGAATGACCAGGTCCTCAGGCCGCAGCCACCGACGCGCTGCCCACAACACGTCCTCGGCCGTCACTTTCTCCACGTTGGATTTGAACCTCTCCAAGAAGTCAGGCGGATAGCCGTAGTACTCGTAGATCATCAACCGGCGCACCACCTCTCCGGTGGTGTCGAAATTGAACACGAATGAATTCAGAATGCCTTCCTTGGCCATCCGCAACTCTTCGGCGCTCACCGGCTCCTGGGTCATCCGCCGCACCTCGTTGACCACTGCTTCTATGGCCTGCACCGTGGTCTCCGACTTGGTGTCCACCCGGAGGTAGAGCACACCAGGATAGTCATAGGCGGCGTTCCAAGTCCCGAAAGCCGCGTAGGCCAGTCCCAGGTCCGAGCGCACGTGCCGGAACAGCCGCGAGGAAAACCCGCTCCCCAGGATCTCCGACATCACGTTCAAGGCAAAATAGTCCGGATCATCGAAGCGCCCGCCCACGTGGCCGATCCGCACGTTCGTTTGGTTGACGTCATCCTTCGGGATGAAATTAATTGATCCGGCCCACTCCTGGGGCACTTCCGGTAACGGCGGCACTTCTTCCCCGCCCCGCGGCCAGGAGCCGAACACCCGCTCCACCTCCGCCCTCATCTCGGCTGTATCGAAATCCCCCCACAACCCCAGGATGGCCTGATTGGGATGGAAGTAGCGCCCATGAAATGCCACCAAGTCTTCCCGGGTGATGTTGCGGATGGTGTCGTACTCGGTCTGGCGGGCGTAGGGGCTCTCCTTCCCGTACACCAGCTTGGTGAACTCCCGGTTGGCAATCTGGCCCACGTCGTCGTTCCGCCGCGCGATCGCCGTCCGCTCCTGCACTCGGGCCAGCTCGAGCTTATCCTCCGGAAATGCCGGGTTCTCGAGGATGTCCGCCAAGATTTCCAGCACCTGGGGCAGGTTTTCCTTCAGCGTAAACATCGAGGCGGTGGCCACAGTCGTCCCCACGCTCGTCTCCACCGACGCCCCCACATTCTCCAGCAAGCGGTTGATCTCCTCGCCCGGCCGGGTCGCCGTGCCGCCGCTGCGCATCACCTGGCCCACGATGCTGGCCAGGCCCACCTGGTCGGCCGGCTCGAACCGCGACCCCGTCCTCACCCGCACGTAGCCTTCGACTTCCGGCAGCGTGTGGTCTTCCACCAGGTAGACCACCAGGCCGTTCGCCAGTTCGAACCGCTCCACCGGAGGCACTTGCAGGTCGCGCAACGGCGGGTAGGTCAGCTCCTTGTAGTGCTTCTGGGCTGCCGCCCCCAGGGCGCCCACCAGCAGGAGCCCCGCCAGCAGCAGCGGCATCCGCATCCGCCGCGCCTTCTTCCCTCTCCAGGTGATTAACTCCTCTGCCATGCTTCTCCTCATCGCTCCCCCTCTACTCCTCGGCCGGCTTCGGAACAAGGTAGGCCACCGTCCGGTTCCCCTCGGTGAAATAGGACCGGGCCACCCGCTGGATGTCCTCGCGGGTGACCTGCTCGATCGCCTGCAGGCGCCGGAACAGGTTGCGCCAGTCACCCGTCGCTACCTCGTAGAAGGCCAGTTGCCCCGCCACCCCGCTGTTCGAGCCCAACTGCCGAATCAGCTGGGCGCGGGCCCGCTGCTTGGCGCGAGTCAACTCCTCTTCCGTCACCAGTTCCGTCCTCAGACGCTCAATCTCTCCCAGCATCGCTGCTTCATTCTCCTCATTCGTCTTTCCCGCGGCTGCCACACTAAAGAACAGAAATAGGTTGGGATACTTCTGTCCCGGAAACCCCGAGAAGCCTCCCGCGACTACGGCCAGCTTCTTTTCCTGCACCAAACTCCGATACAACCGCGAGGTGCGGCCCCCGGCCAGGATGTCCTGTACGGCATCGAAGACAGCGTTGTCGGGATCGCGGATGCCCGGCTTGTGGTAGCCGATCACCAGAATCGGCTGCGACTGCGCGTACAGGCTGGTCCGCCGCTCGCCCTCCTGAGGCGGCTCTTCCGTCCATAGGGGCTCCGCAACCGGGCCCGCCGGAATCCGCCCGAAGTAGAGCTCCGCCAACCGCCGCGCCTCCTCCGGGTCCACATCGCCCACCAACACCGCCGTCAAGTTCCGCGGCGTGTAGTAGAGGCGGAAGAACTCCTCCGCGTGTTGTCGCGTCAAATTCTCCAGGTCGGAGCGCCACCCGATGCCGCTGCGCCCGTAGGGATGCGCCCGGTACGCTACGGAAAGAAACTCTTCGATCAGCTTCCCGATGGGCTGGCTCTCCACCCGCAGCCGCCGCTCTTCCATCACCACATTGCGTTCCCGGTAGAACTCCCGCAGCACCGGGGCGAAGAATCGAGCCGATTCCAGCGAAAACCACAGTTCCACCTTGTTCGAGGGCAAGCTGAAAAAGTACCGCGTGGCGTCCGCGCCGGTAGTGGCATTCAACCCCACGCCTCCGTTCTGCTCGATGGCCTGGGCTAACTCGTTGCTCTCCACGTACTGGGCCGCTTCCTCCTGCGCCTGCCGGAAAGCGGCCTCCAGTTCCTCCAGCCGCGCCGGATCGGCCTCTTCGCCCTTCCAGCGCTCGGCTTGCAGGGCCGCGTAGGTCTGGTCCACTTTCTCCAGGGCTTCTTTCTCCTTCTGATAATCCGTCGTACCAATGTCCGTGGTGCCCTTGAAGGCCATGTGCTCGAACAGGTGCGCCAGCCCAGTGATGCCGACATCCTCGTTCACTGCCCCCACGTCGGCATACATATGGAAGGAAACCACCGGCACCTGATGCCGCTCTACGAGGATGAACCCCATCCCGTTGTCCAGCGTAAATTCGGTGACCGTCTTCTCGAATTCGGCCAGGTTCTGCGCGGCCGCCGGAACACAGGCCATCAGCCCCAGAAACAAGCAAGCGCCAAGAATCTTCTTCCGCATCACTCACCTCAAGCCACGAGAGTCCAACCCGATCGTGCAGGTACTACCCTGATACGAGACAACACGAAGAAAGTTACAGAACAACGCGGGGCCGGCTACTTCTGCACCCAATACTGCTCTTCCCGCAAGGACTCTTTCGGGAAGCCTCGCCGCTGCAGGATCTCTTTCCCTTTCTCGATCATTCCCGGGTGGCCGCACAGGTAGACCGTGGTGTCCTCCGGCGGCAGCCCGAACTGGTCGCTGTACTTGCGCAGGATATCCTCGCACCGCCCCACTTCGCCCTTCCACTCCTTGTCGTCCCAGGGCCGGCTCACGGTGGGAATGTAGGTCAGCCAGGGCGCCTCCCGCGCGTAGCCTTCGAGCTCTTCCCGGTAGCCCAACTCCCAGGAGCGGCTGGCCCCTTGCAGAACGTAAATCTCCAGCTCCTCCGGCAGCTTCCCTTCTTTCCAGTCCCGGTACAGCGTGCGAACCATGCTGACGTAGGGGGCCAGCCCGGTTACGGTGGACACCTGGAGATGCTTCTTGTGGCCGCTCTTTGTATCCAGCGTAAACCTCCCCTTGGCCACCTTGCGCATCACCAGTTTGTCGCCGGGCTGCAATTTATACAGCCGCGGCGTCAGTTCCCCCTCGGGCACCAGCTCGAAGAAAAACTCCAGCGTGTCCTCATAGGGAGAAGAGACCATGGAATAGGGCCGCTCGATGACCTTGCTGCCATCCACCACCCCAAAGGTGGCGTATTGGCCGGGCTGGAAGCGCAGCGGCTCGCCCGCTTTCATCCGCACCGCCCACAGGTCCTGGGAAAAGTCGCGACGCTCCACAATCTCTGCCTCACAGTGTTTGTCGCCGAGTGCAGCCACGCGCCTTTGCTCGCTCAGGGCAGACGCCCACCAGACCCTATCCCAAGCGGCGAGACTTTCACAAGCCGGGAGTCCGGGTCGGCTCTAGAGATCGAGGTCTCCGTCCCGAGTCATCTTGCGGAGATCGAACTCCATGCTAATCGGGGCCGTGCTCGATTCGCAGTAGAACTCTACCTTCTTTTCCTCCCGGGTAATCAGCGGCCTCCCCTCCCGTTCTCGCGGGAAGTAGAACTCCACCGCCACCAGCCGGGGGCCCTGCGTGATGAAGTTCACCTGGACCGGAGGAACCTTCTGGTGGCTCCCCTTCAATTTCAGGTAGGCCGAGGCCTGGACTGTCTCTCGTCCCTTCTCCTCGAATCCCCGCATATTTCGCCCGAAAACGATAATCACATGCTGCGGCGGGGTAGTGGACAGGAATTGAGCAGCGGCCTCCTCATTCAGATTACCGCGCAGCGCTTGCTCTCGCACCCGGGCTTGCCGGACGGTCAAGGAGGAGGCCCACTGGATGACGAACCGTATCCGACCCCCACCAGCCCCTCCAAATCCGCCGCCAGAGCCGCCGCCTACACCACCCACTTCCGGAGACGGGCCGCTCTGCTGGCCTTGGGGCTGTCGAGGCTGGTTCAAGTCCACCTGACCGCTGAGAGAATCCGCACTTGTCGAGCCCAGGGGGAATCCGTCGAGACTTTTTGGACCTCCTTCGGGCTCCATTCCGTGTAGGGTTTTTCCTTCCACGGCTCTCCCGCCCACAGCAGGACGGCGGACGCCAAAACCGTGCCGACACTCCAGAAGACCCGCTTCCGATTCATCCTTTCACTCCCCGGGACACATCCCTCATATTACGATGCCAGCAGGCGCCTCCGAGCTTCTTTTTCCCTGCCCGCGGGCGCAAAACCACCTTCTACCTTGTCTACCATAAAGCAGTTGAAAAGCCCAGCAGGCGCTTCCTATAATACGCTAGGGTTTGGTTCCGCGCGCGGCTGCCGGCGCGGTCTTCGTTGGTGTCGTCAAGAGAGGCGCATGAAGGTCTTGCTCGCAGAAGACGAGGAGGACATCCGGAGGTTGGCCGTAATGGGCCTGAAGCGGGGATCGGATTGGCAAATTCTCGAGGCCGCCGACGGCGAGGAATGTCTGCAACTGGCCCACCAGGAGCATCCGGACCTGGTCCTGCTGGATGCCATGATGCCCAAGCTGGATGGCTTTCAGGTCTGCCAACGCCTCAAGACCACCGCCGCCACCCGGGACATCCCGGTCATCTTCCTCACCGCCAGCGTCCAAGAGTGGGAGACCCAGCGCGGACTGGCTTTGGGGGCCATCGGCTACCTCTACAAGCCTTTCGACCCCATGCAACTGCGCCAGCAAGTGCTCGATCTGCTCGCGCAGGCGGGCCGAGTCCCTTCTTCCTCCGGGTGAGCCGTCCCCAAGGCAGACTCGATGTCACCTCCATCCCGAAAGAGTAGCGCTTCGCTCGCCGCTCCGGCTGACCTGGAGACGCTGCGGGCCTGGTTCGACGCCGCGGTCACCCCCGCCTTTGCCGTGGACCCCTCCGGACGATTGTTGCTCGCCAACCGCGCCCTGGTTGACCTCCTGGGGATTACCCCGGACGTCCTGGTGGGCAAGTCCCTGTCAAACCTGGTGGCCGTGATGGGCGACGCCTTGCCCAATGCGGACGCCTACAGCCGGCGGGTGAGCCGCCTGGCGGAGGACAAAGAAAGCGTCTCCGACACCCTGGTCGAGTATCACACCGACCAGCAATTGTTCTTCAAGGAGATCAGCCAGCCGATCCGCCGCTCCGACGGCGCCCCTCTGGGCTGCCTGTTCCTGTGGGTCGCCATGACCCGGGAAAAACAGATCGACCAGAACAAGAACGAATTTATCTCCATCGCCTCGCACGAGCTCCGGACTCCCATGACCTCGATCAAGGGCTCGCTCGACCTCCTCCTGGGCGGCTTCGCCGGCGACCTCGGCGAAGAGACCCGCGAATTGCTGGTCATCGCCCAAAGCGGCTGCGAGCGCCTCATCCGCCTGATTAACGACGTGCTCGATATCTCCAAGATCGAAGCCGGCCGCATGCAGTTGCGCCTGCAGCCCATCAGCCTCTTCGATTGCGTGCAACGCAGCGCCCGCACCATCAAGAGTTATGCCGACGGCTTCCAGGTCAAGATCGTCATTGACTGCCCCGGGCCCCCGCCCGAGGTGCTCGGCGACCGGGACCGCCTCGACCAAGTAGTCACCAACCTGCTGGGCAACGCCGTCAAGTTCTCCCCCGCCGGCGGCACCGTGACCGTTTCCCTGTGCCCGGTCGCGGGCGCGATGCAATGCCGCGTGAAGGATCAGGGGCCGGGCATTCCCCCCGACCAGCGCGACCGCATCTTCGGAAAGTTCCAACAGGTGGAGGGCCAGGCAGGCAAGAAAGGCGGCACCGGCCTGGGGCTGGCCATCGCCCAGGCTCTGATCCGCCAACACCAGGGAAGGATCTGGGTGGAGAGCGAAGTCGACCGCGGCAGCGAGTTTATCTTCCAGATCCCCTCGGCCCCGTCGGGCGGAACCTAGCGCCCCAGTAGAACCTGCACCACGCGGCGCACCTCCGGGTCGTCCAGCGGCTGGCCTACCAGGGCCACGCGCTGCCCGTCATAAAGCACCACCGCGGCGTGCACGTTCTTCAGCGTTCCCCGCTTTTCGGCCACCAGCCCCTGCAGGTGCCCCTGCACCGGCTTGGCGTCCATCAACCGCTCGTAGCTGACCAGCGCGAACACCATCGTGGGGCGCAGCGAAAACTTCCGCTGCTCCATCAAGCCCTCCAGCGCAGTCTGCAAGCTGCGAAAGGAAAGCAGGCTCAGGGTCTCCAGGTGCCGGTGCACCACCAGGATGGACCGCCGCCAATTCCCTCCCCTGATCGCCCATTGCCAGCCGCGGATCGAAAGGGTGTTCCAGTTGAGCGGCAGCTTTTGCAGCAGCCATTGCCGCTTCCGGGCGTACTCTTCCGCCAGCATACCTGGCGGGGGTGCGGGAGGGGCCGCTCGGGGCGGCTCGGTAGCCCTTGGCGGGGCCGACCTCGCTGTTTCCGGCGCCGGAGCAGCAGGCACCGCGGGAGGTCGCTCGGCTGCGGCGTCACCAACTGTGGTGGGGGACGCCGGTGGTTCGGCCGGCGGAGAGGCCGCTGGCGGCGGTTTGAGCTCTTGGGGGGGCTTGGGCTTGCGTTCAGGAATCAATTCCACCAGTTCGTCGTACTCGGCCCGCCGGTCGGGGTCGCTGAACACCGCAATCGCTTCGTTCAGCTCCATCATCTTGGCCGTGGCTTCTCGCTGCGCCTCCGACTGGAGGCCGGCTACCTTGTCGGGGTGATATTGGGCAGCGAGCTGCCGGTAGGCCTTCTTGATCTCCTGGAGAGGGGCGCCCCGAGGCAGGCCAAGCAGGTAGTAGTAGTCCTTAACCATCCGGCCGAATTAGAGTCCGTACGTACGTCGCAGCAAGCGGCTGACGCGCGCGTGTAGCTCTGGCACGGAAAAGGGCTTCCCCATGTAGTCATCCGTGCCCACCAGGAACCCGCGAGTGCGGCTCTCCTCGTCTGTGTTCCCGGTCAGCATCATGATGGGAATGAAAGCCGTCTGGATGTTGCTGCGCAGCTTCTGGCAAACTTCGAAGCCGCTCATCCCGGGCATCATGATGTCGAGCACCAGCATGTCGGGCTGCATGTTCTCTACCGCCGCCAGCCCTTCGTGGCCGTTGGTCGCGGTGTAGATGATGGGGTTGGAGGGCAACTGCTCCAGCGACTTCACCACCAGGCGGCGGATGGCATCATCGTCGTCCACCACCAGGATGCGCGGCTGCTTCTTGGGAGCCGGGCCCCCGACGGCCGCGGGCGTCCGAACCCCTGCCTCCGATGCGGGGGCAGGCCCCCCCGCCGGAGCGGGGCCGCCGCCTGCTCCCGGCAACAAGTGAGGCACCCGCCGCTCCCGCTCGCTCACGATGGTCATCTTCGTGACTCTGGCGCTGCAGTACGGGCAGATGCGCCACTCGGGTTTCAACTCCTGTCCGCAAGCCTCGCAGACCACCTTCAGAGAAAACAGGCAGTACGGGCAGGTGGAAAAATCCAGGTTGATCAGGCTGCCGCAGTTGGGGCAGCGAATGACCTCGTCTTCCTGGAGATGGATGACCCGCAGGACTTCTTCGATGGTGGTGGTGCCCTGGCTCACCTTCTCCATCGCGTCCTGCAACAGCAGCGTGGTGCCGGCCGCCACCGCCGCCTTCCGCAAGTCCATTTCTGAAGCTTTGCGGTTGATCAGCTCCTTGACCGTGGGGGTCATTCGCATCACCTCAAAGACGCCCAAGCGCCCTGCGTAGCCCGTCTTCCCGCAGCCCTCGCACCCTCGACCCCGCATGGGGGTGAAGTCCATTTCTTCGATGTGCAGGCGTTCCAGCAGCTTCTCGGAGGGCTTGTAGGGCTCCCTGCACTGCTCGCAATTTCGCCGCAGCAGCCGCTGTGCCAGAACCAGGTTGATCGAGGTCCCAATCAGGAAAGGATCCACTCCCAGGTCAAGCAGCCGGGCGACGGTGGCCGTGGTGCTGTTGGTGTGCAGGGTGGAAAGCACCAGGTGGCCGGTCATGGCAGCGTGGAAAGCAATCTCCGCGGTCTCCAGGTCGCGAATCTCGCCCACCAGAATCACGTCCGGGTCTTGCCGCAAGATGGACCGCAAGGTGGCGGCAAAGGTGAGCCCCGCCTTGGCATTCACCTGCACCTGGTTGATCCCCGGCAACTGGTACTCGATGGGGTCTTCCACGGTGATGATGTTGATGGCCGGGTTCTTCTTCTCGTTGATGAGCGAGTAGAGTGTCGTGGTCTTGCCGCTACTGGTCGGTCCGGTCACCAGGATCATCCCCTGGGGCTGCTCGACGGCGGCCTTCAGCACCGCGTGGTCGTCCTCCTTCAGCCCCAGCCCCAACGTCTTGGGTACGGCGCGTCCCGACCCCAACACACGCAGTACCACCTTTTCCCCAAAATGGGTGGGCAGCGTCGACACCCGCAAATCTACGCCCTGATGCTCGAGGGCCACTTTAATGCGGCCGTCTTGGGGCAAGCGACGCTCGGCGATATCGAGCTTGGAAAGAATCTTCAGGCGGGAGACCAAAGGCCCGTGCAGCCACTTGGGCACCTGCATGAAGTCCCGCAGCAGGCCGTCCACCCGGGTGCGCACCTGGACATTGTTTAAGGTGGGCTCGATGTGGATGTCGCTGGCTCCCTGCTTGATGCCATCCTGGATAATCAGGTTGACCATCTTCACCACCGGGGGCAGCTCCGCCTGGCTCCGCGCGTCCCCCAGCGGTACTTCGGCCCCCTCGGCTTCTTCCCCGCTGACGATCTGCAACTCCTCACTCTCGCTCACGTTCTGGAGGAAGTCTTGCAGCCAGTTTTCCGGGGCGTAGAACCTCTCGATGGCGTCCACCACTTCGGTGCGCGTGGCCACCACTGGCTTCACCGCGCAACCGGTGGCAAATTCGATATCCTGGATGGCGGCAAAGTCCGCCGGGTTCGCCATGGCCAGCACCAGGTTCGGCCGGCGCTTGGGCCCCCCGGCCATCTCGACCTCTTTCGCTGTGGTGCTTTCTTTCTTGATGGGGAGGCAGCTGAACCTGCGCGCAATCTCTTCCGAAATCGAGCGGACCGCGTCCGGCTCCACCGTAGTGGCCGCCAGCTTTACATAGGGAAGGTGCAGGTGCTCGGCAAAGGTCTCCGCCAGCTTCTCCTCGGTCACTCCCTTCTCGGAGAGCACAACTTCCCAGAGCGCCCGCTTGCTCTGCTCGGCCTGGGTCAGTGCCTCCCGGATGTCCTCCGGGGGAAGGATGCCCGCTTTCTCAAGAATGGAGGCGAGCTGTCGGCTCATCAGGCAGGGACTCCCTCTGGGCAACGGCGGTAGCGTTTATCGCGCATTCGGGCAGACCTGTCAACCTGCCGTTCTCCCCTTGGTCTCTTATTCTACCGGAAGGGCGCTCAGAAAAAAATAGGATTACTCGTAGGCCAGGGCGGCTACCGGGTCGGCCGAGGCCGCGCGCAGGGCGGGATAGAACGACCCCAAGAGACACCCCCCCACCGCCAGCAGAATCCCTTGCACCAGCCACTGCGGGGTAATCAGGATATTCATGGTGGGGCGCAGACCCATTACGATCTCTTTGACGCCGAAGCTCGCCAGCACCCCGACCAGGCACCCGAAGGCGGCAATCAGCAGCGATTCCCGCAAGACCAGCCCGACTATGCTCGACCGCGAGGCCCCCAGCGCCTTCAGGATGCCGATCTCCCGCGTCCGCTCCAGCACGATCGTGTACATGCTGAGCAAGATCACCAGGAAGGTAATGACCAACCCCACCAAGATGACTGCATTGGTGAACGGCCGCACTGCCGGGAGATTGGTCGACACCATCAAGGAGAGGTACTCATCCATCAGGCGGATGCGATGCCGGGGCAAAAACCGCCGGAACTGCTGCCGCACCGCCCCCGGATCCCCGCTGGACTTCACCCAAAACATCGAGACCCGGTTCTCCACTCCCAGCAGCTCCTGCGCGGTTGTCAGCGGAATGAAATAGCGCGCGCCCCGCCCGTGCTCGACGATGCCCACGACCCGGAAGTTCTGGTTCAGCAACTGCACCGTGTCGCCGACCTTGAGGTCCTTGGAGGCCGCCTTGATGTCGTCAATGATCACTTCATGGGGACCCTGGAATGGCCGGCCGTGATGAAACAGGAAGCCGCGCCCCATACGATTGAAGCTCTGGTAATCAATCCCGTAGATCATGGTGAGGCTGTTGGTGTTCACCACCGCCAAGGCCGGGGAGACGGACTCCACCCCTTCCACCCCTTCCAGGCGGGAGGTCAACCCCTCCGGCAAGACCGCGCTGGAAAAGGCCAGAAAAAGGGAGGCGTTGGGCGGCTGGACGAGCAGGTCGGCGCCGATCCCTTCCACGCGTTCCCCCCACTCCGTCACGATCCCGTCCGTCAGCCCCATCAGGAAGAGTAGGAGAAACACCTGCAGGCTGACGGCGGTGATGCTCAGCAGAGTGCGCAAGGGACGCGCCCGCAGGTTGGCCCAGATCAATCGACCCATGGTTTCTCCTCAACTGCGGCTCCGGGCAGCGGAGCAAACTACACACTCTAGCATTAGAACTTACCATCGTCAAAGTCGTCCGGGCCACGGAGCTTGACAACTCGCGCGAGGGCTGCCTACCATCGCGCGGCTTCAAGGGACCTGCTTGCGCACAGCAAACTCCAATCGCTGGGACCGCCTGGCCGCGCTTTTCCTCCTGCTGTTTGCCGCCGCCTTGCCGCACTCGATTGCCATCGCTCAAACCGCGGCGGCGCTGACCGTGGTCGTCTGGCTGGCAGGCCGCTTGTTTCGCCGGGAGCGCCCGGCAGCCACTCCTCTCGACGCCCCGATCTTGCTTTTCTTGTTCCTTACCTTCCTGGCGGCCGTTTTCTCCCTGGAACCTCGCCTCAGCCTGACGAAGCTGGACGGAGCCGGCTTGATCCTCCTCGTCGCGGTAACCGCCAATCTGGTTACGAGCCGCCGGTTGGCGGTGGCCTTGGCCTTGGTGTTGCTCACCTCGGGCGGGGTCAGCGCGGCGGTGGAGGTGAGCAAGAAAATCGCCGGCCAGGGTGTGGACGTGGTGACGATAGATGCGAAGAGCCCGCTAGGACGGCGCCTGCAGCCCCGTGACGTCCTGCTGAGCTGCGACGGCAAAAAAATAAGAAGCCCTGAGCACTTCAACCAGGTGCTGGCCGCGCACGACCTTTCCCGGCCCCTGCGCTGCCGGGGGATGCGTGGCGGCGTTACTCCTTTCGAGCTTAGAATTCCTGCCCACCGGCTCCCGGGGGAGCCGCTGCCGGAGGCCTGGAGCTACCGGGTCAAGACGGGACGCGGCATCCGAGCCCGCGGAACCTACAGCCATTTCGTCACCTACGCTGAGGTGATGCTGCAACTGGCGGCGCTGGCTTGCGGGCTGTGGATGGCCTACCCGCGCAAAGCCAGCCTGTCCGGAGCGGGGCTGGCCCTGTTGGTGATTCTGCTGGTCGGAGCCCTGGCAGCCACGTTCACCCGCGCCTCGCTGGCGGCTCTGGTGGTGGCCCTGCTGGCGATGGCCTGGACGAAGGTGGGCCGGTGGGCGCGCCTGGCTGCTTTGCCGCTGGCGGCGCTGGCCCTGGTGGGAATCAATGCCCTGCTCATCCAGTGGCGAGGCGTAGGGTTCTACAATCCAGCCGACCCAAGCTCCCAGTACCGCTGGCTGATGTGGGAGGACGGCTGGCGCCTCATCCAGGAGTACCCCTGGCTGGGCGTGGGGCTGGACACAATCGTCGTCCGGTGGCAGGAGCTGGGACTGCGGGCCTACGAGCAGATGGGGTTGCACGGGCACTTCCACTCCAGCCCCGTCCAAATCGCAGTGGAGCGGGGCCTGCTGGGGCTGGCGGCCTGGCTCTTGCTGATGGCGCTCTACGGGCGCGTCCTGCTCCGACTGCTCGAGCGAACCCGGCACGGGCCCGACTGGTGGAGCCACGGCCTCGCGCTGGGAATCTCCGGGGCGACGGTGGCGTTTCTGACCAGCAGCCTGGTGCACTACAACTTCGGCGACTCGGAAGTGGTGATGGTGTTCTGGTTGTTGGCCGGGGTGGCCCTGGCGCTGGAGCGGATTCCCCGCGGGGTGCCGCTAGCCCAAAGCAGTTAGGGCGGGGCGGCGGTGAGCTCGAACAACTCCCGCAAGGCGCGGCCTTCCATCTCGGGCATGTCCAACTCCAGCAGGTAAGCGATGGTGGGCGCCAGGTCGAGAAGCGAAACCCGCTCCAGCCGGCGGTGCTTCACCGCAGGCCCGGCCACCAGAAAGGACGCGAGCATGTCCGGCCGCTCGGGGTCGAAGCCGTGGGTGGCTTTCCCGCGATACGCCTCCACGAACTCGCCCGTGACCCGGGCGCTCAGGGCGAAGGGCGGTGCCGCCTCCAGGATGAGGAATGCGCCCAAGTCCGGACTCAGCTCCGCTGTCTCCTCCGGGCCGTAGAGGCGGCTGAGGCCGCTGGCAGGGTCTTCCGCCAGCGGCGAGAAGATCGCCAGCACTTCCCTCCTCGTCTGAGCATCGCTCGGATCTTTCAACAGGATTTCGCACGTAGCGCCGCCACAGACCGGCGCCGCCCTCCACTCGGTTACCTGGCCGCGGTCGTTCACCTCCAGCAGGCCGGCCCGGCGCAGGAGCACGCCCGGCTTGAGGACGTTCTCCACGGGAGCAAAGCCGTGGTCGGAAACCACGAACAGGGCCGTCCGTTCCCACAGCCCGGCCTCCTCCAGGGCGGCCACCAGGCGGCCCAACTGCCTATCTGCCTCCTCCACGGCCGCCAGCGCCTCGGGGCTCGCCAGACCAAAAGCGTGCTGCTGGTGGTCCACCTGGAAGATGTGCAGGAAGAGCAAGTGCGGCCGCAGCGAATGGATGATGTGAACGGCGACGTCAGTCAGGACTTCGTCTTCCGCCGGGGAGTGGAACTGGAAATCGGGGAAGCGCTGCTCCACTCCCTCCACCAGCCCGGGCGTAGAGATGGCCTTGAGCAACTGGTGGTCGTCGCGGTCGCCACGCCAGAATTCGGGAAAGACAGCATCCACCTGAGCCCCGAGCGTGACCGGCCAGTAGACCAGGGCCGTGCGCAGGCCCTTCTCTTCCGCCGCCTGGTAGAGGGTCTTGGCCTGGACGTCCTCGACATACCACCGCAGCCCGAAGCGCATCTGCGGGTCGGCTGCCGCGTTCAGGAAGATGCCGTGGCGCGCCGGCGACACCCCGGTCACCATACTAGTGTGCGCCGGATAGGTGACGGTAGGAAAAACAGAGCGCATGCCCCGGGCGTAGGCGCCCTCGGCCAGCAAGCGGCGAAGGGTGGGAATCTTCAAGCCGTAGCGATCCGGCTCCAGGTAGTAGGTGGGTCGCAGGCCGTCCACCGAGACCACTACCACATGCTCGATCTCTCCCGCCGTGACCGGCAGGGCCAAAAGCAGTGAGACCAGCAAGACGCGGCGGAGCATTACTGGGAAGCAGTGGCCGGAGCCCGCCGAAAAGACTCCAACGTCCAGGCGTCGGCGGGGGCGTGTGGGTGGTGGCGAAGGATGTAGAGATGGCCGTCCTGGGCGCGCACGCGGAAGTAGGTGTCCTCCGGGCCGTACCACTGCTCAAGGACTTCCTCTACCTCAAATTTCCTTTTCCCCAGGTAAAAGCGGACCGGCCGCTGGTCGCTCTTGTACCCCGCATAGCACTCGACGCGAATCCGCATTCTCAACTAACCAATCAGGCGGGCCAGCAGCCCTTTCTTCTTTTTCGTGCGTTTCTGGTAAGGCTGGAACCACTCCGCCGGCAGTTTTTTCTTGCCGTTCTCCTGCACTTTGTCGGGGCCGCGCCGCTGGCGAACCTTTTCCTGCAACTCCAGCACGATTTTCTTGGCCGTGTCCACGCCGGTGGGCCCCACCCCGATGATCTCTCCCTTCCGATTCTGCAGGTGCTGCCAGCGGTCATCCTCGACGGGGTCCACGCGCTCCGGAAAAACCTCCAAGAGGTGCTCCAGGTAGTCTTGGTCGAACGCCGGACAGTGCTGGAAGCCCGTATAGAGATTTTCCCGGACGTGCTCGGCGATGCGAGTCTTGTCGAACCTCCAGACACCGCCCTCCTCCTTGTCCCCGAAGCTCAACCAGTCGCTATTGATACGGTCGGCCAGATTGGCAATGGCGTAGCGACACCCGAACCCGCTCCAGAAATTGCCGTCGAAGAAGCAGTGGTCGCGGCTGGGCTTGCGCAACAGCTCTCGGAAGCAGTAGGTAAGCTGCCCCATCCGGTGCCAGTCGATTTCCGTCCCCTGCAGCCAGGCGCGCTTCTGCCGCAGGTCCCAAGTGGCCTCCTTCAACTCTTGCAGGGCCTCCAACTCGCGGAGCTGATAGGTGACGCGCACCTTCAGGCTCTTGCCCTCGCCGAACTGCTGGAAGGTTGGGTGCTTGCGGGCCACGCCGACGGCCTGCTCGAAGCCGGGCACGGTGGCGTAGGAGAGTTCCACCGTAATCCCCTGGGCCGGGATGACGGGCCCCGTGGTGGCCCCCGCCTCTTTTTGCGCTTCCTTCACGGTCTGCTTCTCAAAGACTGCCATTGTAACGGGGAGGGGGGAACCGCGCAATCGGCGGCCCCGGCCCCAAAGAAAAGCTTTGACCACCCGCCCACCCCTGCGTGTACAATACGGGGGTGTAGAGAAGCTCCCGTAGTTTGGGGGAGGCAGGTCATGAAAGTGAAGGGATTCCTAGGGCGAGGGTTGGCTATTCTTATCGGCGTGGCGCTTGTGTGCCCCGGGTGGTTGTCGGCCCGCGACTTTTTCCTGCAAGAGGGCACGGAGATCAATCTGCGGCTTCGCACCAGCGTGGACAGCAAGATTTCCCAGCAGGGCGACCGCATCATTGCCACGGTCGAAGACCCGGTCATCATCGACGACATGGAAGTCATCCCGGCGGGGGCACGAGTGCTGGGGCGCATCGGAGAGATTCAGAAGCCGGGCCGGTTCGGTCGCGGCGGGCGTCTGGTACTGGCTTTCGATTTGATTGAAGTGCCCGGAGCCGGCAACGTTCCCATCAGCGGCAGCCTGGTGGACCTCTACGAGCCGGACTACGAGGAAGACGAGAACGTCCGGGACCTGGACATTGACCAGGAAGGCCAGGTCCACGCCGGTGGGCCTCGCAAGTTGAAGCGCCTGGGCAGCGTGGCCGGCGGCGCCGGTGTCGGCGCGGCGGCCGGCGGCGGCCTGGGAGCGGCCATCGGCGTGGCCGTGGGCGCCGGAGTGGCGTTCGTTTGGTTCAAGGGCAAGCACGTGGAACTCCCGGCCGGCACCGGCATGGTGATGCGGGTTGATCGCGGGGTGACTGTTTCCGTCCCCGACTTGCCGCGCACGGCCGGGGGAAGCAACGGCGATAAGCGCTAGGCGAAGGCGGCTCCGCTTCCTTTTCCCTGCAGAGCTAATAGAAGTCGTGGCGCGCCCGCAGGTGGGCCAGCTCGGCATTGAACTGGGCGCCGATCAGGATGACCACCGCACTCAAATGCATCCAGATTAGCAACCCGATGGCCGCCGCAAACCCTCCGTAGAGGATGTTGTAGATAGCCAAGCGGCGCACGTAAAGGCCGAAGCCGCTGGTCACGATCCACCACAGCACCATGGCCAGGGCGGACCCGGGCAGCACGTCATTCCAGCGCGGGCGCGGATCGGGGGTAAGGAAGTAGTAGAGGGCGGAGAGAACCAGAGTGGCCGTCAGGATGGCGAGGGAAAAGTAGCCCATCGTCCAAAGGATTTTGATGGGGCGGTCGAAGCCCACTCCCAGCTCCTCAATCAACCACGCCCGGACAAATTTCCCGAACACGACCAGCAGGCTCACCGCGACCCAGGGAATCACCGTCAGGATTACCATGCCGAAGGAGCGCAACTGCCGGAACCAGAAGCTGTGCCGCTCTTCCCGGTCGTAGATGGCGGCAAAGATGCGGTTGAGCGAGAACATCAACTGCGAGCCCAGCAGGACCGTGCCCACGGCGCCGGCCACGAACAATCGGGTGGTATGCTCAGAAATCCGCCGCAGGGTGCCGGCCACGGCCCCGCGGCTCCCCGGCGGCAAGACCACCTCCAGTCCCTCCAGGAGGTCGTCCAGACCGGGGGCGGCAGAAATGATGACGGCGGCCAGAAATATCAGCGCGGGAAAGAATGCCATGAACATGTTGAACGCCACCGCCTGGGCATGCAGCAAGGAGCCGCCACGCAGGCTGTTGTAGATGGCGTGCAGGATGGCCCGCCCGACCAGTCGGGGGGATTGGTGCGGGGGGTCTCCTGAGTCGGCTCTCACCATCGGTGGTTGGCCCCCTCCGCGCGTGAAGGTTTGAAGCCGCCGCGGCTTTCGGGTAAGATTTGCGAGTGTACTCTTAGAAGGCGAACAGCGCAAAGCGCTTTTTGGCCGCCACGGGCGGGGGAAGGCTTTGCCGGGGGAGGACAGCCATGGCCAACCTGGTTCGTTGCGGCCTGATCCAGGCCCGGTGCGAATGGTCTCCGGCCAAGACGCCGCTGGCGAAGATCAAACAGGCGATGACCCGCAAGCACGAGCGGTTGATCGCCCAAGCAGGGCGCCGCCGGGTGCAAATCCTCTGCTTGCAAGAGCTCTTCTACGGGCCCTACTTCTGTGCCGAGCAGGACACTCGCTGGTACCCGCTGGCCGAGCCCGTCCCCGGCCCCACGGTGCGCTGGGCGCAGAAGCTGGCCAAGAAATACAAGATGGTGATGGTGGTGCCTGTGTATGAAGTCGAGTTGTCCGGCGTCTACTACAACACCGCCGCGGTCATCGACGCCAACGGCCGCTACCTGGGCAAGTATCGCAAGCACCACATCCCCCACTGCCACCCCGGCTTCTGGGAGAAGTTCTACTTCACCCCCGGCAACAGCGGCTACCCGGTCTTCCAAACCCGCTATGCCAAGGTCGGCGTCTACATCTGTTACGACCGGCACTTCCCCGAAGGCGCCCGCATCCTGGGATTGAACGGAGCCGAGATTGTCTTTAACCCGTCGGCCACCGTAGCCGGGCTCTCGGAATACCTCTGGGAACTGGAGCAGCCCGCCCAGGCGGTGGCGAACGGTTACTTCATCGGTGCCATCAATCGGGTAGGGCATGAGCTGCCCTGGGACATCGGCGAGTTTTACGGCAAGAGCTACTTCTGCGACCCGCGAGGACAAATCGTCACCCAGGCCAGCCGGGACAAGGATGAGGTGCTGGTCGCCGACCTGAACTTGGACATCATCCAGCAGGTCCGCTCCACCTGGCAGTTCTACCGCGACCGCCGCCCGGAGACTTACAACAGCCTGGCGCAGGTGTGAGCACAAGACTTTGGACCCGTCCACTCATGAGTTGTTCTTACTCTGTCCGCCCGCAAGAACCGAAGGAACTGTACGGGAGAGCAGGCGCTTTGTCGGGGCCGGGCTTCAGCCCGGCCGGAAAAGCAGCCAAAAACCAGGCGGCTTTAGCCGCTGAGGGACATTGTGACGCATCTTAGGCGCTTGAGCCGAATTCCCGGCACCTATTTCGTGACCTCCAACACCTGGCAACGCAGGCCCCTATTCCGCAAAGAACAGCCAGCTCGCCTGTTCCTCGATTGCCTGTTCCACTATCGCAACGAAGGCAACTTCTTGTTACATGAATTTGTTCTCATGCCGGACCACTTCCACTTGTTGCTGACGCCCGCACCTGCGGTCACGCTGGAGCGCGCCCTGCAGCTAATCAAGGGTGGCAGTTCGCATCGAATTCGACACGAACTCCGCTACCAGTTCCCCATTTGGCAGACCGCTTTTGATGACCATAGAATCCGAAGCGTGAGAGACTACAAGCAACGCCAGGCCTACATTTGGAACAACCCTGTGACGAAGAAGCTGGTGGCAAAACCAGAGGAGTACGCTTTCTCTTCCGCCAGCCCTCAGTACAAGTCTCTTGTGGACGTCTGGTCGCCTGAACTAACCTCAGCGGCTAAAGCCGAGGTTGCAGAACCAATGGAAATGGCCGCGCTAAAGCGCGGCCCCGACAAGTGACTTTGTGAGAGGGGGCAGCCGGGCTGAAGCCCGGCTCCGACAGGAACACCTATGAAGCCAAGAGAGGTTCGGGAGAAACACAAGAAGTATTTGTTCCCCTGCGTGGCGAACTACTACGCCGAGCCGTTGGTGGTGGACCACGCCCGGGGCCAGTTTGTCTTCGACGGGGAGGGCCGCCGCTACCTGGACTTTTTCGGCGGCATCCTCACCATCAGCATCGGCCACTGCCACGAGAAGGTTACGAGCAAGATCAAAGCCCAGGTGGATAAGCTCCAGCACACCACCACGCTCTACCCCAACGAAGCCATCGTCGCGCTGGCCGAGAAGCTGGCCCAGATCACTCCGGGAAAGCTCCAGAAGAGCTACTTCACCAACAGCGGCACGGAAGCGAACGAAGTAGCGGTGCTGCTGGCCCGGATGGCCACCGGCAGTTTCGAGGTGGTGGCCCTGCGGCACGGCTACAGTGGCCACTCACTGGTGGCCAAGTCGCTCACCGGCCAGGCACCCTGGCGGCGCGCCGGCGTGATCAGCCTGGGGGTTGTCCACGCCATGAGCCCCTACTGCTACCGTTGCCCGCTGGGCCTGCGCTATCCCGACTGCGGGGTGGCCTGCGCCAAAGACGTCGAGGAGGTCATCCAGACCACCACCACCGGGCGCATCGCCGCCTTCCTGGCCGAGCCCATCCAGGGCGTGGGCGGCTTCATCACGCCGCCGCCTGAGTACTTCAAGATCGTCTTCAACATCGTCAAGAAGTACGACGGACTGTTCATCGCCGACGAAGTGCAGACCGGCTTCGGGCGCACGGGCAAGAAATGGTTCGGGATCGAACATTGGGAGGTGGAGCCGGACATCATCACCACGGCCAAGGGGATGGCCAACGGCTCGCCCGTGGGCGCCACCATGGCGCGGGCGGAGATCGCCGACGCTTTCCAGGGACTGACCATCTCTACGTTCGGCGGCAACCCCGTCAGCTCGGTAGCGGCGCGGGCCACCATCGAGGTGATCGAAGAAGAAAAGCTCCGCGACAACGCCCACGAAGTCGGCTCCTACCTCCGCCAGAAGCTGGAAGGATTGCAGCAGAAGTACCCGCTCATCGGCGACGTCCGCGGGATGGGCCTGATGCAAGCCCTGGAACTGGTGAAAGACCGGCAAAGCAAAGAACCCGCTCCGCAGGAGCTGGTGCAATTGATGGAGCGCTGCAAGCAGAACGGGCTGCTGATCGGCAAGGGCGGGCTCTACGGAAACGTGGTGCGGCTCTCCCCGCCCCTGAACATCGGCAAGGCGGACGTGGACGAGGCCATCCGCATCCTGGACCAGTCTTTCGCCGAGGTAAAAGTCTAAAGGGGAGGCCATGATGGCGACGGTCACGCAGGTCAGCAAGGCGGCAACCTGTCCGAACTACATCGACGGCCAGTGGGTGGAGTCGCGCTCGGGCAAGACCCTGGAGCGGCGCAACCCGGCCAAGCACGCCGACCTGATCGGCCTGGCGCCGCTCAGTTCGCGCGAAGAAATCCGCCAGGGCGTCGAGGCGGCCCGGCGCGCCTTCCCCGGCTGGCGGGACACTCCCGCGCCGGTGCGCGGCAAGCACATCCTGTGGGCCGCGCAAATCCTGGAAGCGGAAAAGGACGAGCTGGCCCGCCTGCTGACCCGTGAAGAAGGCAAGACGATCCGAGAAGCGCTGGGTGAAATCCTACGCACGGTTAACATCCTCGAATACACGGCCGGCGAAGCGACGCGGCTGACCGGCGAGACCCTGCCTTCGCAGCTTCCCCGGAACTTTGCTTACACCATTCGCCAGCCCGTGGGCGTGGTGGGCCTGATTACCCCGTGGAACTTCCCCATCGCGGTGCCGGTGTGGAAGATCGCTCCGGCGCTGGTCTGCGGAAACACGGTGGTCTGGAAGCCGTCGGAGCTGACCCCGTTCACTTCCCGCCAGGTGGTGGACATCCTGGCGCGGGCCGGACTGCCCGCCGGGGTGCTCAACATGGTAAATGGCGCCGGCGAAGAAGCGGGCGACGAACTGGTCGAGCACCCCGCCGTTCGCGCCATCAGCTTCACCGGCTCCTGTGAAGTCGGCGCGCAGATTTACGCCAAGGCTGCTCGCCAGATGAAGAAAGTCCAGTGCGAGATGGGCGGCAAGAACCCGGTGGTGGTTCTGGAGGACGCCGACCTCGAGCTGGCGGCCACCAGCACGGTGATGGGCGCCTTCGGGTCCACCGGGCAGCGCTGCACCGCCACCAGCCGGGTGATTGTGGTCGAGGCCGTCGCGGACAAGTTCGTACAGATGCTCCTGGAGCGCGCCCAAGCCCTCAAGGTCGGCAACGGCACCGAGCCCGACACTCAAGTCGGCCCCTCGGTGGACGAAGCGCAGTTCAACAAGGTGCAGGAATACCTCGAGATTGGAAAGAAGGAAGGCAAGCTTCTCTGCGGAGGCGAGCGCCTGCGCGGCGGCGCCTACGACCACGGCTACTTCACCCCGCCCACCCTCTTCGACCACGTCCCTCCCCACGCCCGGATCGCCCAGGAAGAAATCTTCGGGCCGGTGCTCTCGGTGATTCGCGTGAAGGATTTCGACGAAGCGGTCGAGGCGGCCAGCAACATCCGCTACGGCCTGGCGGCGTCCATCTTCAGCACCGACGCCAACCGCGTCTTCCAGTTCACCGACCGCATCGAGTGCGGCATCGTCCACATCAATTCCCCCACCGTGGGCGGCGAAGCCCACGTGCCCTTCGGCGGGGCCAAGGACAGTGGCCTGGGCGAGCGCGAAACCGGCTCCACCGCCATTGATTTCTACACCGAGCTGAAGGTAGTCTACGTCGACTACACCGGGCGCAAGCGCGAGACCAGCATCTACTGATCGGTTCCTCGGGGCCCCTCTTGAGTTAGGGGTCCCGAGAAGGGCTTCTGTAGTGCGCACTCGATGAGCGAAACCACGCGCGCCGTCACCCCGGCCGGCGTAGCCGCTGAGACCGCCGGCGAAAGCCGAAGCTGGCTCTGGAACAAGGACCTCGCCGCGGTCCCCCGCGAGAAGCGCACCTGGGGAACCTACAACTACACCGCCCTGTGGGTGGCGATGAGCATCAACATCCCCACCTATATGCTGGCCAGCGGCATGATCGCCGGCGGCATGAACTGGAAGCAGGCCCTCTTCACCATCTTCGTCGGCAACGTCATCGTTCTCATTCCCATGCTGCTGAACGCTCACGCCGGCGCGCGCTATGGCATCCCGTTCCCGGTCTTTGCCCGCTCCTCGTTCGGGGTCCTGGGAGCGAACATTCCCGCCATCCTGCGGGCGCTGGTGGCCTGCGGCTGGTTCGGCATCCAGACCTGGATCGGCGGGCAGGCCATCAACGCCTTGCTGGCCGCCATTGTGCCGGGCTGGGGCGACTACCCGCTCGGGGAGCCCCTCTGCTTCGGGGTGTTCTGGCTGCTGAACCTCTACGTCGTCATCCGCGGCATCGACACCATCCGCTTCCTGCAAGGCATCAGCGCCCCCTTCCTGCTGATTATCGGACTGGTGCTCCTGGGGTGGGCCTATAAGAGCGCCGGCGGCTTCGGACCCATGCTCTCGGCCCCGTCGAAGTTCAATACCCTCGGCGAGTTCCTCCCCTTCTTCATTCCGTCTCTGACCGGCGTGGTGGCCTTCTGGGCCACGGTAGCCCTCAACATCCCCGACTTCACCCGCTACGCCAAAGGACAGAAGCAGCAAATGCTCGGCCAAGCGCTGGGCCTGCCCGCTACTATGACTCTCTTCGCCTTCATCGGCGTGGCGGTCACTTCGACTACCATCGTCCTGTTTCATGAACCGATCTGGAACCCGATTGAGGTCTTGAAGCGCCTGGAGCACCCGGTGGCGGTGGTGGTGGCGATGGTGGCCATCGTCCTGGCTACGCTGAACGTTAACATTGCGGCCAATGTCGTGTCACCGGCGAACGATTTTTCCAACGTCTACCCTCGCCGTCTCAGCTTCAAGCTGGGCGGCGTCATCACCTGCGGCCTCGGCCTGGCCCTTCAGCCCTGGTACTGGCTGGCCAACTATTCGAACTACATCAACGACTGGCTGGTGGGCTACTCCAGCTTGCTGGGGCCCATCGGCGGCGTGCTGATCGCCGACTACTTCGTCCTCCGCAAGAAGGTCATTCTGGTGGACGACCTCTACCGACGCGGCGGCTTCTACGAGTTCTCCCACGGCTTCCACCTTCCCGCAGTCCTCTCGCTGGCGACAGGCATCGCCGTGGCCCTGGTCGGCCGCTTCTATGCCCCGCTGCGCCCGGTGTTTGACTACGCCTGGTTTGTTGGCTTCGCCTTTTCATTTCTGCTGTACCTGGCCCTGATGCGCCTCCGGCACCGGCCCGCCGCGCAGGCAGCTTCGCGCTAGATGCCGCGGTCACGCCCACTCATAACCGTTGCCGTCTTCGACCTGGACGACACCCTCTATGATTGCCGCCGCCAGCGCGTGCTGGCCGCTCACCGCCACGCCTGCCAAAAGCTGCTGCAGGCCGGGCTCCGCCGCCGCGCCAACCGGCGGCTTACCCTTCAACACCTTCTGAAGCTCCGCCGTCGGCTGTTTCGCCAGCAACACAACCTGGATACGCTCGATCTCCGGCTCTGCCTTCACCTGGGTCTCCGCGGTCGGGAAGCCCGCCGGCTCGCTCGCCGTGGCCGCCAGGCTTACTTCAGCTATCCCGTCCGCAACCTTCGCCTGTTTCCGGAGACCCGGCCAACCCTGCGACGCCTCCATCAATCCGGTGTCCAGATTTTCATCCTGACCGCCGGCCTCCTGCGCATCCAACGCGCCAAGACCCGCCTGCTCGGACTCGACCGCTCCCCCTATGTTCGAAAAATCTTCTACACCCGCTTGACCCGGGGCCGCGGGAAGAAGCAATACTTGCGCAGGGTTCTCCAAGTGGAGCCGAACCCGCGCCGCGTGCTGGTCGTGGGCGACCGAGCCGATAGCGAAATCCGTGCCGCCAACGAACTGGGCCTGTGGACCGTGCGCCGCCGCGGCGGGGAATTCGCCGGCTATGAACCTCAACGCCGGCACGAGCGCCCGCACTTCACCATCCGCCGCCTCTCGCAGCTCTTCCGCCTGGCGCTCGTTTTCGCCAAGTCGGTCTAGCGAACCGTCGGGGCCGGCCTTCAGGTCGGCTGCAAGAGGAACAATAAAGAAGGGGCTTTAGCCCCTGAGGTAAGAATTCCTCAATCGACAAGATGGAGCGCGCCAAGGTCCTCATCGTCGGAGGCGGCGTGGTGGGCTGCGCCATCGCCGCCGAATTGGCTCCCCACACCCGTGACGTCTTTCTGCTCGAGCAACTGCCGCGGCTGGGAATGGCCACCAGCACTCGCAACAGCGGCGTCATCCACTCCGGCCTCTACTACTCGCCCGGCTCCCTCAAGGCCCGCCACTGCGTCGAGGGCAATCGCCTCACCTACGAATTCTGCCGCGCACACCACATTCCCCATCAAAACACCGGCAAGTTCGTGGTCGCCACCACTCCCGAGGAAGAAGAAGAGATTCATTCCCTGCTCGCCTGCGGCCGGGAAAACGGCGTGGAAGGCCTGGAGCTGGTGAGCGCGGCCGAGCTCAAGCGCCACGAGCCCCACGTGGCCGCCCGCTGCGCCCTGCGGGTGCCTTCCAGTGGGTTGGTGGAAAGCGAGGCCCTAGTAAAAGGCTACGCGGCCCGGGCCGCCGCGCACGGCGCCTACCTTGCCACCAACGCTCGCCTCGAATTGGTCGAGCCGCGACCCGACTTTGTCCGGGTCACCGCCGGGCCGGCGGGCGAGCTGGAAACCCGGGTGTTCATCAACGCCGCCGGCCTCTTCGCCGACGAGGTGGCCGCCTTGTTCGGAAACCGGCAGTACAAGATTTACCCCTGCCGCGGCGAATACTGGGAGACGGTCCCTTCCAAGGTCCACCTGGTCAATCGCCTCGTCTATCCCGCCCCCGACCCCTCCGGCCTCAGCCTCGGCGTCCACTTGACCAAGACTCTCGGAGGAACTTTGCTGCTGGGGCCCAACGCCCGCTACATCGAGGAGAAAAACGACTACGAGCGCGGCCGCGAATCCCGCCAGGAATTTTGCGCCCGCGTCCAAAAGCTCCTGCCCCAGGTCCAGCCCCAGGACTTGCGCCCCGCCTACTCCGGCATCCGGGCCAAGCTCGCCCCGCCCGGCCACCACGGCATGGCCGACTTTGTGCTGACCCGCGACCCCGCCTATCCCCACGTGATTCATCTGGTAGGGATCGACTCGCCCGGCCTGACCGCCGCCCCCTCCCTGGCCCGGCGCGTGGCTCATCTTGTGCGGGAATCTCTCGCCTGATGGTGTATGACCGGAAAGCACCTGCCCGCAACGATGCTGCCCCAACCCAGCAGCAAAAAGGGAAAAGCTACCGCGGGTGGCAGCGGCGGGCGGCACCGGCGTCCCGCTTGCCCTGCTTGCCCTGAGCGGAGCCGAAGGGAGCGGAGCCGAAGGGAGCGGAGTCGAAGGGCCGGTGTCTTCCCCGCTCCGGATAACCCCTCGCCACCTCCGCCACTGGCAACGGGGCGGGCCGCCCTGCTCTCGCCGCCCAGTCGGCTCTTAGCGAAAGGCCGGCAGCACCTCGCGCTGGTAGATTTCCAGCGTCTGCTCCTCCTCGCCGCACATCAGGTAGATGTTGAACTGGGTGACCCCCGCCCGCGCCAGTTCTTTCAGCTTCTTCCGGTGGGCTTCCACGTCGCCCACAATGCAGAACCGGTCCACCACCTCATCAGACACGAAGCCCTCGTTCTCGCTCCCCACCTCGCAGTGCTGCCCGTAATCGTAGCCGGGCCGGTCCTGCACGTAGATGGTCAACCCCTCGGGCAGCTCCTTGGGGTCGTAGCGCTTCAGCAAATCCACCACATGGTTCGAGACCAGCGCCGGGAACCAGCGCACTCGCTCCCGCGCCTTCTCCAGGTCGGCCGACACCCACACCGGGGCCGCCGACATCACCTCAATCTTCTTTGGGTCGCGCCCCGCTTCCCGGGCCCCTTCCCGCACCGAACCCAGGCACCAGGAAATCAGCTCGGGGTCTGCGATCTGCAAAATGACCCCGTCGGCCACCCTCCCCGCCAAGCGCAGCACCTTCGGCCCGTAGCCCGCAATCCAGACCCGCGGCGACCCGTTGGCCCAGCTCAACCGGGCCCGGTGCCCGTCGTGCACCACCTCGCGGCCGGCCGTCAGTTCCCGAAACAGCTGCACCGATTCTCCCAGCCGCTCCACCGTCGTCGGCCTCTTGCCCAACACCCGCCGGGAACTGTCCCCGCGGCCGATCCCCAGCTCCATCCGCCCGCCGGAAATCAGGTTCAGGGTCGCATAGAGACTCGCCGTGACCGTCACATCCCGCACCGCCGGGTTCGTCACGCAGGTCCCCAGTCGCATCCGCTCGGTGTTCGCCGCCATCAGCGTCAACAACGGGTACGGGTCCTTCCACAGCACGTGCGAATCAAACAGCCACCCGTACCGGAAGCCGGCCGCCTCCGCTTCACGGGCAAGCTGTTGCACCCGCTCCACCGAAACGTCCGGCTTCAAGGTGATCCCGAACTCCATGGCTTGTTGCTCCTCGTTCGAAAAAAATTCCTCCCCTTCACCTCACCCTGGGAAGTTGAACTCAACCGTGGAAGGTTCCGCTTCCTTCGCCCCCGAAAAAGCGCCTGCTTAGATGGCTATGGTAGCACGTCGCCCAAAGTCAATAACAATTTTCTTGGTTCCCGGCGGCCCTAGACCTCCTGCGAGCAGAGCCACTCCCAGGTGTGCCTCAAACCTTCCTCCAGCGACACCGTTGCCTTCCAGCCCAGGTGCTGCCCGGCACGGCCCGGATCCAGGATGTTCACCGGAATATCGGCCGGTCGCGCCGCCTGACTGTCAATCCTGGCCCGCCGGCCGGTAACCTCTTCCATCTTCTTGATCAGCTCCCGCAGGGAGATACCCACCCCCGTGCCGATGTTGAATACCCGGAACGAGGACTGCTGGCCCAGGGCCGCTCGGAACCCCCGGGCCACGTCGCTTACATAGACATAATCGCGCACCACCGACCCGTCGCCCCACAAGGGTATCGGCTCGCCGCGCTTCAACCGCGCCAGGAACGCCCCCACCACTCCCTGCTCCCCCTCTACCGGCCCGCGCGGGCCGTACGCGTTGCTGATGCGCAGGACCGTGTACTCCAGGCCCTGCAACCGCTCGAACAACGCCAGGTACTTCTCGCACGCCAGCTTGGTGATGCCGTAGGAAGACCGGGGCTCGGTCGGGTGGCTCTCTCCAATCGGCAGGCCCTGCGCTTCCCCATACACCGTCCCGCCGGAAGAAGAAAACACCACCCGCTTCACCTTCTCTTGAACGCACGCCTCCAGCAGCTGCACCGTCCCCACCAGATTCGTCTCCAAGTCAAAAACCGGGTCGCGGTTCGAGGAAGAAGGCACCGTCGTGCCCACCAGGTGAATGACGGTCTCGCAACCTTCCACCGCCTTGCCCAACTCTCCGGGCTGCCGGAAGTCCCCCTCGACCACCTCAACTTGCTGGAGGACAGGCGGCAAGTGGTGAGTTGCGCGCCCCGGCTGGTCGAACACCCGCACCGGATAGCCTTCCCCCACCAGCAGCTCCACCAGGTGCGACCCCAGGAAGCCTGCCCCGCCCAATACCAGGCAGCGTCGAGCCTTCACCGCCGCCCCCCTTCTCTCCGGAAGGCCACCATTTGGGTTTTGCTGGCGGGGCCTGCCCCGCCCAGCACCAAACATCGACCGCCGCTCACGCCGTTCCCTCCCGCAGCCGCAGTCTAGCAGAAGCCTGCTCGCTTGCGGCACGTCCCCCTGCCCAAGCCGGGCTTGCCCGCTTCCCAGTCCCGCGCTAGACTTCCGTTGCCCGTGATCTCGGTTTGCCTCCCTACCAAGAACGCCGGACCCCAGTTTGCGCGCAACTTGCGCGCCTGGCGCCAGCAGCGGACCGAAGAAGAATTCGAACTGGTTGTCGTCGACTCCGGCTCCCGCGACGCCACCCTCTCAACCGCCCGCGAGCTCGGCGCCCGCCTCCATACCATCCCGCCCCAACAGTTCAACCACGGCGAAACCCGAAATCTGCTCGCCCGCCAGGCACGGGGCGACCTGCTGGTCTTCACCGTCCAGGATGCTCGCCCGGCCAATGAGGCCGTTCTGGCCGAACTCACCCGACCCTTGCGCCAACAGCCGGGGCTCGCCGCCGTGACCGGAAAACAGCTCCCTCACCCCGACGCCGACCCCGTCGCCCAATGGGAAGTCCACTACCACAACTCCGTCCTCGACCCGGCCCCCGCCTGGCAACCTCCCCTCCGCAACCTTTCCGGAAACTTCCTTCACCGCCTGCGCGGCCTGGCGTTCGACAATGTCTGCTCCGCTTTGCACCGCCGCGTCTGGCAGCAGCTCCCCTTTGCCCGCCTCGACTACGCCGAGGACCTCGACTGGGCCCTGCGCGCCCGGCGCGCCGGCCATTCCTTCTTGCGCAACCCCGCCGCCCGCGTCTACCACTCCCACAACCGTCAACCCTACCAGCGGCTCAAGCGAGCCTTCGTCGCCCGTCGCGCCACCAACCGTATCCTGGAGTTGGCGCCGAATCTCCCCTCCCTGAACGAAGAAGAAATTCTCTCCGGGATCGGAACCTACGCGGCTGTCCTCGCGCTCCTCCGTCATCAGTTAGGCGCCGCCCATGAACCCGTCAAGCAACTGCGCCTCCCCACCAGCCCCCTCCACCCGTTCCGCCGCGCTCTCTGCCGCGCCCCCCTGGCCCCCGTGCAGCGACTGGCATCCCGCCTGCGATCCCGGTTTGTCCCCGACCGTCTCTGCGGCGACTTCAATGCCGCCGCCCGGCCGCTGGTCAGCTTCCACGGCGGCCTCGCCCGCTCCAAGGCCCGCTTCGTGACCCTCCAGCTCGGCCTGCAGGTACTGGGCGACTTCCTGGGTGATTTTGCCTACGCGGCGGAAAGGCAGGGCTCTGTTCCGGACTGGTGGGAAGAGCTCAGCAGCTACCTGGCCAGCGGCGTCTAGCCCGCGGTTACTCCAGATAGCCTAGCTGCCGCAAGCGTTCCGCCAACTGCCGCTCCTCTTCGGGCGAATACCCGGAGCCGGGCCGGGCCGCGACCGCAGCACCGCTCCCCCACCGCACCGGGTGCGCCTCCAGATATTCCGGCGCGAAGGCCTCCACCAGCACCCGCCCTTCCAGGCGCTCCTCCACCGGCAAACCCAAAGCGTGGAGCACCGTGGGCAAGACATCGAGGAGGCTCGCCGAGCTCAACCGCCGCCCCCTGGCAAAACAAGGCCCCGCGGCCAACAGGATCCCTTCCCGCATGTGCGTCCCGCTGTCGTAGAGCGCCGCTTTTCTTTCCCGCGGCAAGCCGAAAAAAGAATCCTTCTCATGGCCCAGCTCCACGGCGACCCGGTAGGCGTAATCCCGCAGACACACGTGCAGGTCGGGCAGCTCCGCCAGCGCCTCCCCCGCAAACAAGTCCTCGCGTCGATAGACGCCTTCCACCACCGGCCGGCCATCCTCGGGGTCGCGCAGACCCTTCAAGGCTTGGATAATCTCCTCGCGGACCGCTTCGTATTCCTTCCCCGCCTGCACAATCCCTTCCGGCTCCCGCCCCTGCAAGTTGACGAAGATCGCGCCCGTCTCCCCCACCGGATAGGCGCGCGTCCGGCTCCAGTTCACAGCCCGCTCCGGATCGCTCAGCACCCAGGGGGGCAGGACGGAATCGCCCCGCTGCCACCGCTGGGCTCCCTGTTGCACCAGAGCCTGCACGGCCCGAGGAATCCTCCCCGCCTTCCGCGCCGCCGAAGCCGTCAACCGCCACGTCCGCTCCCACCCGGAGCGCGGCCGCAGCCAGCCCTGCCGCGCCAGAAACCCGTCCAGGTAAAACTCCTTTTCCAAACGGCCGAATCCGTGGTCGGAGAGGATCACCCAGGAGCAATCCGCGTGCTGTGCTCGCCACTTCCCGATAGCCGCGTCGGCTCGCTCATAGGCGGCCAGCAAGGGACTGCTGTCCGCCGGTACGCCCTTCCCCTGCCGGAGTTCTTCGAACTCGCTCCAGAACAAGTGCTGCGCCCGATCCGGCGCCACGATCACCCCGAAAAAAACATCCCACCGCTCCCGCCCCAGCAGAAACTCGGCCACCGCCAACTGCTGCTCCAGGTGCGCCAGTATGGTCTGCCGGCGTCGCGCCCGGGGGTCGCCGTTGCCCGAGCGCTGCTCGGTTCGCATCGCTCGCTCCAACTCGTCGATTTCAATCGAATACCCCGGAAAGTGCCGCAGCAGCTCCTGTTTGAAGGCAGACGGATAGGTGAACTCGCTCTCCCGGCTCGGACTATCCATCCCCGAAACCATCACCCCGTTCAGCGCCTCCGGCGGATAGCTGATGGGGACATTGAAGACGCACACCCGCTTGCCGGAGGCGCTCACGTAGTCCCACAGCTTCGGGCCCGGCACGCAACCCCCATTGATTAGCTCCAGCCGGTAGCTATCCTTGCGGCGGCGATAGAAATCGTACAGTCCGTGGTAGCCCGGATTCCTTCCGGTGACCAACGACGGCCACGCCGCCGCGCTGTGCGGCGGCACGGTGGACTCCAGCGGCGAGCGCACCCCTTCCTGCATCAGCCCCGCCAGGTACGGCAACCGACCCTGCCCGATCAGGAAATCAATGACGGTGAAAGTGGCCCCGTCCAGGCCCAGGAGAATCAATCGCGGCTCAGCCACGGTAGGTTCCTGCTCTTTCGCGCGCGATGGCCATCGCTCGTTCGTATATCATAGCAGTCGCGCAGCCGCAATTCGCGCGGCTGCCGGGAGAAACCGGGGTGCGAATCGGGCAGCTCGCCCGGCATTGGCTGGGCAAAATGAACGGCTTGGGGTACGAACTGGCCTTCCGCCTCTGGGAACTGGCCGGAAACCGCCACCCGCGGCTCGCGCAACCCCTTTTCTTCCTCGGCTGCCCCCGCTCCGGCACCACCTTGGCCGTCGAGCTGTTCGCTCGCCATCCGGACGTCGTCAATCTCTCCGAAGCCCAGGAAATCTGGGACCCCCTCCATCACCTCGATCCCGAGGCCGACCACCACTGGCCGGCGGAGAAAGTGACCCCGGAAGACGCCCGGCGCCTGCACGCTCGCTTCGAATTCCACCGCCGCCTTCACCGCGCTCGCCGCCTGGTCAACAAGAATCCCCGCAACTCAGTCCGCGTGGCTTACCTCCGCGCCATCTTTCCCGACGCCCGCTTCCTCCACCTCATCCGCGACGGCCGCGCCGTTGCCCATTCGCTGGTCGAAGAAACCAGCCGCGACCCCGAACGCCAGCGCTTCCCTTTCGGCAATTTCTGCAAGCCCCCGAACTGGCGAACCCTCTTGCGGGAGGACCCGTTCGAACAAGCCGCCTTGCAATGGCGCGAAATCCTCCGCACTGTCCGGGATGCCCGTCCCACCCTGGGCTCGAGCTACCTCGAACTCCGCTACGAGGAACTCTGCGAGGATCCCCGGGGCGTCTTGCGCCGCGCCTACGACTTCGCCGGCCTGCGCACCGATAACGACACCCTGAAGCGCTTGCCCTCACGCCTGGATTCCCAGAACTTCAAGTGGCGCACCGCCCTCCGCCCCCAGCAGATCGAAACTCTCCACCGCATTCAGGCTCCCTTGCTCCAAGAATTGGGCTATCCCCACTAGGCGGCCGCCAGAACCGACTCGTACCGCGCCAGGAGCTCTTCGGCGTAGGCTTCGATGGTCTTCACCGGCGGCATCTGCCGGGACAAGCGCGGCAGGAGGCCCGGCTCTCGCAGGCACCGTTCCAGCGTCGCCGCCAGCGCTTCCGGGTCGCCGACGGGCACCACCAACCCGTTCTCTCCGTCCCGCACCATCTCCACCAGCCCACCCATGTCGGAGACGATCAGCGGCAGCCGGGCGGCCTGGGCCGCGTGCAAGACCAGCGGCGTGTTCTCGTACCAAACCGATGGCACTACCAGCACGTCCAATTCGCTCAGCACCCGCCCCATCTCTTGATGCGGAAACGTGCCCCGAAACTCGATCCCCTCAAGGCCGGACGCCTGCCCCTGTACCTGTTCACCATAGGGCGGGGCGAAGTCGAGACGACCGTAGACCTCCAGCCGGGCTTGACTCCCGGCTTTCAGTCGCCGAAAAGCTTCCACCAGCACGTGCAACCCCTTGTGCGGAGCAATAGCTCCGATGAAGCCGATCCGCAGCGGCCCCTCAAACCGCCGCGACGTCAGACTTGCCGCCCAGCGGGTATCAATCCCAAAACCCACCAGCTCCATCCGCTCCGTCGGCACCCGGTTTTCCGCAAACCGGTCCCGCATAAACCGCGAGGCTACCAGGAGCCGGGAGAATTTCTCCGCTACCTGCCGGTTCCACTCCGCCCGCTTCACCAGCGACGTGACGGCCCGCGCCGAGGCCAGCAGCCCCCCCAGCGCCGGCGCCAGGCGGCGCGCCGCCAGGTTGAACACCGGCTCGGGAACGGCCGATAACAGCGGCCGATAGGACCGCGCCCGTTGATAGCTCGTGGCCACGCACTTGGCGCACTTGGCAAGGTTCGTCGGCCCGTTGCACAGCGACTGGTCATAGCGCAGGAGCTGCGACGTGGGACAAATCAGCCAGAAATCCGTAGCGGTAAAGACTACAGGGATACCCAGCGCGTAGGCGGCTGTGGCCGCCGCGGTGGTGACGTTGCCAAAGTGGTGCACATGCACCAGGTCCGGGCGTTTCGCGCCCAGCCACGCTCGCAGGTACTCCTCCACGGCCGGAAAGTGGTACTGCGCACGCATCGGGTCGTCGCTGCGCGACGCATTCAGCCGCAGCCGATGCACCGGAACGCCCCCGTAAGGCTGGTCCGCGCCGCTCACCGGCTCGGCGGCTCGCCAGTCCTCGCACGTCAGCACTTCCACCTCGTGCCCGCGTCGCTGCATCTCCCGCGCCACCTCATACGTCAGCACTTCCGTGCCGCCGCTGAACCGTGGGAGGAAGAGGTGGGATACGTAGAGGATTTTCATCGCCCGGGCTCGCGCCGATTATACCTTCCCTGCCTCGCGTTGACACTTGGGCGGCCGCCCCCTACCATAAAACCGCCAGCCAGGAGGGGAGCAATGCACTTCGACACGCTTATCCAGGGCGGCACCATCGTCACCGCCGCCGACACGTACGTCGCCGACATCGGCATCGTTGACGGCCGCATCGCGGCCATCGCCCGGGAACTCCCGCGCGAAGCCGCTCGCCAGACGCTGCCCGCTCAAGGCCTGATGGTTATTCCCGGCGGCATCGACGTCCACACCCATATCGATATGCCCTTCGGCGGCACCACCAGCTCGGACGATTTCGAGACCGGCACCATCGCCGCCGCCTTCGGCGGCACCACCACGCTCATCGACTTCGCCATCCAGTACAAGGGCCAGTCCTTGCGCACGGCCTTCGACACCTGGAGGAAGAAAGCCGAGGGCAAGGCCACCATCGACTATGCCTTCCATTGCATCGTTACCGACTTGCCCGACGCCCGCTTGGAAGAAATGAATGCGCTGGTGCGCGACGGTGTGTCCAGCTTCAAGCTCTTTATGGCCTATCCCGGCGTTTTCCTGGTGGAAGACGGCGTGATCTTCAAGGCGATGTCCCAGGCGGCGCAGAACGGCGCGCTCATTTGTATGCACGCGGAAAATGGAGGCGCCATTGACGTTATCGTCCAGCGAGCCCTGGCCGAAGGCAAGACCGCTCCCAAGTATCACGCGCTCACCCGCCCCACTACCGCCGAAGCGGAAGCCACCGGCCGCGCCATTGCCCTGGCCGAAATGGCCGGCTCACCCGTTTACATCGTCCACCTTTCCTGCAATGACGCCCTGGAGAAGGTCCGCGAGGCCCGCGACCGCGGCCTGCCCGTCTATGCGGAGACCTGTCCCCAGTATCTCTTCCTTTCCATCGAGAACTTCGACGTCCCCGGCTTCGAAGGAGCCAAGTACGTCTTCACGCCTCCGCTCCGGGAAAAGTGGCACCAGGAAAAACTCTGGGCCGGTTTGGCCCAAGACCGCTTGCAAGTGGTCTCCACCGACCACTGCCCCTTCTGCTACAAGGACCAAAAGGAGATGGGCAAGGACGACTTTACTAAGATCCCCAACGGCGGCCCCGGCATCGAGCACCGCCTGAGCCTGGTCTATACGGGCGGCGTCCAGGCCGGGCGCTTCTCCCCGAATCGCTTCGTCGAGCTGGTCTCCACCACTCCGGCCAAGCTGTTTGGCCTTTATCCCCGCAAGGGGACGATTGCCGTCGGCTCCGATGCCGACCTGGTGCTCTGGGACCCGAACAAGGAAGAAACCATCACCGCCCGGACCCACCACATGCGGGTGGACTACTCGATGTTCGAAGGGATTCGCATCAAGGGCGCGCCCCGCCAGGTGCTGGTGGGCGGCCGGCCGGTCATCGACAACGGCAAGTTCGTCGGCAAGCCCGGCCGGGGGCAATTTCTCAAACGCGGCACTTATTCCGGCTTGTGAAGCAGGACACGACCGACCAGCCGAGCAATTTGCCTGAGCCGATTCGAAGGGTTCCGGCCAGCTCCTCAAGCGCCAGCCTGACTCCGGCCTGTAGGCATCGCGGGCTCAGTGCGGGAGCATCTGGACAAGCCTGTGCAGGCGAGCTTGCTCGGCGGGCTTCAAGTCAAGGAATTCCACCCCCATGCCAGCTTCGGGGAGCACCTGCCGCACCACGCAGCCCACCTCTAGTGGCTCTTCCTCCTCCAGCGACACCCGGGCCAGAAACTCCGCTCCCACCCAAAGCGGGTTTTCCATCTCCAGCAGCATCCCCCCCAGGCTGATGTTGAGCGTCCGGGCGCGCAGGAGGGAGGAGCCGCGCTCGATTTCCACGTCAGCGATATAGTGCCCACGGAAGTGCTCCCGCCGATCAAAGCTGGGCAGGCCAACTTCCTCGGTTTCCATGGAGGTAACTCCTTGGCTGCGATGCTAGGGCGGTCTGTCTGTGCCTGTCAAGCCACCCGGCTTAACAGTGCACCAGCCGGTGGAAGAGCGCCTCGTACTGCTCGGTAATCCTGTCCCAACTGTATGCTTCCCGGGCCCGCTGGCAAGCCCGTGCGCCAAAGCTGGCGCACAACGATTCGTCGCCCAGCGCCCGTTGCATCTTCTCGACCAGGTCTTCCACCGAGGCTTCAAAAGCAACCCCTGCGTTCCCCACTACCTCGGCGTTCTCCCGCGTGTTCAGGTAAAGCACACAGTGGCCGCACGCCATCGCCTCGATCAGCGCCGGATGGGTCCCGCCAACTTCGGTGGCGTGCACGTACAGAGCAGCGTGGCGCTGCAATTGCCAGTAGCCTTCCCCGTAAATCGGCCCGGTGAAAACGATGCGCTCGTCGGAAATCTTCTCCAGCGCCTGCACGTAGTCGGGCCGGTACCGATTTCCGCCCACCACCGCCAGCTTCCTGTCGGTTCGAATCCGCTCGAAGGCTCGAATCACCAACTCAGGATTGTTCTCCGGCTCCAACCGGCTGACGTAGAGGACGTACCGCCTTGGCCGGAGCTGGAAGCGATCGAGCACGTCGCGAGCGATCCCGACCTCTGGCGGCTGGGCCCCGTAGGCGATCACCGTGGAAGACTTGCCGTAGCGCCTCCGGTAGTACTCCTGCATCACCCGCGCATCGGTCACCATCACCGTCGGGGTCACCAACGCCAGCCACTCGCACAGCCACAGGTAGGCCCGCCCCAGCCAGCTCCACTTGCGACGCCGCCGGTCCAGACCGTCCACGTTCAGTGCCGTGGGCTTCCCCACCACCCGGGGCACCCACACGAAGGGGCTGTTCGCCACGTTGCAGGCGAAAACCACCTCCGCATCCGTGCGCGCTACGTGAAAGACCGAGAGAAACGTATGCACTACGGTGTCCAGATACTTGTAGGCCAGCGTGGGGAGCAACACCAGGCGCATGCCCCGGTAGGTGGGCTGCTGGTAGGAAATCTGCGGCCGCCGACCATAGACGGTAACTTGGTGCCCGCGCGCCGCCAGTCGCGCCCCCAGCTCTTCGGCCAGCGTCTCAAACCCGCCGTAATTCGCCGGCACCCCCCGCGTCCCCAGGATGGCTATCTTCATCGGCTCGACCTCGGCCGGAAAGCTGACCGGGCGAAAGCGGAACCAGCGCGCCAGCTCGCCGTCCGCCACGCGCCGCTTGGCTTGCACCTGCCGCCGCTTTTCCCACAGGCGCCGCCGCTGTCCCCAAAGGTAACGGAAAGCGGGCAGCGACGTGCGCTCACGCAGCAGCACATAGGCGACGATTCCCAGGTCGCGCACTTTCATGGGCACGAAGAGCCGCCAGTAAAGGCCCCACCCGATGTTCTTGCCGCGCAGCAGGAAACGGTTTTTGGTGGAGTGATAGTTCAAGAGCGGCGGCAGCTCCCGCCGGTTTTCCGGCAGCACCCGGCGCACGTGATAGCCGACCGCCTGCGGAACGTAAAGACAGTGCCAGCCGGCCAACTGTGCCCGCCAGGCCACATCGGCGTCCTCTCGATAAGAGAAAAAGTCCTCATCGAAAAATTCCCCGTCCACAGAGAGGTCCTGGATCATGGATCGCCGATAGAGCGCGGCCGCGGCCGTCGCGCCAAACACCAGCTCGCGCCGCTCGTACTGCCCGCGGTCCGGTTGGTTCGAGCCCCGGTCCAGGTGGCGCAAGGTGGGGGTGAAATAGATGCCCGTGGAATCAATCAGCGGCGCGGCCGGACGGGAGCCGTCAGGCGCCAGCCGCAAAAGTTTGCCGCAGGCAGTCCCCACCTCGGAGCGCGGCTCGGCGGCTTCCACCAACGTCCGCACAAAGTCCGCCTCCAGCACGACATCCGGGTTCAGGCAAAGCACCCAGTCAGCTTGAGCGTGGCCCATCGCCTGGTTCTGGCCCGCCGCGAAACCCCGGTTCTCGCGGTTGCGGATCAGCTTCACCCGCCCCCCGTAGCGCTCCAAGAGCTGGAGCGTTCCGTCCCGGGAGGCGTTGTCCACTACGACAATCTCCAACTCCACTCCTTGCTGCGCGAACAGAGACTCCAGGCAGCGCTCCAGGTAGGATTTGCTGTTGCAGGTAACCAGACTGACGGCAACGCGCACCATAGCCCTCTTCACTCTTGGGCGCGCCCGAATACGCAGCACCGAATGACTTGGGCGTAGGCGTCCAGGGCCGCCCTTCGCCCGTCCGGCCGGGGGCCCACACCCACCAGCGTCGCCACCGCACGCAACAGCATCCCGGCCAAAATTCCCATCCGCAAGACGACACCCGCCAGCCGGCCGTGGTGCTTCTGGAAGTAGCGCCGCAGGTTCCGATACCAATAGACTTGCCGTTCTTTTTCCGGTACAGCGCCCAGGCTGTGGCCGCCCGCATGGTGGAAACGCGCCCGCGGTTCGTAGACAATCTTCCAGCCGCGCGCCCGCAGTCGCCGGCAGAGGTCGACGTCCTCGAACCACAAGGGGAAGAAGCGCTCATCGAAACCGTCCACCGCTTCCCAGGCCTGGCGCTTCACCAACAGGCAGGCTCCGGCAGGCTGTTCCACCGCCGCTGCACGCTCGTAATCCATCCCCAGGCAACGATACCGCCGGTTCCAAGGGTTGCCAGGAAAAATCCGGTTGAGCAAGAGAATCTCAGCCAGAGCGGTCGCCAGGGTGGGAAAGCGCCGCACCACAAACCCGGCTTGCGTTGTCCCGTTCGGGTTCAAAAGTCGCCCCCCGACCGCCCCCACCTCGTTCGGCTCCACCGCCGCCCGCAATGCCGCCAAGGCGCCGGGCTCGGCCACTACGTCGGGATTGAGAAAAAGCAGAAGCTCCCCCCGGGCCCAGCGAACTCCCTGCCGGGCGGCCCCGGCGAACCCGAGATTGTCCGCGCTGGCACACACCTGCGTGCCCGAGTGGGAACGAGCCAGTTCTACCGTGGCATCTCGCGACCCATTGTCCACTACGATGCGTTCCCAGCCCGGCTCGTGGAGGCTGCGCAGGCACGCCTGGATGTGCTCGGCGGAATTGAAAGTAACAATAACGATGGATCCCAGTGGAGGCATCACCGTTCGCAGGCATTATAGCAGCCCCGCACAGCAGCGCCTCCGGCCAGCGTTGACACTCCCAGGAGGCTTGAGTATAACCACCTGGCAAACGGTGATCCTATGCTAGAACTCCTCCGCGATACCTACCACTACCGGGAACTCATTTGGATTCTGGCCCTGAAAGAACTCAAAGTGCGCTACAAACGCTCCCTGCTGGGCGTGCTGTGGGCCTTCCTGAACCCGTTAATGATGACTGCTATTTTTGTGGTGGTCTTCAGCAAATTCCGCGTCGGACGGTTCGGCATCGAGCACTACGCCATCTTCCTGCTCTGCGCCATGTTCCCCTTCACCTTCTACCAGCAGTCGATGGCGTATGCGGTGCAATCCATCATCGCCAATGGCTCGCTGATCAAGAAGGTCTACATCCCCAAGCTCGTCTTTCCCCTGGCCGCGGTGCTGGCCAACTTTTTCAATCTCATGCTCTCGCTGATTCCCCTGGCCTTCTTCCTCTGGGTGTTCGACCACCCGTTCCACAAGACCTGGCTCTACCTGCCGGTCCCGATGCTGGGCCTGCTGCTCTTCACAGCCGGATGCGGATTCGCGGTGGCCGCTCTCGGCGTTTTCCTCCACGATATCGGCCACATCTTGGAGGTTTTCCTGCGGGCCTTTTTTTTCCTCTGTCCGGTGTTGTATGACCTAGATCACATCCCCGCGCGGTTTCACCCGGTGCTAATCTGGAATCCTATGCTGCATATCCTGCGCGGGTTCCGGCTGCCGATCTATGCCGGGGAATTACCTGAGCCGGCGTCGGCTTTGATCTCCATTCTGGTGGGAGTGGTGGCGGTGGTCCTCGGCTATGCTATCTTCCGCCGCTTTCAGGACTCGTTTGCCATTCACGTTTGAGGATGCCCACATCGAACGCCTACAAGATTCGCTTCCGAGACGTCTGGCAGCGATTTCGCATCTACCCCAAGCGGGGCCGCACGCTGCGCGACGTCTTTATCCGGCTTTCTCCCGGCTTCCTGGCGCGCCGCGACCTCGAGGCCCTCAAAGGAGTGTCGTTTGCCGTGCCGCCCGGCGAGTGTCTGGGCATCATCGGCCGCAACGGTTCCGGCAAGAGCACCATCCTGCGTCTCATTGCCCGGATTTTCCCGCCCAGCTCGGGGACAGTTGAAGTCCGGGGACATGTCTCGCCCCTGATCGAATTGGGCGCTGGGTTCCACTCAGAACTCACAGGAAGAGAAAACGCCATCCTGGCGGGGGTGATTCTAGGCTTCACCCGACGGGAGATGCAGAAGAAGCTCGCTTCCATCCTGGCCTTCGCTGGCATGGACGAGTTCGCCGACGTGCCCATCCGGCAGTACTCCACGGGAATGCTCTCCCGGCTGGGCTTTGCCGTGGCGACCGAGATCGACCCGGATATTCTCCTCGTAGATGAAGTCCTGGCCGTCGGGGACAAAGGATTCCAGCAAAAATGCTTGGAACGCATGCACAACTTTCGCCGGCAGGGCAAGACCATGGTGTTCGTCTCGCACAACATGGACGACGTCCGCTCCATCTGTGAGCGGGTCCTGCTCCTGAACGATGGCGAACTCCTGATGGATGGCAAACCCGATCAGGTAATCGTCCGTTACGAGGAGCTCATCCGCGAGCTGGGCCCCGGCCGACCGGTTCGGAAACGGTTGTAGCCATGCGAATCCTTCTGACCGGCGGGGGCGGCCAACTGGCTACCGACCTTGAATCCTGTCTGCGCGGCAACGAGGTCGTCCCCCTCACCCACGCTCAGTTGGACATCTGCGATCCAGCGGCGGTTCGCGCCCAGATGGAGCGCCACCGGCCGGAGTTCCTCATCAATACCGCAGCCTACAACCGGGTGGATGAGGCCGAAGAAAACCCCGACACGGCTTTCCAGGTCAACGCCGTGGGGGTCTACCACTTGGCCCGCGCGGCCGCCGCCGTGGGCGCCGTGCTGGTGCATTTCAGCACCGACTATGTTTTCGACGGCACTCAACGGAAGCCTTACCGGGAAAGCGACACGCCCAATCCCCTGTCCGTCTACGCTCTCTCCAAGCGCGCCGGCGAGATGATTGTGCCGCGGTACTGCGAAAAGTATTTCCTGATTCGCACCTGCGGGCTGTACGGCCCGACCGGCAAGCGCAGCCAAGGCGGAAACTTCGTGGAACGCATGCTTCGAAGGGCGCGCGAAGGCAAGCCCCTTCGGGTCGTCAACGACCAGGTCCTCACCCCCACCAGCACCCGCGACCTGGCCCAGAAATTGCTCCCGCTTCTCCAGAGCGATCGCTACGGCCTCTACCACATGACCAATGCGGGAGAATGCTCCTGGTACGACTTCGCCCGGGAAATCCTTCGTCGGGCTGGTCTCTCCTCGGACCTTCAGCCCATCAGCACAAAAGATTTCGGCGCCAAGGCTCGCCGCCCCCCGTATTCGGTCTTGGACAACTACGCCTATCGCGCCGCCGGCTTTGACGACTTCCGTTCCTGGCAGGAGGCTCTGGCCGACTACTTCCAGCAGACCCAGCCGGGGCAGGTATAATTGCGGCGATGGAGTTGACACGGGAAGAAATCGCCGCCGTGGCCGAGCGCAAGCGCGAGGCCTACGAGGTGGTCATCGGGCTGGAAGTCCACGTTCAACTCAAGACCGCCTCCAAGATCTTCTGCGCCTGCTCGACCCGCTTCGGCGACCCGCCCAACACCAACGTCTGCCCGGTCTGCCTGGGGCTGCCGGGCGCGCTCCCGGTGCTGAACCGCAAGGCGGTCGCGCTGGCGGTGCGCGCGGCGCTGGCCTTGAACTGCGGCGTGAATCCTTCCTCGCAGTTTTCCCGCAAGAACTATTTCTATCCCGACCTGCCCAAGGGCTATCAAATCTCCCAGTACGACCGGCCGCTGGCCGAGCAGGGCTGGTTGCAGATTGAAGCTGAGGACAGCAGCAAGCGCGTGGGCATCACCCGGTTGCACCTCGAAGAGGATGCCGGCAAGTCACTCCATGAGGGCTTCCCGGATTCCGATGCCAAAACCTACCTCGACTTCAACCGCTGCGGCGTGGCCTTGATTGAGATCGTCAGCGAGCCCGACCTGCGCTCCCCGCAGCAAGCCTACGCCTACCTGACTACCCTGAAGCAAGTGCTGGAATACATCGAAGTCAGCGATTGCGACATGGAGAAGGGCTCCCTGCGCTGCGACGCCAACGTCAGCGTCCGCCGCAAGGGAGCCGGGGCACTGGGCGTCAAGACCGAAGTGAAGAACCTGAACTCCTTTCGCTACCTGGCGCGGGCGCTCGAATACGAAATCAACCGCCAGGTGGCGGTCCTGGAGAACAGCGGCCGCATCGAGCAGGAGACCCGGCTGTGGAACCTGGCCGGCGGCCGCACCGAGCCCATGCGCTCCAAGGAATACGCCCACGACTATCGCTACTTCCCCGAACCGGACTTGCTCCCGCTCACGGTGAAGGCAGAACTGCTGGAGAAGATTCGCGGAGAGATGCCTGAGTTGCCCGCCGCGCGCAAGGCCCGCTTCATCGGTCAATACGGCCTTACCGAGTACGATGCCGAAGTGCTCACCGGCACGCGCGCCCTAGCCGACTTTTTCGAAGCCACCGCCCGCAAAGCGCCGGAACCGAAAACAGCCGCCAACTGGATTCAAACCGAACTGCTGGGCGCCTTGAAAGAAGCAGGAAAAGAAATCCAGGAATCTCCGGTCGCCCCTGCGGCGCTCGCCGAATTGCTCCAGCTAGTCCAAGACGGCACGCTCTCCGGCAAGATGGGCAAAGCCGTCTTTCAAAAGATGGTTGGCAGCGGCAAATCCGCCCCGGAAATTGTGGCCGCGGAAAAGATGGAGCAGATTACCGACCCCGCCGCCATTGAAAAGCTCTGCCGGGAGGTACTGGAGAAAAACGCAGACAAGATCGAGCAGTACCGGAAAGGCAAGCAGGCGTTGTTCGGGTTCTTCGTGGGCCAGGTGATGAAAGCCTCCCGCGGCCAGGCCAACCCCGCCCGGGTCAACGACACCTTGAAACGACTGCTGGCGGGCAACTAGGAAGTCGGCCCCGGACTGTCCGCCCCCAACCGGTTCCCCGTCGACGGGTCGAACAGGTGCACGCGCTCCTCGGGAATCACCACCCAGACTTTTTCCCCTTCCCGGTAGCGTGCCTCGGCGCGCTCCACCGCGGTCAGCGAGAACCCGCCCAGTTGCAGCTCCAGAATTGTCTGGCCGCCGTGCAGCTCCACCAGCGAGATTTCCGCCGGCCATCGCTCCGGCAACGGTTCGCGACTCACCCGGACATGCTCGGGGCGAATCCCGAGGGTCACGACTCCCGCCTCCAGGATTTTTGCGTCCAGTCCCGCGAGGGACAACTGGAGTTCGCCGATCCGCGCCGCGATGCCGTCCGGGCCCGCCGCCAGCGCCGCCGGGAGTAAGTTGATGGAAGGACTCCCGAAAAATGAGGCCACGAAGGCGTTGACCGGCCGCTCATAGAGCTCCCGCGGCAGGCCGCACTGCTGGATGCGACCCTTGCGCATCACCGCGATCCGGTCGGAGAGGGAGAGGGCTTCTTCCTGGTCATGGGTTACGTAGATGAACGTGGTGCCCAAGCGTTGATGCAGATGACGCAACTCCTTCCGCATTTGCGCCCGCAGAGGCGCATCCAGGTTGGACAGGGGCTCGTCGAACAGAAAGAGCTGCGGCTGGCGCACGATGGCCCGCCCCACCGCCACCCGTTGGCGCTCGCCGCCGGAGAGTTGCCGCGGGTACTTTTCGAGGAGCGGGTCCAGTCCCAACAGCTCCGCCGCCTGGCGGACGCGCTCGCGAATCGACTCCCGAGAAAGCCCCGCCAGTTCCAGAGGGAATGAGAGGTTTCCGAACACGGTTCGATGGGGGTAGAGGGCGTAGCTCTGAAAGACGAAGGCAACGTCACGCTGGTGGGGCGGCAAGTGCGTCAGGCGGCGGTCACCCAACTGGAGCGTCCCGCTGCTCGGCTCTTCCAGGCCGGCGATCAGGTTCAAGGTGGTGGACTTGCCGCAACCGCTGGGCCCGACAAAAGTAAAAAACTCGCCGCGTCGAATGGTGAGCTGCGGAATTTCCACGGCCAGTCTCTCCCCGAAGCGCTTGCTGACATTTTCGAACCGCAGGTCCATCGCTACCCCTTCACCGCCCCGGCCGTCAGCCCGCTGATGATGCGGCGTTGGAAGATGAACATCAGCAGGACGGTGGGCAAGGTGGCCAATACGGCGGCCGCGGCAATCTCCCCCCAGGGAATCTCATGCACGCCGGGAAACAGTGAAATGGCCACGGGCAAAGTCCGGGCGCTTTCGCTGGCTGTCAGCGTGAGGGCGTAGAGGAATTCGTTCCAGGAAAAGACGAACACCAGCAGGCCCACGCTCAACATTCCCGGCACGGCCAGCGGCAACACGATGTGCCGCAGCACTCCCAGCCGGGAACACCCATCGACGCGCGCGGCCCGGTAGAGATCGTCGGGAATCTCCTGGAAGAAATTCGTCAAGATCCAGACGGCAAACGGGAGCGTGTAGACGGAATGGGCCAGCACCACCGCCAGCAGGCTGTCGCGAATGCCCAGGCGGATGAAGAGCAGGTAGAGCGGGGCCACATTGGCGATGGGTGGAAACATCGACAGGCAAAGCAGCAGAGCCAGAATCGGGTTGCGCCCGCGCAGGCCCAGCTTGGCCAGGGCGTAGGCGGCCGGCACAGACAGAAGGAACACCAGCAACACGGTGCCTCCGGCCACCACCACGCTGTTCAGAAACACGCGCAGAAATCCGGGCGTGCCCAGGACGGTGCTGAAATGCTGGCCGGTGGGCCGGCTGGGGAGCAGCGGTGGAAGTTGCCCCAACTCCGCGGTGGGCTTCAGGGCCGTGATCACCTGCCAGAGGAACGGCCCCAAGATGAAGCCCAGCATTGCGGCGAGCAACAGCAGCACCCCGAGTCTCTGCCAGCTCGGCATTTCTCTTCAGCCTCGCAGCTCCCAGGCCCGGCGCAACTGGTGCAGGTAGGCCAGGCTGAGAGCCAAAATGAACAGGAAGGCCGCTACCGACAAGGTGGAGCCGTACCCGAACTGCAGCGTGCGGTAGAGCAGCTTGTAGGCATAGACGACCAGGGTCTCGGTTTCATTCGCCGGGCCGCCGCCCGTAAGCACAAAAATCAGGTCGAAGATGCGCGCCGCATCCATGGTGCGGAAAAGCAAGACCAGGAGAATCACCGGCTTGAGCAAGGGCAGCGTAATGTGGCGGAAGAGCTGCCAGGCGTTGGCGCCGTCGATGCGGGCCGCCTGGTAGAGCTCTTCCGGAATCACCTGCAGCCCGGCCAGGAGCAAGAGCACGACGAACGGGGTGGTCTTCCAGACGTCAGCCAGAATGGCCGCGTGCAGGGCCCAAAGCGGGTCGCCCAGCCAGTTAATTTTTATTCCCAGCAGATAGTTCAGGACGCCGAAGTCAGCGTTGTACACCCATTCCCAAAAACGGGCGGCAACCACGTTCGGCACCGCCCAGGGAATCAGCACCAGCGCTCGCGCCACGGCCCGACCTCGAAACTGGCGGTTCAGCAGCAAGGCGAAAGTCAGGCCCAGGCCCAGCTCCAGCACTACGGAGAACGCCGCGAAATAAGCGGTGTTGCCCAGGGCGTTCCAGAAACGCGCGTCCTCCAGCAAGAAGCGATAATTTTCCAACCCCACGAACCGGGAAATCCCGAAGATGGGCATCTGGCGGTGGAAACTCAGCCAAAAGGTCACCAGGATGGGCACCAGCGCGATGCTGGCGGCAAACAGGGCAGCGGGGGCCAGGTAGCCATACCGGCCGATGCGCTCCCGCCAGAGCACGGCTAGCGAATCTCCAAGAGATGCTCAATCTGAGGTGCGGCTACTGCCATGGCTTGCTCAGGCGAGCGGATGCCGGCAACCACCGCACTCAGTTCCGGCTGCAGGATTTGAGAGATCATCAAGTAGTAAGGCGTCACGGGGCGCGGTTGTGCCAGGCTCAGCGCCGCCAACAACTCCGCGGGCAAGGCCAAGGCTTCCTGAACTTCGGGGTCCTCGTACACCTCCATGTGAGCCGGCAGTACGCCCAGGTTCAGCAGAATTTCCTTCTGCGAGGAGTAGCGGATCATGAAGCGGAGGAAGGCGATGGCTTCTTTCTTGTGGTGGGAGTAGGCATTGACGCCCAGATGGAAGCCGCCCAGGGTGGGCACGCTGGCGTGTCCCGGAAAGTGCGGCACCACCGCCAAGCCGGCGCGGCCCGCCATCGAAGAGCCCGGCTCCTGCAGCTTGCGCCAAACGTAGGGCCAGTTGCGCATAAAGATAGCTCGCCCGGATTGAAAAATGAACCGAGAGGCCTCCTCGTTCAAAGTGGTGACCAGGCTAGGACTCACGCCCTGCTCACCAATCAGGGCGTCCATGAATTCCAACGCCTCCAGGGTTGCCGGGGCGGTCAGGGCCGGCCGGGCTCCTGCGCCGAGCAGGTCGCCCCCGTTGCCGCGGATGAATTCCAGCGCCACGCACACCAGGCCCTCGTACTGCATCCCCTGCCAGACGAACCCATTCAACCGAGGGTCATTTTCTCGCGCCAGGATGTGGCGCGCCTGCCGAACCAATTCCGGATAGGTCCGGGGCGGCTCGAAGCCGTATTTGTCCAACAAATCTTTCCGGTAATAGAGAACGCCGGCGTCGACGAACCACGGGACCGCGTAGAGTCTCCCGTCCAACCAGTCCGCCTGGAGCGCCGGGGGATTCAAGGGCTCAAGCTCCGCTTCGCTAATGTGCGGGGTCAAGTCCACCAGCCATCCGGCGCGCGCGAACTCGGGTACCCAGATGATGTCCATGTCCAGGATGTCGAAATCGTCCGCCTCCGCCCCCAGGTTGATCACGTAGAACTGGTGCTGCTCATCCGTGCTGGCGGGCAGGATTTCTTCCCGGATGCGGATACCCGGGTTCTCGGCTTCGAATTGGTCGATCAACTGGCGCAGATAGGAGTAGCGCGGGTGCTTGGCGTGCTTGAAGACCAGCGTGACCGGGCCGCTCCCCTCCCGGCTCCGGCGTCCGGTGCAGGCACTGAAGAGGAGCCCCAAGATCAAAAGTCCCAGGCCGACTGAAACCGTCAATCGTGATGCTCGTGGTCGCACGGTTCGCCTCACTCCGCACCGCCTGGGTTCTATCAGTCTAGCGCAGCTTGCAGGGGCAAACGAAACCATCCGAGAAAGAAAAGCGGCAACCCTCGGGGAGGTCCCTTGCTCTTCGTGCTACACTGGGCGGAGTCGCGATGGGGCGGAGTGCGTCTGGTAGCACGTCGGACTGTTAATCCGAAAGGTCCAGGTTCGAATCCTGGCGCCCCAGCCATCTTTCCTGCCCGATTGTGGTGGCGGAGAAGTCCCGTCGGTCACCGGGTGAGGCTTCTACAAGTGGAAGCCGAGGCCGCTGCCGCTCTCTTCGATCAGCAGATTGTCGATCAGGCGGGCGCGGCCGATCCAAACAGCCAGGGGAATCAACGTGGCCCCGGCAACGCGCCCCACGGGCTCCAACGTGTCGGCGTGGACCACGGCGACATAGTCCAAGCGGGCGTGGGGCTCACGCTCGATGAGTTGCCGGATTTCGCGAACAATGGCCTCGGTTCGCCGCTCACCCTTCTCCACCAGCTCCCGCGCCCGGCATAGACTTCGATAGAGCACCCGCGCGGCCCGCCGTTCTTCTCCGTTCAAGTAGTAGTTGCGGGAACTCAAGGCCAGGCCGTCGGGTTCGCGCACGATGGGGCAGACGACGATTTCCACCGGCAGGTTCAACTCACGGACCATCCGGCGAATGACCACGCACTGCTGGGCGTCCTTCCGCCCGAAGTAGGCTCGGTGGGGCTGGATGATATTGAACAGCTTCAAGACCACGGTGGCCACACCCCGAAAGTGCCCGGGACGGAATTGGCCTTCCAGGGGAGCACTGACCTTTTCCACCGTCGCGTAGGTCTGGAAGTTTGGCGGATACATCTCCTCGACCGGGGGAGCGAAAAGAAAATCCACCCCCTCGCGCTCGAGCAGTTGAGCGTCGCGGGCGGGCTCGCGCGGGTACTTCCGGTAGTCCTCGGTGGGACCGAACTGGGCGGGGTTGACGAAGACGGAAGTCACGGTGACCTCGTTCTCCTGCCGGGCGCGCCGCACCAGTGAGAGGTGGCCCTCATGCAACGCTCCCATGGTGGGGACAAAACCGATGCTCTTGCCCCCACTGCGCAGGCCAAGGCTCGCCGTCTGCATTTCAGCCGCGCGGGTGAACGCCTTCATCTTGCGAAGTTCACGTCACGGGCAACGAGACGGTCGCGAGCCCAGTAGTTGTAGTCGGGGAGCTCCCGGAGGGTGGCCAGCGGAATCATTTGTGGCCTCCTTCGGCCTAGCGGGAACTGCGGGCCAACCAGCGCTCGCGCACCTCGGGTGAAAGCCGGTTGGTCTCGGCTTCGGCGGGAAAGCTACCGGTGGTGACGTCCGCCACGAAGCGGCGAACCGCTTGCCCGAGCTCGGCGCGCAGGTCGGCGTAGCGGCGGGCGAACTTGGGCTGCACACCGAAGCTCAACCCGACCAGATCGTGCCAGACCAGCACCTGGCCATCGCAGGCCGGTCCGGCGCCGATGCCGATGGTGGGGATTTTCAGCTCGCGGGTAATCTGCTCCGCCACCTCGGCGGGGATGCTTTCCAGCACCAGCGAGAACGCCCCGGCGGCTTCCACGGCCCGCGCATCGCGCAGCAATTGCTCGGCCGCCGCCAGGGTCTTGCCCTGGAGCTTGAAGCCGCCCAGGGCGTGGATGGATTGCGGGGTCAAGCCGATGTGCGCCATCACGGGGATGTCGTTCTCCACCAGCTTGAGGATGAGGTCGAGGCGCTTTTCGCCGCCCTCGATCTTGACCGCCTCCGCCCCCGCTTCCTTGACGAAGCGGATGGCGTTGACCAGGGCCTGGTTGGGGTCGAGCTGGTAGCTGCCGAAGGGCATATCAGCGATGAGCAAGGCCCGCTGGGTGCCGCGGTGGACAGCGCGGGTGTGGTGGAGCATCTCCTCCATGGTGACCGGCAGGGTATTCTCGTGGCCCAGCACCACCATGGCCAGCGAGTCCCCCACCAGGATAATGTCCACGCCGGCAGCGTCCACCAAACGGGCAGTCGGGTAGTCGTAAGCGGTCAAACAGGTGATCTTTTCGCCGCGGGGTTTCCTGGCCAGGATTGCCGGTACGGTGACCTTGCGCGTCTCCCGTCCGGCCCCTTGCGGGTGCGGAAGGGTAGTCATGTTGTCCTCCGGGTATCGCGCCCTTGCCAGGCTACAATCCCTTCACCCTCATTAGATACCCTGGGGCCGGGTTTGGCAACCGCGAACTGCAAGCGTCCCGCTACGCGGGGCCGAGGGGAAGGAAGTACTGCGTGCCCTTGACCGGCTCGCTCAGCCGCCGCAACAGCTCTCGCAAATCCTGGTGGCGCTCGACGAAGTCAATCTCGGTGGTGTTGATCACCAACAAGTCAGAGGCTGAGTAGCGGAAGAAAAAGTGTTCGTAGGCGTCCACCACCGCCTTCAAGTAGGCATCGGAAATATCCCGCTCCATCGCCGCGGCCGGGCCTTTCCGCAAGCGCTGGCGCAAGACCGCCGGGGTAGCTTGCAGGTAGATGACCAGGTCCGGGGTGCGCAGTTGGGGGCGGAAGAGCTCGTAGTACTGCTCATAGATTTTCAGCTCGGCGTCGGCGAGGTTGAGCGCGGCAAAGATGCGGTCTTTTTCGAACAGGTAGTCGCAAATCAGGGGCCGGGGATCGTGCTCGAGAGCCAGGTCGTGCAATTGCCGGTAGCGGGCCAGCAGAAAACACAGTTGGGCGCGAAAGCTCCCCCCGGGCTTCTCGGCGTAGAAGTCGCCCAGGTGCGGGTTGTCGGTGCGGTCGGCGAGCAGACGGCCATGCAAGCGGTCGGCCAGGATGCGCGCCAGGGTGGACTTCCCTACCCGGATAGGCCCCTCGATGGCCATATAGCGAGGCGGCGCGAGTTGAGGCGAGGCAGCCATGCCCTCCCGGGAGGAACTTTCGAGGGGGTCGTCGCGATTATAGCCAGCGGAGACGGAGGGGGCAAACCGGGGAGTCAAACCCCGGACGCACCTCAACCGTCTAATAAGTGGAAGCGGGGGAGGAGGTACAGATGAACCACAGGAGGTTTTACCTTTTACTTGGCGTCGCGCTGCTTTTCGCCGGGACTTTTCTGGCCTGGCAGAATCTGGCCGAAGCCGCGGCGTCCAGCCAGCCCGGGGCGCCGGTAGCCCAAACAGGCTGGCAAGTCCACTAACCCATCACCCACTCCAACCTGGCGCTGTTCCCGGTGACTACCAGCCTCCACCACGACAGCTCCGGCTACATCACCCTCGATGAAGGGCTGCAGTCGGGCGAAGTCGAGGTGACCGAGCTGGGCGCCGCCTTGATTCGGCAGCGGCCGGGCACGCCGCCGCCGAGCCAGGCTCAGGTGAACACGCTGGCCTTGGTCAACCACTCGAAGAGAGCCCTGATTCTGCTGGCGGGCGAAATCGTCACCGGGGGCAAACAGGACCGGATAATTTCCAAGGACCGGATTGTTCCCCCGGGCGCCGACCCGCTGCCCCTGGACGTCTTCTGCGTCGAGCCGGGCCGCTGGCACGGAGCCTCGCAGGCCTTCGGGGGCACGAGCCTGATGGCCGCGCCGCGGGTGCGCGAAAGGGCGGCCGTGGCCAAGAACCAGCAGGAAGTCTGGGCGGCCACGGATGCTGTCCGGGCCGGCGTGGCCGAAGGCATTGCCCCGGGGGCAGAAGGACGCGTGGCCCGCCGGGCATTGAGCGCCTCCTCCAGCTACGCCCAACTGGAAAACTCCGAAGTTTTCCGGCAGAGAATCGACCAAGCAAGCAGCACCCTGCAGCGCGAGTATGAACGTGCCCTGCGGGGAGCGTTGAAGGGCAAGAACGTAGTCGGCGTGGTGGTGGCCATCAATGGCGAAGTGGTCTGGGCCGACCTGTTTGCCGACCCGGCGCTCTTCGAGCGCTACTGGCCGAAGCTGCTGCGCAGCTACGTGGTGGAGGCGTTGAGCGTGTCCGTAGTCGAGCACGCCCGGGCCTCGGTGGCCGACGCCCAGCGCTTCCTAGGCGAGCGCGAGGGCAGGCAAATCATCGAGGTCGAGCCGGGCGAGTACCGCCTGGTGCAAATCGACCATCCCCGCTACAGCGTCTTCGAGCTGGCTTCTTTGTGGGAGAAGGGCGAGCCGCTGCTCCACTTCAATAAGCTGCGCAAGGAAGCGCGGGCCGCGTCGCCGCCCATCCCGCGCCGCTAGCGAGGCGAGAAGCGGCGAATGGCGGAGCGGTCAGCGAGCGCCGCCAGCATCTCGCCGGGGGTCTGGCTGGTAATCGGGTGGCGCCAGTCCGGGGCCAGCTCGCGCAGCGGTTCCAGCACGAACCGGCGCTCCGCCAGCCGGGGATGCGGGATGGTGAGCTCCGGCAGCCGCACCACGTGGCTGCCATAAACAAGGATGTCGATGTCCAGTCGGCGGGCGGCGGGTTGGAGGCCGCTCCGAGGGCGGCGGCCGAACTGCCGCTCGAGGCGATCCAGCACCCGCAGCAGCTTCAGGGGCATCAGCTCGGTTTCTACCTCGAGCACGCAATTCAGGAACCAGCGCTGGGAGACGGTGCCCACCGGCTCGGTCTCGTAGAGGGCCGAGCGCCGGCGCACTACCACTCCGGTCGGCCCCAGGGCGGCGACGGCCTGGTCGATCTGCGCGGCGCGGTCGCCCAGGTTCGAGCCCAGCGAGAGGTAGGCAATCTTGGTGTAGCGACTCACGGGAACTCTTGATTGTAGCCCGCGGGCGGCGGCGATGGTACCATTCCCTCGACGCCGAGAAGCTTCGGAGCCCGATGTCCGAGACGCTGCCCATCCCCGAGGCCATCCTGGAAGTGGTGGAGCCGAGCGGCGGCCGCCGTCCCGTAAAGATACTGAAATCGCCCTTCCGGATCGGCCGCGGCCAAGAGGCGGCCAACGACCTGCAACTGCCCGACAAGCGCATCTCCCGCAACTGCGCCGCCGTGGTGTATGGCGACGGGAAGTTCCGGCTGGAAGACCTCGGCCAGCGGCACGGTGTTTTCATCAACGGCGAGAAGATCCAATCGCATCCATTGCAGGACGGCGACACCATCACCTTCGGGATGGCGGACTCCTACAGCATGGTGTTCCGCCGCGGGCCGGTGGCGAAGACCGTAGACCAAATACTGGATGGGCTGGAACACGCCCAGGAGGTCGAGCCGGGGGCGCGGGAGCTGCGGCATCTGAGCCTCCTGCTGGAGACGACGGCCCTGCTGCAATCGCAGCTCCCGATGGAGGACCTGCTGGCGCGCGTGGTGGACCACGCCATCGAGGTCACCGGAGCCGACCGGGGCGTGCTGCTGCAGGCCGAGCGCGAGGGCAGGACTCACCCAGTGCTGGCCCGGCAGCGCGGCGGCCGCTCCTTGGAACCGGAGGGCGTGCGGGTCAGCAGCACAGCCGTGCGACAAGCCTTGAAGGGACAAAAAAGCATAGTGGTCGAAAACATGGAGCAGGTAGCCTTGCGGGAGGCGCGCAGCGTGGCCGAGTTGGACTTGCGCTCGCTGGTCGTCATTCCCCTGCTGACGCTTTCCCAGTTGGGCGCCGGGGATGCGACCTACGTGCCCAGCCCGGAGGACCTGCTGGGCCTGCTCTACCTGGACAGCCGCCGCCCGGTGGCCTTTTCGCAGCTGGAGCGGAAAGTCCTGGACGCGCTGGCGTCGGAAGCCGCCAGCGTGCTCGACAACGCCCGCCTGGTACAGATAGAGCTGGAGCGGCGGCGGCTGGAGCAAGAGCTGACCATCGCCCGCGAAATCCAGCAGGCGTTGCTGCCCAAGGACTTCAAGCAGTACACGCACCTGCAAGTGACCGGCATCAACCGCTCCTGCCTGGCGGTGGGCGGGGACTACTTCGACTTGATGGAGTTGGAAGCCGACCGCACCGCCTTCGTGATCGCCGACGTTTGCGGCAAGGGGCTGGGGGCGGCGCTGGTGACGGCAATGCTGCAAGGGACCTTCTCCGCCATGACGCTGGGGAAGGAACCCACGCAGGTGTTCGCCCACGTGAACCGCTTCATCTGCGAGCACTCGGAGGTGCAGCGCTACGCCACGCTGTTCTTCGGTACCGTGGACACCGGGGGCGAGCTGACCTACGTGAACGCCGGGCACCTGCCGCCGCTGCTAGTCCGCGACGGGCGTGCGGAAGCGGTGATGGGCGCGGAGTGCCTGCCCATCGGGCTGGTCGCCGAAGCAACGTTTGCCGCCCGCTCGCAGAAGCTCCAGCCTGACGATACTCTGGTGCTTTACACCGACGGCATCACCGAAGCAGTCGACACGCAGGACGAGCAGTTCGGGATTGAACGCCTGCAGGAAGCTGTCTCCCGCCACGCCACCGCGAACGTGCAGGACTTGCAAGCAGCCATCCTGGCCGAAGTGGAGGAGTTCACCCGCGGCGCCTACCAGGCGGACGACATCACCGTGCTCATCGTCCGCTACCGGGGCCGGTCAGGAGCGGAATAGAGGAGCCGAAGAGGAGCCCGGGGCGGGCGCGCGCCCGAGGTGTTTGTAGGCCAGCTCGGTGGCCACGCGGCCGCGGGCGGTGCGGTTCAGAAAGCCGATTTGAATCAAGAAGGGCTCGTAGACTTCCTCGATGGCGTCGGCTTCTTCACTGACGGACGCCGCCAGGGTATTCACCCCCACGGGGCCGCCGCTGTACTTGTCGATGATGGTCAGCAGCAGCTTGCGGTCCATCTCGTCCAGGCCGTAGCTGTCCACTTCCAGCATCTCCAAAGCGTCCTCGGCCACCCGGCGATTGATCTTGCCGTCAGCGCGCACCTCGGCGAAGTCGCGGACGCGCCGGAGCAGCCGGTTGGCCACGCGGGGGGTACCTCGGGAGCGGCGGGCAATCTCCTCGGCGCCAGCGGCGTCAACCTCAAGCTCGAAAATCCGGGCGGAACGAGTGACGATTTCTTGCAAGTCGTCCGCCGGGTAGAAATCCAACCGGTGGACGAGGCCGAAGCGGGAGAGCAGCGGCTTCGAGACCAGGCCGGTGCGCGTGGTGGCCCCCACCAGGGTGAAGCGCTCCAGGCGATAGACCTGGGCACGGGCGCCCGGCCCCTTGCCGACAATCATGTCGATCTTGAAGTCCTCGAGCGCCGGGTAGAGGATTTCCTCCACGGTGGGCAGCAGTCGGTGGAGCTCGTCGATGAAAAGCACCTGGCGGAGCTCCAGGATAGAAAGGATGGTAGAGAGGTCAAGCGCCCGCTCCAGCACCGGGCCGGAAGTGGTCTCGATGCGCACGCCCAGCTCGTTGGCCAGGATGCCGGCCAGCGTGGTCTTGCCCAGCCCGGGCGGGCCGCTCAGGAGCACGTGATCCAGGGCGTCGCCGCGCGAACGGGCGGCCTCCACCGCGATGGCCAGGTTTTCCTTGAGCTTCTTCTGCCCGATGAAATCTTTCAGCAGGCGGGGGCGGACGCTGAGCTCGAACTGGCGGTCGTCGTCGAGGGGAGCGCCCGAGAGGATTCCGCTCGTGTGGGGGCGGACGTTCAGCGCCTCTTTTCTCTTAGCCACTGCAGCGCTCCCTTCATCAGGGCCTCGAAAGTATCCCTTGCTTTCCGGGATTGTAGCACCTCGCGCACGGCGCGGGCGGCCAGTTTGGGTTCGCAACCCATGTTTTCCAAGGCGGAGACGGCCTCCTCGGCAGCGTCGCTCATTGGGGGCCCGGCAGGGGCGGGTTCCGAGGTCGCGAAGGTTCGGGAGAAGCGGTCGCGGAGCTCCTGCACGATGCGCTCGGCGGTCTTGGGGCCGATGCCGGGCACGACCAACGCCAGTGGGTTGTTGCGCCGGATGGCGTTGGCCAAGTCCTCGGGGCTCAAGCCCGCCAGGGCCATCAGAGCCATCTTGGGGCCGACGTTCCTGACGGTGAGCAACTGCTGGAAGGTCTGGCGCTCGGCCGGGGTCTTGAAGCCGTAGAGGGTGAGCGAGTCTTCGCGGACGTGGGTATGGACCGCCAGAGCCAGTTGCTTGCCGGTGGCCGGGAGCTGCGAGGTGGAATAGGGGACGCGCAGCTCGTAGCCAACGCCGTTGACTTCGAGGAGAATCTGGTAGGGCTGCTTGGAAAGAAGCGTGCCGCGCAGGTGCCCGATCATCCGCCGCGATTATGCGCGACCCATCTCAGAGAGTCAACGCACACACTCCCTGACTATCCCAGCGGCGTCCCTCGGCTCCGCTCCCTTCGGCCCCGACGCCTCGGGGCTCAGGGCAGGCGGGACAAGGAAGCCGTTGGGTTGAACGAAAAATAAGAAAGCCAACCGGTTCAGCCCACGGGCTTCTGCCCGTGGGAAAGCGCTCTGGCCGGTGGGGCCTCCCCCTTGGGGCGGGGCTGATTTTTGGCCGTTTGGCCGCCAGCGGGGGGGGCGCCGCACCCTACCCCCTGCCCGCTCGGCATACTCCGTATCCGGGCCCTACACGGCGTGTAGGGGGCATTCCTGAAACCGGCTAGGAGCAGGGGAAAGGCCCCCGGGTGCCACCCGGCGGCCGGCGCTAGGCGGTGCCTTCTTCGAGTTCGACGTGGTCAATGACGCCGATCACGGCCATGTCGATGGGGGAGTTGGGGCGCTCGACGGCGGTCATGGCGCAGAAGCCTTCAGTCACCACCAGCACGCGCTCCCCTACCCCGGCGTCCACGGCATCGAGGGCCAGGATGGGCTGGCCCTTGTCCGTGCCGTCGAGGTTCAGCGGCTGGATGTAAAGAATCTTGGCGCCCTCGTGGGAGGGAGCTTTCTGTGTGGCCCAGACTTGCCCGATGACGCGCCCAATCAGCACTTCGTCATTCCCCTGCTTGTATCTTTCTTAGCTGATGGAAGAACTCATCTCGCTGTCGGCTTGCCCGCTCCACCCGGCGTGTTTTTTCCGTCAGGTAGCGTTGGCCTTTGATCGGGCTGTTCTGTAATGAGTCGGCCCACGCACGCAACTGGCGGGAAATTTTCTCCGCACCTAATTTCAAATCTGAAATCTCAGATTTGAGATTCTTGAGGTCGGGCAGCCGTTCAAGCAAACACAACATCGAGCGCACTTCCCCTGCTGAACCACGGGCGATGTACAGAAAGGTCAGAAGCTCCTGCGTCGTGCCCCGCTCGAAGCCTTCCGCAATGTTGTTGGACACCGAAACCGCTGCGCGCTCGATCTGATTCCGCAGACTGGCCTGGCGCACAAAAGCATCATTTGAAGTAAAGGCTAATACGCGGACGCCTAATTGAATGGCGTCGTTCCAAACAGGCAATTCTTCAAAACGCGAATACTTCACCGTGCGCGGCTCCCGCTGTCCCTTCTCTATCCGTGTTCATCTGCGTGAATCTGTGGTTCCCTCATCTTTCACGTCGACCTTGTCGACAATGGCGACGATGGTGGTTTCGGTGGGCACCTCGGCGGGATACCAGGCGAAGCTGGCCTCGCGGCCGCGGCACCAGTAGACGGTTTCGCCGGCGCCGGCGCCAACCGAGTCCAGGGCGATCACCGGCTTGCCGGTGGGCTTGCTCTGGCGGTCGAGCGGTTGGACGATGAGAATCTTCTTCCCCTCGAGCGCGGGGCTTTTCACCGTGCAGACCACGTTGCCGATGACTTTACCGAGGTACATCGACTCTAAAGTAGGTCGATAAACTGGTCTACGCTCAGGCCTGCATCCTTGACGAGCTTGCTCAAAGTTTCCACTTTGACAGTCCTGTGTAAGGGAATTACCAAACGCTTTCTGGGATCGCTCGGATGTATCAGAACAGCATGGCTGCCCACAGTGTGGTCATGCAAATACCCAATCTTCATGAAGGCTCGAACGGCTTGTTGGCCGGATACATCACGAGGAAGCTTCGGCACACTTAGGCGCCCACATCCACTTCGACTTCTGCCTCAGTCGGAATCGGCTGGTTATGCTTCTTGAGGCTCTCCAAATAAGCATGGATAGCTTCGCGGATGTTCGCCAGGGCCTCTTCTTGAGTCTCGCCCTGGGAATGGCAGCCCGGCAAACTGGGACAGCTTACGACGTACCCGCCACTTTCGAAATCAGGCTCCAAGGTGACGCGAAACTTCATAACGCCTATTTCTTCGATGCCGCGGCGGTGGCCAGGGCTTTTTCTTCGTCGAGGTGGATAGCGTCCACGACGCCGACGATGGCGGTGTCGACCGGGCGGTCCTTGCACTCAGAGGCCATGCGGGCGGAGCCGCCCTGCACCAGGAGCACCGTCTCGCGGAAGCCGGCGTCGACCGTATCGACCGCCACCAGGTAGTTGCCGTCATCCTTCCCGTGGGGGGAAATGGTCTTGACCACCAGCAGCTTCTTCCCTTCCAGGCGAGGGTCTTTGCGGGTGGCAACGACGGTTCCGACGACGCGAGCCAGAAGCATTAGCGAGATTCCAAGACCTCTCTCCCGGTGGCAGGAGCCACCGGGTTGGACGCTGGAAACCGGGGCCTGCGCTTCTTGGCCCCGGCAGGCGGCGAGCCGTAAGTCCGGGTTACTTTGCGACCAGCTCGGCGGCCTTGCCGATGGGCAGCACGTCTTCCAGCGACGGATGCGGCCGCGGAATGACGTGCACGGCGATCAGTTCGCCCACGCGACGGGCAGCCGCGGCGCCAGCGTCGGTGGCCGCTTTGACGGCGGCCACGTCGCCGCGCACCAGGGCGGTCACGTAGCCGGAGCCGATTTTCTCCCAGCCCACCAGCACCACCTTGGCCGCCTTGACCATGGCGTCCGAGGCCTCGATCATGGCCACCAGGCCGCGGGTTTCGATCATCCCCAGCGCTTCACCCATTCACGCCTCCTCGTACCTTCCCGATGGATTGCCTAGCGAACTTTAGCAGATTTCACAGCTTCGTCAATCAAAGCTTCCAACTCTTCCCGGCTCACCCAGAAGCGGTCCCCGGCGGGCGTGCCTGGCTCGCCTGCCGGCCGGGCCGGGACGCGGCGGCCGTCAGCCGTAACCGGACAAACCTCGCTCAGCGGTGCCACGGGGGCGCCGGTGGCCCCGAAGTAACGTGCCCGCGCCTCAGCCAGCTTCCCCACCTCTTCGCGGGAAAGCAAGGCCTGGCGGCCGAGCAGGTGCGAGACCAACGAGATGCGGGCGAAGTGCTCCACCGTCTCCATGCGCATATAGGCGCTCAACAGGTCCGCGCCGTAGGTGACCACCCCGTGGTTGGCCATCAGGATGGCGTCGTACTGGCCCACCAGCGGCGCCAAAGCGTCGGTGAGCTCCGGCGTCCCCGGAGTCCCGTATTCGGCCACTGGAATGCAGCCCAGCGCCAGCACCACTTCACTGATGAGGGCCAGGTTCAGGGGCAGATTGGCCGCGGCATAGCCGGTGGCGACCGGCGGATGGGCGTGCACGACCGCCTGGACGTCGGGCCGCCGGCGATAGATAAGCAGGTGCATCGCCAGCTCGCTCGACGCGTTGCGGCGACCGAGAATCTTCTTCCCCTGGTAGTCCACGATGGCTAGGTCGTCCGGCTGCATCATCCCCTTGGACATCAGGGTGGGGGTGGCGAGGACGCGCTGGTTGTCGAGCCGGACTGAGATGTTGCCGTCGGTGGCGGCGATGTACTCCCGCTGGTGGACCCAGCGGCCGACTTCGCAGATTTCCCGCCGGTGCTCGTCCTCGGTCTTCTTCATTCCCGGCGCGACCATCCCGCCAGGAAGAATAGCGAAAGCGCGCTTCGGCTGCAATTGGAAACTTGTTTACCCCACGCCTGTAGTAGAGCGCACGGAGGTGGAACCAAGGCGACGGCAGGAGACCCTTCGGCAAGCCCGCCGTCGGCAGCCAAGCTGAGGGCAAGCAAGCCCCTGCCCTACCCAGAATTACTCCTGGGCCGGCAGCGGCGGGAGCGCGCGGAAAAAGACCCGGCGGCGCGGGATGTCAATCGTAACCACGAACTCACTTAACTGCTGGTTGCCGAGGACGCATTGATCGAAGGGATCAGGGCCAGCGCCTCGGCGAGGGTCGAAGACGACGGTCACGTTGGTGAAGAGGCGGCCGGCCAGCTCGAACCGCCCGATTGTGGGGGTAGGCAATCCCCCGCCCTCTTCCGCGCTGCGAATAGGCTGAACGGTGATCCCGAGGCGGGCGGCAATTTGCCGGCCCAGAATCGCTTGGCTAGTTCCGGTGTCGATCATCATCAGGCAGCGGTGCCGGCCCTCCAACCGGGCCGGAACGTAGATGGAGGCGCCGGAGAGATTCGGGGGGGAGTGAAGCTCCAGCGGCAGGGGGAGTTGCTCGGCGGTGGGAGTGAGCTCGATGGCGCGCGGCCAGAGCGTCAAGCGCCCGGCGCGGTAGTCAATCTCGAAAACAAAATGCTCCATCCAGGTGAAGCCGATGATGCCCGCCAGCTCCACGCCCACCTGTTCGGACAGGGGGCCAAGGTCGCGGATGACCAGTTCCAGGTCGCCGGCCACGGCCCGCCCAATCGCCAGGGTGCGGGCGCGGGCAAACCCGGGCCCGCTTCGCCCCGGGCGCCGCACCGGTTGGATGCCCAACCGGCGAGCCACTTGGGTGTCAAGCAAGCAAGTGGTCGTGCCGGTATCGAAGGCGAACGGCAGAGGCTCGGAGCCGTTGACCCGTACTCCCACCACCAAAATCGGCGGCCGGTATTCCAGAGAAGCAACCTGGAGAGGCTCTTGGGCCTGAAGCCCGTGAGGCACCGCCAGAAGCGCACAGGCGACCGGGAAGAGCGGAGATAGCTTGACGAGCGCAGCGCGAAGACAGCTCACGCGTAGAGGCCGCGGAGGCGGAGGGCGAAGGCGACCCGGTCGATGGCCAGCATATAGGCGGCGATGCGCGGGGAGACATTGTGGCGCTCGGCGTAGCCCAGCACGTCATTGAAGCTGGCCACCATCATCTGCTCCAGGCGCTCATTCACCATCGACTCCGACCAAAAGTAGCCCTGGCGGTCCTGGACCCATTCGAAGTAGCTGACGGTGACGCCGCCGGCGTTGGCCAAGATGTCCGGCACGACGAAGACCTTCTTCTCGGCCAGGATGTCATCCGCCAGGGCGGTCGTGGGGCCGTTGGCGGCCTCGATGATGATCCGGGCCTTGATGCGGTCGGCGTTGTGGCTGGTGATCACATTCTCCACCGCCGCGGGAATGGCGATGTCACAGTCCTGGAAAAGGATCTGCATGGGGTCGACCGGGTCACAACCCGGGAAGCCGGAGATCTGGCCGGCCTCGAGCGCGTGGTTGATGAGCTTGGGCACGTCAATGCCCTTGGGGTTGTAGATGCCGCCGTGGATGTCGGCCACGCCCACAATGCGGTAGCCGGTTTCCTGCATCAGCTTGGCGGCTATCGAGCCCACGTTGCCGAATCCTTGGATGATGACCCGCTGCTCCTCGCGGTTGAGCCGCAGCCGCTGCAGGGCCTGGTCGGCTACGATCAGGCAGCCGCGGCCGGTGGCTTCCCGGCGGCCCCGGGAACCGCCCAGGTCGAGCGGCTTTCCGGTGACGACGGCGGTGCTGGTGTGGCGGACGTGCATCGAGTAGGTGTCCATCACCCAGGCCATCACCTGCTCGTTAGTGCCCAGGTCGGGGGCGGGGACGTCGCGCTCGGGGCCCAGATAGTCGAGCAGCTCGGCGGTGTAGCGGCGAGTGATGGCTTCCAGCTCCCGCCGGCTTAACTTCTCCGGGTCGCACACCACGCCGCCCTTGGCGCCGCCGAAGGGAATGTTGACCACCGCGCACTTCCAGGTCATCCAGGAGGCCAGGGCGCGGATTTCGTCGAGGGTGACGTCGGGGGCGAAGCGGATGCCGCCCTTGCCCGGCCCGCGCACGATGGAGTGCTGGACGCGGTAGCCGACGAAGACCTCGATGGAGCCGCTGTCCATCATGACGGGGATGTAGAGGGTGATCTCTTTGCTGGGGTGGCGGAGGACTTTCTGGAAGCCTTCGTCCAGACCCAGCTTGGCGGCGGCCACGTCGAAGCGCGCAGCCATGTTTTCGTAGACGGAGAGTTCCTTTTCGGAGGCGATGATCGGCATCAAGGGTCTCCCGCGATCAATAGTGCCCTTGCTCCGCGGCAGTAGTCAGAGTATACGGCGGCCGACTGTCCCCTGGCAAGAAGCAGGCTGGAGGCGTGGACTCCAAGTCCTCCCCGGCCGGGCGCGCCCGGGGCGAGCTTGTGCGGCGCGGCCAAGCTGGTTATACTATAAGACTGCGTTTGCCCCACGCGGGCTCGTCTGTCTCGTTTTTCAACCGACTTATGGCGCAAACACGCGACACGCTCCGGGAGCAGGTTCAGCGGACGCTGCGGAACCGTCTGTTCGTGGTGGTCTCGAACCGGGAGCCGTACATCCACATCTACCGCGACCGGAAAATCCAAATGCTGCGACCGGCCAGCGGGCTGACCATTGCGCTCGACCCGGTGATGCGTGCCGTGGGCGGGCTGTGGGTGGCGCACGGAGCCGGCGAGGCCGACCCGGAGGTCACCGACGACCGCGGGCGCGTGCAAGTCCCGCCCGAGAAGCCCGCCTACACGCTGAAACGGGTTTGGCTGACGAAGGAACAGGAGGAAGGCTACTACTACGGGTTGGCCAACGGGGCCTTCTGGCCGCTCTGCCACAACGCTTTTCGCCGGCCGGTTTTCCGGCAGTCGGATTGGGAACGCTACCGGGAGGTCAATGGGCTGTTTGCCCAGGCGGTGGCGGAGGAAGTGGGCGATCAGAAGGCCTTCATCTTCATCCAGGACTACCACTGGGGGCTGCTGCCACGGATGCTGAAGGAGCGCTGTCCGCGGGCCAAGGTAGCCCACTTCTGGCATATCCCCTGGCCGCACCCTGAAGTCTTCCGCATTTGCCCGTGGAGAATCGACATCCTGAAAGGCATGTTGGGAAATGACATGCTGTGCTTCCACATCCGCCACCACGGGCTGAACTTCATGGACACGGTGGAACGGGAGCTGGAAGCGCGAACCGACCGGGAGACCAACGCCATCATCTACCGCGGGCACGCCACCAAGATCCGCAACTTCCCCATCAGCGTGGACTTCGAGGCCATCCAGGAAGAAGCCGCGAGCCGCGAAGTTGCCCGGAAGATGAAAGAGTTCCGGCAGCAGTTTCGCCTGCCGCCAAGGAACGTGGGCGTAGGGGTGGATCGGGCCGACTACACCAAAGGCATTCCCGACCGCTTGCGCGCCATCGACCGTTTCCTGGAGCTGCACCCGGAATACATCGGAGACTTTGCCTTCGTCCAGGTGGCCGTCCCCAGCCGGGTGCGGGTGGAGGAGTACCGCAAACTGAACGAAGAGATCGACACCCTGATCGAGGAAATCAACTGGAAGTACCGCTCCGGCTCCTGGAAGCCCATCGTGCCGGTGCGGGAGCACCTGGGGCGGACGGAGCTGTTCGCGCTGTATCGGCTGGCGCGGTTCAGCCTGGTCACTTCGCTGCAGGACGGGATGAACTTGGTGGCGAAAGAGTTTGTGGCGGCGAACCTGGACGAGAAGGGGGTGCTGGTGCTGAGCGAATTCACGGGGGCGGCACGCGAGCTGACCCAGGCGCTCATCGTCAATCCCTACTCGGCCGATCAGACTGCCGAAGCCATCCATCGGGCGCTGACCATGGACGACAAACAAGTGCGCGCTCGCATGCACCGGCTGCGCGAGATCGTGCGGGAGCGGAACATCTACAAATGGGCCTCAGACATTCTGCGCAAGCTGAGGCGCTTGGGGTGAAGCATCCCCGCCCGCTGTGGCCCGCCTGGAAGCCCATCGCGCTCCGCTTGAAGGCAGCGCCGCGGGTGGCGGTTTTTTCCGACTTCGACGGGACACTGGCCCCCATCGTGCGCCATCCGGGACAGAGCCGGCTGCCCGCGCCTACGCGCGCCGCGCTGGTGCGGCTGCGGCGATTGTCCGGCGTGGCGGTGGGGATCGTCAGCGGGCGCTCATTGCGGGACTTGCGCGCAAAGGTCCGGCTCCGGAAGATCTGCTATATCGGCTCGCACGGGCTGGAGTGGACGGGGCCGGAGGGGCGGCGGCACTCCAAGGTCAGCGCCGCCTTGGCATCTCATCTGCAAGAGCTGGGCCGGAAGCTGGAAGCCGAGGTGGGCCGGTTGCCGGGAATCTATGTGGAGCGAAAAACCTTGAGTGTTGCGGTACACTACCGCAACGCGGCACCCCGGGTGGCCCGGCAAGCCCGGCAAGCAGCCGAGAGAAGGGCGGAGCGTGCGGCGAAGAAACTCCGTCTCTTGCGGGGGAAAAAGGTCGTGGAACTGCTGCCACCGGGACGCATGGACAAGGGACAAGCGGTGATGGCGCTGGCCGGGCGCTTGCGGCGGCGCGGCGGTCCGCGGCCACTGCTCATCTACCTGGGCGATGACACCACCGACGAGACCGTTTTCCCCCGGCTGAGACGCGGCGACCTGGGAATTCACGTGGGACCGGGGGCGGGCAGCCGGGCCCAGTACCGGCTGGCGTCGCCGGCCGAGGTCACGCGCTTCTTGGTGCGCCTGCGAGAGGTGCGGGCATGAGACAGGCCAAAGAACCTTTCCAGCTCATGGCCGCCTCCACTTTGATCCGTATCTGCGGGGTGCAGGCGCATACCATCGCCGAGCTGCTCAAGCAAGCGCGAAAGATTTCGGCCAACTCGATCTTCAATCACACATTTCAGACCTTGAGCCAGCACCACTACCTGACCGAAGGCTTCTCGAACGATTTCGCTCAGTGGGTGATGGCGGCGTGCAACGCCCCGCAACTGGCCGAAATGCTGACGGCGCTCGACATTCGGCAGTACGAGAGCGTGGAGCAACTGCGGGCCGACGTGGTGCGGGCGTTGGAGGAGTTCGTGTCCGCATTTCCACAGCGGGCCCGGCAGAAGGCCTTCGAGCCCTTCTACTTCTGCGAAGCCATCACGGTGACGGTGCTGACCGACTGGCGGGTGCACAGCTTGCGCGAATTCTGCGAGGCGCTGTGGCACGTGAGCGTGCACTCGGTGCACTATCACTTCGTCAGCGCCCGCCTGCGCGGGCCCAAGACGAACGACTTTTCCGCCTGGATCGGCCAGAGCCTGGAGCTGAAAGAGCTGGCCGAGAAGATCGACCACATCGACATCTATACGAACACGCTGGAGCGAGTGCGGCAGATGATCCTGGATGAATGCGTCCCCTGGGTGGAGGCCTAGCCATGAGCGCGCCCCCGCCCACCGGGCTGATCTCGCTTGGGGATTACGTTTCCGTCATCGGCCGGGCCGAAGTGGACGAGATGCGGGCCCTGGCCCGGCGGTTGGAAGGGCGGACGATCAAGATGGTGAACTCGACCGCCATGGGCGGCGGCGTGGCGGAGATTCTGAACCGGCTGGTGCCGCTGATGAACGACGCCGGGGTGTCCACCCGCTGGGACGTGATCACCGGCGGGGACGATTTCTTCGAGATCACCAAGGGTTTCCACAATGCGCTGCACGGCGCCCCCTACGAAGCGCACGAGCAGGCATTCGAGATTTTCCGAGCCTACCAGCAGCAGAACCTGGCCAACCTGCGGTTCGAGGAGGACTTCGTGGTCATCCACGACCCGCAGCCGATCGGGCTCATCGAGGCGCGCCAGAAACCCGGCAAAGCACCCGCGGGCCCGCGGAACGCGCACTGGATCTGGCGGTGCCACATTGACGTCTCCCGGCCGCACCCGCAAGTGTGGTCTTTCCTGGAGAAGTATATGAAGCGGTACGACGCGATGATCATCTCTTCGCCCGCCTTCACTCGCCCGCTGCCCATCGCCCAGTACCTCTTCTATCCCTCCATCGACCCACACTCCCAGAAGAACCAGGATTTGGATGAGGATTTCATTGCGAAAACGCTGGAGCGATTCGGGATTGATTCCAACCGGCGGATCCTCTTGCAGGTATCGCGGTTCGACCGGCTGAAGGACCCCCTGGGGGTTATCCAAGCGTACAAGCTGGTGCGGAAGTACACCGACTGCCAGTTGGTGCTCGCCGGCGGCGGCGCCAAGGACGACCCGGAAGGCGGGCAGGTGTTGGCCGAGGTGCGGGAAGCGGCGGGGGACGACCCGGACATCCACCTCCTGGCCCTGCCGCCCTGGAGCGCGCTGGAGATCAATGCTTTGCAGCGAGCGGCCACCATCATCATCCAGAAGTCGCTCCAGGAGGGCTTCGGGCTGACGGTGACCGAGGGCTTGTGGAAGAAGAAGCCGGTGGTGGCCAGCGCCGTCGGGGGCATTCCCCTGCAAATCCAGCACAAACTCACCGGGATGCTGGCGCATTCGGTGGAAGGCACCGCCTTCCAGGTCCGCTATCTGCTCTCCAACCCGCAGGTGGCCCAGCGGCTGGGCGAGAACGGCCACGAGCACGTCAAAGAGAATTTCCTCGTCACCCGCAACCTGAAACGCTATCTGATGCTGTTCCTCTCCTTGAGTGGAGCTGCACAGTAGAGATTCATCGCCCACTCCTCAGCCCACCACAGTGACGATCTCATCGAGAGATTTCTTGGGGATGTCGGGGACCTCGGCCGCCGCGGCGGGGTAGCCGACCGGGATGAGCAGGTAGGGCTTCTGGTTGGGCGGCCGCTTCAGGAGGCGGCTGAGGAAGCCCATCGGGCTGGGGGTGTGGGTAAGGCTGGCCAGGCCCATCCAGTGCAGAGCGGCGATGAGGAAGCCGCAGGCGATCCCGACCGATTCTTGCACGTAGTAGTGCTTGACCTTGCGTTGGCCACCCTCGGCCTCGGGGACGATTCCGTAGTCTTCCCGAAACACCACGATAAGATACGGGGCAACCTCCAGAAACGCCTTGTGCCAGTCCGTGCCCAGGTGGGCTAGGGCCTGGAGCCATTCGTCGGGAAAGCGCCGGTTGTAGTTTTCGCGCTCCTCGGATTCGGCCGCTTCACGAATTTGCCGCTTGATCTCCGGGTTGGAGACAACCACGAAGTGCCACGGTTGCTGGTTGGCCCCGGAGGGGGCCCGGCCCGCGATGCGCAGGGCGGCTTCGATGAGCTCAAAAGGAACCGGGTCGGGGGAGAACTCTCGCACGGTGCGCCGCGGCTTGAGCCGGGTTTCGAACTCGGCAGCCCGGCGGCGCTGCTCGTCGATAGGCAGGCGCTCGAACTGCAAGCGGAGGAACGGGTAGATTCCCTTCTTCGACATCGGGACCTCCAGGAGCGGCGATGGTCTCCAGCAGTGAATTATAGGGAAAAAGGGACGTAGTCCTCAGAGGTCAAAGCCGATTTTGTTTCGCCGCCCTTTGGCCCGGCGGAAACCGGGCCCTGCGGGCTAGCGGTTGTCGGTGGGCTGGGGAGTGGAAGCCGTCGTGTCGTCAGGGGCGTAGTAGCCTTTGCGCGCGTGGACGCTGTAGTCGCGGTGGTAACGGCCGAAGGGCTGGGCCAGGCGGACATCGATTTTGCGGAAGGCGCCGTCGCGGGCCTTGTTGGTGGAGTGGTAGCCGAGAGTATAGCGGGTCTTCAAACGAGAGATGACGGCGTCGAGGGCAGCCCTGAGCGAGCCGGTGCGCTTGACGTCGATCACCTCGCCCCCGGTCTCGTCCGTAATGTCGTTCACGGAGCCGGTCCCGAAGGAGGGCAAGGGAATCCCGAAAATGCGCCCGCCGGTGTTCACCCCCGGGGTCTTGATGCTGTAGACGACCACGCCGGCTTCGAGGGCGACGCGGATGAGGTCGCCTTGCGACAGGCTGCTGCGCTCGGTCCCCTGGTTGTCGCTGATCAGAATGATGGCGCGGCGGCGGTCCGGCGCGGCCACGCTGAGGTAGTAGGTGGCCTCGAACAGAGCGTCCACAATGTTGGTTCCGCCACCGGCGCGGATGCGCGCGATGCGCTCGGCGATACGCCGGCGGTCGGTGGTCAAATTTTCCAGGCGGCGGACGTCGGAGGCAAAGGCAAACAGCGCCACTTGGTCGCCCGGCTTCAGCCGGGAGAGGGTTTCATAGGCGGCGCGGCGGAGTTCCGGCATGTAGGGGGCGACGCTGCCGCTGCGGTCCACCACCAGGGCTATCGCCAGCGGAAGCTCGTCGCGGGAGAAGTGGCGGATCTTTTGCTCCACGCCATCTTCGAACAGGCGGAAATCCTCCCGGGTGAGATCATCCAGGGGCCGGCCGTGCTCGTCGCGGACGAAGGCTTCCACCAGCACCAGTTGCACGTTGACACGCATCCGGTAGCCTTCGGGGTCGCCCAGCGTGGGGTCAAAAACCGGCGGGAGCGGCTCGGACTCCGTCCCCGTCGGACTGGAAGGCGGCCGGTGAACGTCGGGCGCGGAAGAATCCTCGGCTGTGGACCCTTCGCTCCCTCCGGGCGTTTCCCCCTCGAAGTCGGGGATGGCCGGCTCCTCGCTCCTGCGGGCGGTTGGGGTGGTGGGGAAATTGAATCCGCCCGGCGAGCCAGCGGTCGGCGGGGGAAGCGGGCGGCGAGCCCACTGGACGGCGGAAGCCGAAGGCACCTCCAACGGGGAGTCCAGCTTCACCTCGAAGAGCATGCCGGCCGGCAAGGAGAGTTCCGGGCCGCGCTCCAGCAGAAGGCCCAGCAGGCCGATGCCGGCGCCGATGGCCCCGCCGTAAGCCGCACCCTTCTTGCCGCCGATGAGGCCGCCGAGCAGAGCCCCCTCGGCACCGCGAACGGCGACGTTGATGGCGTCGCCTTTCTTGTTGCCCTCGCCGCGGACGCGTATCTCGTCCTTGTCGCTCTCCACGTTGCGGAAGCCAGCGCGCAGAATCTGCGCAGTAAAGGGGAGCGTGGTGCCGTCGGGGAACTCAATCTCATCGAAGCGGAGGCGAATCTCGGCGCGTCCCTTGAGGCGCCCGGGGCGCTTAACCTTGGTCAGAGTGGCCCAAACGGTGCTGCCGGGGGGGATGGCCACCTGATAGCCGACCAAGACTTCCCGCAGGGTGGTGAAGCGCACCTTATCGCCCTTGCGGTTGGAGCGGCTGTGAAGGGATTCCTGCAACTCGAGGACGAGCCGCTGGCCTTCTGGAACCGTAAGCACGTCCGGCGGCGAAGAAGCCGCGGGGGTGGCGGGCGCATTGGACTGCGCGTAGAGAAAGGGCGCACAGAGCAAGCTCAAGAGAAGACCGACCGCGCCGCCGGTTCGCTTTTTCATAACCTACTCCCGGGTCTCTGCATTTAGATGCCCCGGCCCGTCACAAGGATGTCACCCCGCGGCTCCTATCATACTTGACGAGCAAGCGGATTTCGCCTAGAAATTGTGCGAGTAGAGAATCGCGCCGCGTAGCGCAGCGGAGAGAGCCGTAGGGCCGCAGGACCTAGATGAATAATCTTCTTTCCCAACCACTGCCTCTGGCGCTGCTGGGAGTGCTGGCGCTAGTGGTGATCGTGTTGCTTTTCCGCGCGAGATCCGCCGTGCGCAAGGAAGTTCCGCGTAGTGCGCCGCCGGGGGAGTCCCCCCGCCCACCGGAGCGCATCCCCGTGCGGGAACGGGACTCCGCCGCCATCTATCAACTCGACCGGTTCGGGACCAAGCAGCGTCTGGTGGGGCGGGTGATCAACGCCCAGGTAGACGAAGCCAAGAAGGAAATCCGCTTCGGCGAGCTTTACAACAGCGACGAGTTCTCGCTCCCTGACGAGTGCGAGTTCCAGAAGTACCGAATCATCGTGCGCCAGGTGGGCGACAGCACCAAAGTCGACAAAGAGAACCCGCACAAGGGCCGCGTGCTCTGGAACGTAGTGGCCGAGCTGCTGGGCTACTCCGAGCAGTAGAGACGCCAGCGACTCCGGGGTTGCGCTGCCGCGGGCGCGGGTCTAAGATTTCGCCAGGGTTCCACCCAACTATTTCCCAAGAGGAGGCGCGATGGCAACCAGGGGCAGACCTCGTCCGTGGAAGATGCTGGCGCTGGTGATGCTGGTAGGAGCGGCCCTGATAGCGGCCGGATGCACGCGGGGTTCCGAGGAGGAAGAAGCGGCCAAGGCAGCGTTCCCCCAGCTCGAAGGCTACGAAGCGATGAAGATTCCAAGCGATAACCCCATGAGCGCCGCCAAGGTAGAGCTGGGCAAGCAGCTTTTCTATGACCGGCGGCTGAGTGGGGACGGGTCGCGCGCTTGCTACGATTGTCACCTGGCCGAGCACGGGCTGACCGACGGCCAGCCCACGGCCATCGGCGCCTACGAAAAGAAGCTCCCCCGCTCCAGCCCCACGCTGTGGAACATTGCCTACCACGCGGAGTTCTACTGGGACGGGCGCAGCCCTTCGCTGGAGGCGCAGGTGAAAGGCGCCTGGTCAGGCGGCAATATGGGCGCCTCCGGGCAAGACGGCCGGCCGAGCCTGGAGGACATCTGCGCCCAATTGAATGAAATCCAAGGCTACCGAAGGCAATTCCAGGAGGTATTCGGCGGACCGGCGACCCCCGACCGGGTGGCCATGGCCATCGCCGCTTTCGAGCGGACGATCGTGGCGAACAACTCGGCCTGGGTTCGGTTCCGGCAAGGCGAGCCGACGGCGCTGAGCGAAGCGGGGCGGCGCGGCGGTGAGGTCTTCAAGGGGAAAGCGCGCTGCGTGAACTGCCACGACGGGCTGCTGCTGACCGACTTGCAATACCACAACACCGGCATCGGCTGGGACCCGCGCCGGAAGGAGCTTGCCGACCTGGGCCGCTACAGCGTGACCAAGAACGACCGTGACCGGGGCGCCTTCAAGACGCCGACGCTGCTCGACATCGCCGAATCCGCCCCCTACTTCCACGATGGGAGCGTGGCCACGCTGGAAGAGGCGGTGGACCTGATGCTGCAGGGCGGGAAGGACAACCCTCAGCTCGACCGGGCCAACCTGCTCCCGCCGGTGGAGCTCACCGCACAGGAGCGCGCCGACCTGCTGCAATTCCTGCGGGAGCTGAGCGTTGACTACACCATCCCGCGGCCGATTCCGCCCCAATAAGCGAGAAGCCCGTAGCTAGGCGAAGAAGCCGTTCCGGGAAAGCTCGGCGGCCGTGACTTCCCGCCAGGCCGAGCGCATGCGGAGGAGCTTCAGCACCAGGGCGGTGTGCAGCGCGTGACCCGCGCGAGAGGCGACGACTCGTCCGACCAGCGGACGGCCCACCAAGGCCAGGTCGCCAATGAGGTCCAGCGTCTTGTGGCGACAGAATTCGTCCGGGTGGCGCAGGCCGTCGCTGTTCATCAAGCCCTCCCCGGTCAGCACCACGGCGCACTCGAGCGAGCCGCCCCGGATCAACCCCATCGCCCGCAGTTGCTCCACCTCGTTGTAGAAGCAGAAAGTGCGAGCATCGCTGAGCAGGCGGGCGAAGTTGGCCGCGTTGAGCTCGAAGTCCAGCCGCTGGCAACCGATGAGCGGGTGGCGGAAGTCGATGGTGTAGTCCACCGCCAGGCCCGCGGCCCCGTTGGCTGGATAGACGCCGATGCCGCGGAACTTCTCGCTGCCGGGCTCGCCCTCGCTGACCTCGACCGGCTGAAGGATTTGCAGGTAGCGGCGCCGACGGCGTTGACGCTTGCGACCGGCCGATTCGATCAGTTGCAAGAAGGGACGGGCGCTGCCGTCCAGGATGGGAAGTTCCAGGTTGTCGAGCTCCACAATGACATTGTCGATGCCCACCGCATACAGGGCGGCCAGCAGGTGCTCGGTGGTGGAGATGAGCACGCCTTTCTTCATCAGGCTGGTGGCGTAGCTGACCCGGGCGATGTTCGCGGCGCGGGCTTCCACCTGGAAGCCGTCCAGGTCCACCCTGCGGAAGAGCACGCCCGTTCCGCTGGGCGCCGGGAGCAAGGAGAGCTGGCAGCTTACCCCCGTGTGCAGGCCGATGCCCCCGACCGCGGCGGGTCTTTCAATGGTGTGCTCGAATTCGACCAACCGTATCCCCCTCCTTCTCGTTAAGCAGGAATATTGCCACAATGGGTCCTAGAAGGAAACCATATTGTTTTTCAACAGGATACAAAGATACCCACCCATTGCCTCAAGCCGCTACCTGTGTCTGTTATGCAACACTTCCAGACTGGGTTGTGTTGCTTGCGCAACAGCGACTGAGGTGAATTTTGGTCCTAGAGCAAGCCACCCCAGCGCAGGAGTCCAAGCCCACGCACCATCACGACCTGCGCGGGGTGATCACCAAGGTGGAGCCGGAAAAGAACCGGTTCGAGATCAGGACCGGCGGCGGCCGGGTGGTTCTCTGCGTGGTCGACAAGGAGACCACCCTCAAGCGCGGCCACAAGAAGATCACCCTCGAAGACGTCCAGCCCGGCGAGCGAGCCCGCTGCCACTGCGCGGCGCTGCGTAACGGGCGCCACTACTCGCAATCCCTGCGCCTGGAAGAGAAGAAGGACGACTGACGGGGCCGGCGCCCGCCGGAAGCGGCCCGTAAGGCGGCCCGCGGCGTGCGGTATACTCCCTCCCGATGGCCTCCTGGAAAGAATCCCGGAAGCGGATCTATCTTATCGACGCCATGAGCTACATCTTCCGGGCCTACCACGCCCCCACCCCGCAGCGCTTTGCCAGTCCGACGGGGGTCCCCACGCAGGCCGTGTTCCTTTTCACCAACATGGTGCGCAAGCTCTTGCGGGAGCACCGGCCCGATTACGTGGCGGTGGCGTTCGAGTCGGCGGGGCCGACGGTGCGGGACGAGCTGTTCAAGGACTACAAGGCGCAGCGGCCGCCGATGCCGGACGATCTCCGAGTGCAACTGCCTTACATCCGGCGGCTGTGCGAAGGGCTGCGGCTGGCGATGATCGCGCAGGAGGGCTACGAAGCGGACGACGTCATCGGAACGCTGGCCAAGCGGGCGGCGGCGGCGGGCCTGGAGGTAGTCATCGTCACCTCCGACAAAGACATGTTGCAACTGGTGCAGACCCGGGGTGCTCCCGAAGCTTCAGGACCCGTGCAGGTCTTCAGCCCCACGCGGGAAATGTTCTACGACGAAGCCGAAGTGGAGAACTACTTCGGGGTGCCGCCCGAGCGGGTGGTGGACGTGGTAGCGCTGATGGGCGATGCCATCGACAACATTCCCGGAGCCAAGGGGATCGGAGAGAAGGGAGCGCGGGAGCTGATCACCACCTACGGGTCGGTGGAAGCGGCGATGGAGAAGGCGGCCGAGGTCAAGAAGAAAAACTACCGCGAAGCGCTGCAAACGCAGCAGGAGATGATTCGCCTCTCGAAGCAACTGGCCAAGTTGCACACCGACCTAGCGCTCGAACTGGACCTGGAGCGCTTGCAGCGCCGGGAGGGCGATCCGGAGGAGCTGGCGGCGCTTTACTCCGAGCTCGGGTTCACTTCCCTGCTCAAGGAGCAGCTCTCGATAAGCGCCCCGGTCGCGTCGGCCGAGGTTGACTACCGCGCACTCAAGACCCCGGCGGAGCTCAAAAAGCTCTTGGCCGCGAGACGCGACACCCCGCTGGCGGTTTGGGTGGAGAGCCAAGGCGAGCCGCCGCTCGACCTTACCCTGACGGGGCTGGGGTTCTCCTGGCAGGCGGGCGCGGCCCGGGAGCTGAGCCTGGATGGGGAGCACGCGCAGTGGCTAGCGGCCGTGCGAGAGTTCCTGGAAGACCCCGCCCGGCCAAAAACGCTCCACGACCAGAAGGCAGCCCTGCTGGCGCTGGCGGCGGCCGGCGTGGAGCTACGGGGCGTGCTCCACGACACGGGGCTCTATTCTTATCTCCTCCAGCCGACCACGGCCAAGCACGGGCTGGACGAGGTGGCGGTACGCCGATTGAATCAGCCCTTGTCGGGTTCGATAGCCGAAAAAGCCGACTTCGTGGGCCGCCTGGCGCCGGCCTTGCGCGCGGAACTCGAAGCCCAGGAGCTGGTGGCGGTCTACGACACCATCGAGCGGCCGTTGAGCCGGGTGCTGGCAGCGATGGAGCGGGCCGGCATCCGCATCGACCCCACGGCGCTGGAGGAAATGTCGGCCAGCTTCGAAAAGGAAATCGGTGAACTGACCGGGCGCATTTACAGCCTGGCCGGGAGGGAATTCAACCTGAACTCGCCCAAGCAACTGGCGGAAATCCTGTTCGAGAAGCTGCAACTGCCGATGCCGCGCAAGCGCGGCAAGGGGAAAACGGCTTCGACGGCGGCGGACGTACTGGAGGAGCTGTCGCCGCGGCACGAGTTGCCGGCGCGCGTACTGGACTACCGGGAGCTGGCGAAACTGAAATCCACCTACATCGACGTGCTGCCGGCGAAGATCCACCCGCGCACCGGGCGCCTGCACACCCGCTTCCACCAGACAGGGACGGCCACGGGGCGGCTGTCGTCGTCCGATCCGAACCTGCAGAACATTCCCATTCGCACGGAGCTGGGGAACCGCATCCGAGCAGCGTTCGTGGCTGAGCCGGGCTGGAACTTGCTGGCGGCGGACTATTCTCAGATCGAGCTGCGGGTGCTGGCGCACATGTCGGCGGACCCGGTGCTGGTGGAGGCGTTCCAGCGCGGCGACGACATCCACGCCCGGACGGCGCAGGAGGTGCTGGGGGTGGCGCCGCTCCTGCAGACGAGCGAGCACCGGCGCGTCGCCAAGATGATCAACTTCGGGATCATCTACGGGCTGACCGCCTACGGGCTGGCCCGGCGGCTGGGGATGGAGCCGCGGGAGGCGCAGAAGTACATCGACGCCTACTTCCGGCGCTACGCCGGGGTGAAAAAGTTCCGGGAGCAACTGCTGGAAGAGGTGCGAAGGAGGGGGTACACGCGGACGCTCTTCGGGCGGCGGCGGCCCATCCCGGAGATTGACGCGCGCAACTCGGCCCAGCGGAACTTTGCCGAGCGCACGGCGTTGAACTCGCCCTTGCAGGGGACGGCGGCCGACCTGATCAAGCTGGCGATGATCGAGATTCAGCAGAAGCTGGAGGCGGAGAAGCTGCAGACGCGCATGGTGCTGCAGGTGCATGACGAGCTGCTGTTCGAGGTGCCGACGGAAGAACTGGCCCGGGTCCAGGAGTTGGTGAAGGCCACGATGGAACGGGTGGAGCTGCCCGGCGGGGAACGCCTGCGAGTGCCCCTGGTGGTGGAAGTGGGGGTGGGGCAGAACTGGGCAGCCTTGAAGTGAGAGAACAGGCAAGAAGGACAAACCCTTCGGCTTCGCTCCCTTCGACTTCGCTCCCCTCGACAAGCTCGGGGTCTCCGCTTCGCTCCGACAGGGCAGGCAGGGCAAGCCAGAATGCCTGCCCTACCAGAAAATTGCGGGCTCTCGCTTGGCGGTGCGGTTGACCCCCACCGAGTTCGGCGCGTCTAACTTGCTAGGGGCATAGAGATGAGCCCAAAAGAAAAGACAAGAAGAGCCGGGGCGGTGTTGACTCTGTCGGCGCTGCTGGCAGGGGTGGTCTGGGCGGCGGAGCCCTGGGAGAGCAAGCCGCCGGGCGAGTGGACACAGGAAGAAGCATTGAAAGTGCTGACGGATTCTCCCTGGGGGAAGCAAGTGAACTTTTTGCAGCAGACGGGGCGGCTGCTGGCGGTCTTCCAGGATGGACTGCGGGAGCGCAAGGCAGTCTACCGAGAAGGCCCGAACCTGCCGCGGCGGGTGTTCGAGGAGCGGCCGGACCGGATCGAGCCGGAGCTGGTGGAGGCCGAGTACGGGGTGCGGTGGAGCTCGGCGGCGGTCATCCAGCAGGCGCTGGCGCGGCTGAAGGAAATCTCCTCGGTGCTGGCGGAGGCGCAAGCGCCGCCGCCGGAGCTATCCCCCGAACACTACATCATAACCGCGCGGGTGGTGAAGCCGCCGGTGCAGTCAGGGATCGAATCGCTCGACCGGCTGTGGATGACCGACGAGGAGGGGCGGCCGTACCGCGATCGCCCCCCGCAGGTCTCGGACATCTTCGCCGGCTTGAACCCGAAAGAACTGGGGGAGCGGGCCGAGTTGAAAACCTCAAACAAGGCCCGCTGGAAGCCGGAACGGGTGCTGCGGCATGGGATCGGGCTGGGGGAAGGGATATCGTTCTACTTTCCTCGCCAGCAGGCCGGGGAGCCTACGTTGCCGCCGGGGACCAAGTGGGTGGAGTTTGTGTTCCGCGGCCCGAGGGGGAACGAGTTGAAGGTGAAGTTCAAGCCGGAAGAGATGCGGGTAGGCAGCCGGCCGGACTACTGAGAGGGTGAGAGAGCGCCCTAGCGGATGGTTCCGCGGGCCAAGACTTGTGCCATGCCGTTGCCGGCCCGCCGGGCTGCCGCCGACATGGCTGAGAGCATGGCCCGGTTCGTGATGTTCACATACCACTGCCCCACGTCGGACTCCAGGAAAATCACATAGTCTTCCAGCGCCTCGTCCGAGGCCTCCTGGTAGTTGTACAAGAGGATAGTGGGGCCATACTGGTCAATTTGTACGTCCAATTGCGCTCGCATCTCGGCGAGCAGTCGCTGGCGCTGCTCTGCCGTGGGGCGCCGGCCGGGCGGGAGACCTCGACTGGCAGCTTCAATGATCCCTTGAAAAGTAACCATATCCGTTTCCAGGGCTTGCTCCAGGGCGCGCGAAGCCCGTTGGAAGCGCCGCATCAAGGCCACCCGTTGCTGGGGTGGGGGGTTCTGGCGGATGCGGGCGGCGAAAGATTGGAAACCCTGCATGGCGTCGGGACCGGAATTCTCTACTTCGACTTCCGTGATTTCCCGGGCCGAAGGGCTGCGCAACCACTCCACCACGGCGCGCAGGCGGTCTTTGTCGGCGTGGTGGCGCAAGTAGCCGCGCACGGTCTCATAGAGCCTGCCGGGGTCATAGGCATTCGCGAAAATCTGCCGCTGTTCCTCAAATTCCTGCCTACTCTCTCCAGGGCCCGGGGAAAGCCGAGAAAGGACGTTGCCCCGTATGTATTGAAGTTGGGCCCTCAGGCCAGACAACTCCAGCAGCTCTTTGATCAGAGTCTCCTTTTCCGAGTCCTGTCGGAGAATCGGGGAGACGGGGGCCTGGCCACTCTCTTCCTGAGCAAGGGCTGCCGGGAGGGCCGCAGCAATGAAACACACTACCAGCAGGCTAAGAATGCTTCGGTACGAAGACATTTTCCCTTCCCCCTTGGGCGCCGGGATGAGTCGGATCTGCCGGAGACCTGGACCCAGCGGGTTGACGAACGAAGCGCCGCGCGAACCTCTTACGGGAACCGCAGAATGAAGAACCCGACATATCAGCAGCATCGTAGGTCGCGACCCCAGGCTTGTCAAGAAACATCCGCTGCTGGGGACCAGCGATAGGCAACGCGGGCACCACCGCCGCAAGTGGAAAAGCAGATTCCTCACTTCGTTCGGAATGACAAGAGAAGAGTTAGGCCGGTGAGGATGCTTTGCCCGGCGTGGGAGAAGCGCGTCCCGGCTTGCGTTTCGGAAAGCGCCTGGCCTAGACTGGGCCGCAAGGTCGGTTCCCCGCCCCGCCCGGGCTTTGCGGGGAACCGGAGTCGAGGAGGGTCGGGATGCCGGAAGCCTATGAGCGCCGGCGGCAGCCGGAGCGGGGGAAATACCTGATCCTGCGCTTCTACGCGAAGCTGCTCTCGTTCCTGGGATTCGGGGCGGCGGTGGTGGGTGTGGTGTTCGGGGTGCTGATCGTTCTCTACGCGGAAGCGGACGACAAGCTGCGGTACTCCCGGGCCCTCCTGAGCGTGTTGTTGGGCGGGTTGACCTTCGTTATCCTGCGGGCGACGGCGCAGGTGATCTACCTGCTGTTCGACGTGGCGCGGCTCGCGCGAGCCAACCAGGAGGCGTTGGAGAAAGCGGGGCTGGCCGAGGCGGCGGCGCGATCCAAGACCTCGGGGCGCGACTGAGGATGGCCAAGCAGCACAGCCCGCGGTTCCTAGCGCTGGTGGAAGAGGCGCGGAAGCAGGTGCCGGAGCTTACCATCGAGCAGGTGAAAGAAAAGCTCGACACCGGCGAGAAGCTGCGGCTGGTGGACGTGCGGGAAGCGGAGGAGTACGCGCGCGGCCATCTGCCGGGGGCGGCGTCGGTGTGCAAGGGCATCCTGGAGCGGGACATCGAGAAGCTGGTGCCGGATACGGAGACGCCCGTGGTGCTCTACTGCGGGGGCGGGTACCGGTCGGCGCTGGCCGCCGACAACCTGAAGAAGATGGGCTACCAGAACGTGGCCTCGATGTGGGGCGGCTGGCGAGCCTGGTCGGAGGCGGGTTTCCCTACAGAAAAATAAGCCCAGAGAGAGAAACAACTTCACACGGTTGGAGGCGGCCAGGTTCGCGGAATCTATCGGCGACGCAAAACATCCTGGCGCCTCACGGAAAAGGAGGAAGGCTATGACGGGACGGTTGGCCTTGGGAGCTGTTGTAGGTGGCGTGGTGCTGTTCCTTTGGGGATTTGTCTTCTGGACCGTACTTCCATTTGGCCATTGGTCGGTTTCTGCTCTCCCCAACGAGCAAGCGGTTATCGAGACGCTGCGAGAAGTTGAAACTCCAAGCGGGGCGTATTACTTCCCTGCCCCGCCGGAAGGAGGTGACGTCACAGACCCGGAATACGTGCAGAAGCATTCGAGGGGTCCCATCGGTCACCTATTCTATCGGGCTGAGGGAATCGACCCCAACAGTCCGTGGACGATGATGCAGGGTTTCTTTCACTTCCTGCTCTCGGCGCTGCTGGTGGTGCTGCTGATGAAACCGGCGCTCCCCCAGCTTGGCTCCTACGGCTTGCGGGTGGGGTACATCTGGCTGCTGGGGCTGTTCGCTACGTTCTTCGTGCAGTTGTCGTATTTGATCTGGTGGCACCATCCGGGGGGATTTCATTTTGTCTACTTCATGTTCCATCTCTCGGCCTGGCTGCTGGCGGGACTGGCCATGGCGGCGGTGATCAAGCCGCAACAGAAGACCCAGGCCTAGAACCGGGAGACCGTGCGGCGGACTTCGCTGTAGTAGGCGGTAAGGGAGCGCTCGGACCCGTACTCGAAGCGCTGCCAGACGCGCGAGAGGGGGAAGGTGTGCGTCTGGAGCTTGCCCTTGATGACCACGGCCGGGGAGCGGAAGAACTCCTCGTCGGCGTGCCAGGCGCCGCCGTGGTGGCGGATGATGACCTCGCCCAAATAGCAGCCCATGCCGACGATGAGGGTGGCGTTCTGGTCGGCGGAGCCGGGGCCGAAGTTCGAACCAATCAACTTCTCGAGTTGAGAGACGGTGCCCTGGGCGTAGTCGAGATCGAGGCCATAGGTGGCACGGGCGAACTCGCAGAACTCGACAGCCTGGTGTTGGAAGTCCCCCGCCCGCCAGTTGACGAAAGGGTTCATACCGCCTCGCGTCAAAGTTTGCCGATGCTACGCCGCCCTGCTGGCAAAGTCAAACCGAGGCCGGCGTTGACTTTCCGCCCTGTGCTCCCTAGGATGACCTCACTCCATCCCCAAGGAGCCAACGCGATGGGCAGACTCGTCCTGGCTGCTTCCCTCCTCTTGTGTGTTCCTCTCGCCGCCCAGGAGGCGCCGAGGCGGCTGCTGGTGTACCGTTTCCAGGTGGAGCTGGCGAAATTCCAGCAGTTCGAGGAAAGGAGAGGGTAATGGCTGGCAGGCTTGATCGTCTCTGGGCGAATTATGAGGAGCACCATCGCACGGCGGGCAACAAGTGGTGCCATATGGTGGGGATTCCGCTGATTATCGCCGGCCTGCTGGGGCTGCTGGCGGTGCCGGTGTTCCGCGTGGGAGAGTTCCCCGTCGAAGCGGCGCTGCTGCTGGTGGTGGTGGCCGGGGCCGCCTACTTGTGGCTGGACACGAGGCTGGGCGCGGCGATGGTGGCGGCGTCGGCGGCGATTTATTTCGGGGCGCGGTTGCTGGACTGGCGGGTGGCGCTGGGGGTGTTCCTGGTCGGCTGGGTGTTCCAGTTCATGGGGCACGGGATTTACGAGAAGCGCTCGCCGGCGTTTTTTTCCAACCTGACGCACTTGCTCGTAGGTCCCCTTTGGGTCTTGAACCACGCCGTGCGGTTGAAGCGCAAACCAACCTCCCCTTAAATCTACCTGTTTCAGAAAGAACAGACTTTCAAAAGCGGCAAGGGGTAAACCCCTGCCCTACCCAGACCCGCTCAGGTGTTGAACCGTGCCGTGTGATTGCGGCCGGAGCTAGGCGTTCCCTCCGGGGCCCGCGGGTGCGGTCCCTGTGGATGTGGGGAACGATTTGGCTGATTGTGCGCGTAGGAGCCTGGGCGCTGATAATCCCGGCATCGTAATTTGCTCCATCCGTGAGTGCCCCTGGCGGTCGCGAGCCCCGCGCGGCGCCGGCAGCGACGAAAAAGCTAAGGCAGATTCCAGACTTGCCGGGAGACAGACTCCGTTCAGGATAACAGAGAAGGGTTTAGTGAACGTCGAGGAGGAGGAAGGTGGCGTCGTCGTGGAGGTCCTGGGGGCGAGCGGATTTGCGGGCGGGGCGCAGCCGAGCCAAGAAGGCGTCGCCCAGGGCGGTGGCTGAGGTGGAGGCAGGTTTGGCGAACAAAGCGGCGAGTTGCTTTTCGCCGTCGCCTTGGCGGGGGCGCAAGACTTCCAGCGAGTCAGAGAGCCCATCGGTGAAAAGCAGCAGGCGATCCCCCGGGCGGAGGGTGACGACGGCCTGCTCGTAGTCGCAGGTGTCGAACATTCCCACCGGGATGCCAGCCACCTGGATGCGAGTGGCGATGCCGTCGCGGAGGAGAAAGGGGAAGGGCAGGCCGGCGTTGGCCAGGGTCAACTGGCGGGTTTGCAGGTCGACTGCGGCGTAGAGCAGGCAGGCGAACTTGCCGGGGATAGAGCGGAAGGCAAGGCGGCGATTCAGAAAGGCGATCACGTCGGCCGGCTCGGTGTCGGACTTGCGCAGGCCGCGCATCAGGCCGCTGACCAGCAGAGCGTACATGGCGCCCTCCAGGCC